>CAZNHN010000485.1:0-3174 GCA_964572415.1 uncultured Phaeodactylibacter sp.
GATTGATGGTCTAAGGATTGTGAATCCTTTCCGGGTAGAATCTTAATGTTAGGTTTGCTTCTTAAACTCATTCCGCTTCTGGTTTGCTTAAAATCCTATTTATGATAATACTAAAATCGTAACCATTCAGGGGGGATGGTGTAAACTGGGGGACATGGAAGAGAACATGACGATAGGCGGCATCAAGATTCCTGCCGCTGACTGGGAAAAGACCCCAGAAAGCGTGAAAAATTTGTTCGAGTTCAGCGTGTAGATCGCCCCAAAGGATTGACCCGGTGAGACAATTTCTACGACTAATTCCGGCGCAACGGGACAGAGAGCATCCTCATTCCAATCAGGGGACAGCCGTTCAAAGGAGATATAGAGTAAATCCGGCACGGGAACCCAATTGTTGCCATTGCGTTGCAGTCTAACGCCCCATTCAGGTTGAACAAAGCCCTGAGCGGCTCCCCAAGCTTCGAGTAAAAATAGGAGTTTCTTTTGGCTACAAGAATGGCGAAAGTTGGGAGATGGTTTTGGAATTGCCTTCCCATCTAGATATTCATAGGTGAGGTCAGCTTTAGGTAATGTCAGGACTTCATCGAGGGGAACGAGTGATGTGGAAATCAACATCAGGCACGACCCGAAAAATAAATTTATTTTTTGTTAGTCAACCAGGCTGGGCAGTCATTATCCTATACTCTCAAAAAGAAACGTCATAGAAATTCTTATCACTATGTCTAAGGTCTATATACTTGAACCTCTAACTACAGATTATACCGATTTTTTCCATATAACACCCCAAATTATGTTTTTCTTAAGAATTCATCCATCTAATCACCCTTATAGGAATATTATCCAAAAATCTTCAGTATAACTATATATTAGACCGCAGGTGCAGGATAACTCCCCTTAGCAGGGTGTTGTCAAGCACGTGCGGGATAACTCCGGTATCATGGGTGTTATCCCGCACGTGCTTGGCAACACCCCTATTTGGGGACTTTTACCGCAGCCAAAGCGATGGAAGCACCGCAGCCCCCCAAACTCCTCGACCGCGTGCGCCAGGTCGCGCGCTTTCGGCACCTCAGCCGAAAAACCGAGAAATCCTACCTGTATTACATCCGAGACTTTATCCGGTTCCACCAGAAGCGCCATCCCAGAGAGATGGGAGCGCCAGAAATACGAGCTTATCTGTCCCATCTTGCCGTCGATAAAAAGATTGCTGCTTCCACGCAAAACGTTGCCCTCAGTGCCCTCCTCTCTCTCTATCAACAGGTTCTACGCCTCAACTTGCCTGACATTGAAGGCATCGAGCGACCGCAACGCCCCAAGCGTCTGCCGACTGTTTTTTCGCGGGCGGAAGTCCAAGCCATCCTCGCGCATGTTGGTGATGGTGCTGAAGGCTTGGTTATTCGCTTGCTCTACGGTACTGGGATGCGCCTAACCGAATGCTTGCGACTGCGAGTCAAGGACGTAGACTTCGACTACGGTCAGATTGTTATTCGCGACGGCAAAGGCAAAAAGGATCGCGTGACGATGTTACCGCGATCGCTGCTCCCTCCTCTCCAACAGCAAATCGCCAGTGCCAAGCTCGCTCACGATCGCGAACTGCTCGACGGCTACGGTGAAGTCGAACTACCCGATGCCCTGGCTCGCAAATATCCCAATGCACAGCGTGAGTGGGGTTGGCAGTATGTATTCCCAGCCGCCTACCGTTCTCGCGATCCTCGTTCCGGAGCCGTTCGACGCCACCACCTCTCCGAAGATCCTATTTACTTAGCGATTTTGATCGTTATAGCGAGAATAACGATATCTATGCTTACCCCACAAGCCAACCCTTCTGCCCCTAGTCCGAAATATCCCAAAATAGGAGCTAAAATTGCAAAGATGAGTGATGCGATATACATGGTTTTAAAAGCACTTGAGTTGTAGTTCTAGACAAACAAAGCACATAAGCTCCGAGCTTGCCGCGGAAATCATAAGTATCTCTATACTGTAGACTGACCTCCACAGTTTCTTCAGTCGCAAAGTCAAACTATGCCTACTCTAACATCTGGATAGTAGCAGTGCCAATAGATTGTGCGAAAACGCGAAAAGCCCCCGACTGACAGAAGGGCGCTGGGAGTAAAGTAAGTGAACGGCGGAAATCTAGGCGAGCAGGCTATTCAACACCCTCAATACGGTCTTCCGCTTTTTGGTAGAGCTGGCGCAGGCGGTCGAGATTTTCCTCCGAGGTTTCCCAGTAGCCGTGACCATTCACCTCCAGCCGCGTCGTCACCATCTTGCGGAACGAATTCGGGTTTAGATTCAGGAGGCGCTGGCACATCTCCTCATCCTTGATGAACGTGTCATTGGTATCCTCATAGACCCAATTGTCCACCGCGCCCGCCGTCGCCGACCAGCCCATCGTATTCACCAGACGCTTCGAGAGTTCCCACACCCCCTCATAGCCGTGGCTCAGCATCCCCTCAGACGTTTGGGGGTTTAAGCTACATGTGCTAGATCCGCGAACAACTCTAATTCAACTGGATATTCAAAAACCAGTTGAGCAGACAGCCAAGGACTGGAAGAGCAAACTTCATTCAGTGAGTAACGTATCACAACCGTTGGGCGACCGCATCACCAAATCATGGGCATTGACCCATCTTGCGTTGCAATGTGGATACTTCAGGGCTGGCTTCTATCGTACTGAGGGGTCGGAGTGGCGATCGCTGGGCGGATGCCGAACCCATTTGGCGAGGTTGCTACTAGGGCGAGAATCCCTCCGGAACGCTTCGCGGTCGTCTAGGCGTTGCTTGCGGTCTAACGTCCTTATCATGCTACCGTGTCTGGCTAGCTACCTAGTGAGCCAATCGGACCTAGCCCATCTTCTAATACAACTGTCACATCTCCTTCACTCTCACAATGCAGGTGCAGTTTGCGTGGACGAAGCCTCTTAGAATCAGAATCTTCAACATCGACTAATTGACCTGGTGGCGGGTACTTTTTTTGCCAAGTATATTCTTGACAAATACTTATAAATAAAAAGTCCTAAAAACAGGACGATCGCTGCAAATAGAAAACCTATGGCAATCCATTTAAACCAAAATTTCATTAGATTCTAGGTCTTTCAACAACAACCATTTGTCATAGCTGCAAGATATAGCAGTCGCCACTCCAGTTAGAACACTATGCGCAAGCAAAGCGAAGGACGTG
>CAZNHN010000486.1:0-3164 GCA_964572415.1 uncultured Phaeodactylibacter sp.
ACGATGCGCTTGACTTTTGTGATCATACGGTTGGCCAGTTCCTCTTCCGTTTGGGGGGCTGATTCTTCTGAAGGTGCCGTGGAAGAAGTGCCGGATTTAGGATTGCAGCTGTACAGCAGCAAGGCGAATACAAATAGGGGGAGTGCAGTCTTCATAGCGTAGGTTTTAGTCAAATGCCGCGATAGCAGAAATTTCAATATTGACAAATTTGGGAAGATTGGCGACTTCCACCAACTCCCGGGCGGGGGCGGTTGCTTCATCAAAATAAGTGGCATACACTTCGTTGATCCGGCTGTAGTTGTTCATATCCGAAACGAAGATGCTGCATTTGATGACGTCCTCGAAGGTCAGGTCGGCCTCCGCCAGAATAGCGCGGAGGTTCTCCATGACCCGGCGTGTTTCGGCTTCGATATCGCCGGTCACCAGCTCGCCCGTTGCGGGGTCGAGGGCAATCTGCCCGGAAATGTAAAGCGTGCCGCTGTGGATAATCGCCTGATTATAGGGGCCCACCGGTGCAGGCGCTTTGTCGGTTTGAATGATCTTCTTCATAGTGGGTATAGGTAAAACCAATAAAGCTCCTCATCGCGTCATTCGGATGGGAGCTCTACGGTATTGCTTAGAAAAAGCCAGAGGGGCTTACAACCCCAGGCTTGTTACTCTTCGATATCTGCCTTAATGAGCATCTTGCCGCGGTAGTACACGTTACCGTCAAGATCGGTGTACGAGCGGTGCAGTTGGTGCTTTTCACCAGTCGTTGCGCAGGTAGCAATGTTCGGCATCTTCGCTTTCTTGTGCGTTCTGCGCTTGTGCTTACGCTGCTTCGAGATTCTACTCTTAGGATGTGCCATCGTTATAACGTTTTGAAAGGCATTACAGCCCTGAATTTATTAATTGTTGTTGCCCAGTTTCTTCAATTCGTCCCAGACCGGATTGGTCGCAGGCTCCTCTTCGGTCAGGTCCTCTGCAGCGCCGAGGCGGTCGAGCATCTCATCGTTGCAGGGGCGTGGCGAATCTGAGTCGCAGTCGTAAATCTTAATCATCGGGAGGGCCAGGCAGAGGTACTCGTACACGAAAGGTGCGAGGTCAAGCTTAGGCAGCTCCGGATGGATAAAGATTACGTCCGGGTCGTCTTCATCTTGAACGACGCCGCTCTCGACGAGTTCGCTGACTTTGGCAATCAGCTGTTGGTCGCCCTCAATGGGCAGGCTGATTGGAGCCAGGCAGCGGTCACATTCGGTCTTAACCGTCCCTTCAAAGTCGAAGTGGATAGTCAGCAGCCCGGGGCGTTTGTTCAGTTCAACGTCGAGCTGAATCTGGCTTTCGCCAATGGGGGCATTTTCGAATGCGTCGAAGAACGCGCGATCAATCTGGAAGTCAAATTGATGGATACCTTCGTGCAATCCACGTAAAGGGATTGAAAAATTGATTAGCGGATCCATGTCAGTTGGCTTTTTAACAGCACCAGCTCTTTTGCCTGACCCTGCGTCATTCAGTAAAAAGCGGATGCAAAGGTAAGTTTTTACCTTGAAAAACAAAAAAATATCTACTGAAATGCACCAGTGTATTTCGTTTTTAAGGTAAGGAAAACTGCGGACATTCAAAAAGGGGCAGCAGGTTGTTTGTCCCGACTTTCGTTAATTAATTTGTAGTTAACACCGGGTGGGCTGTGGGGCTTGCGATTAATGCCTATTTTTGTAAGGCTGTTTTGAAAGCAACGACACCCCGATTTATTACTGCATACATTGACCTCCTTCCTTTGTGCGAAGGGCTAATCTTGACTATGGAGAGCATGACTTTTAGTGTTCGGCGAAAGCTGATAGGTGAAGGAAATACACTGCGCAATCCCTTTTTTATCATCGTCTTATTTATTGGAACATTCCCAAGTCTGCATGGGCAGATCATTTGGCAGGAAGACTTCTCAAGTTATCCGAATGGTACTCAGAATTCGGCCATGTGGACTACTGTGTATAATGATTGTGATGATGGAACGATTAATATGGGACAAAATTACTGGGGAGTTTTTAACGGTGAGTTCTTAGTTAACGATATTGAAGGATTCAATTGTACAGATGAGGGGAGTGGACCAGGTGGGAATAATCAGAATATTCTGACTACAACTACAATAGATATTAGCTCTTATGGGTGTGTGGAAGCCAGAGTGAGCCTGGATCTAGATAGTGGCACGTCCTATGAATGTGGGTTTCCCAGTGCTCCAAGTACAGACCCGGTAGGTGCCTATAATGGGCATGACCAGATGACTGTAGAATATGCTGTAAATGGAGGGGCGTGGACGCTTTTTGCTGTGAATGGATATGTATGTGGGGAGAATAATATTCCAGGTACAGCCATTCAGGGAAATATCACGGGAAATACGTTACAAATAAGGATTACGGCTGGTAATCAAGCTAATCAAGAGGAATATACTTTTGACGACATAATCGTAGAGAATACGTCAATTCCTTATTCTCTGCCTTCATTCCCCGATATTTGCGAAGCGGATGCCCCAGTCAGCTTACCTACCGATATAAGCGGCATTTCCGGCACCTGGTCCGGCCCCGGCGTTAACGTAGCCGGAAACAGTTTTGACCCCTCCATCGGCTCCGGGCCTTACGACATTACCTTCAACCCCGACCTTGGCACTTGTGCCTCTCCGGCATCGACCACCATTACCGTCACGGCAGCAACAAACCCCAACGTGCTTGTGCCGCCCCCTTTATGCGAAACACAAGCTGATTTCAACCTTCCGGTAAACGTATTGATGGCACCTGGTCCGGCCCCGGCGTCACCGGCAATACCTTCGACCCGGATGCACCCGATGCCGGTCCGGGGCCCCATACGCTTACCTTTACGCCCAATCCAGGGGAATGTGCTAATACCGCTGACGTAACGGTCACCGTAAACCCTGCCGAAGCCATTACCCTGACGAGCCCCACCGGTCCTTTTTGCAATACTGAGCCAGCAATCTCCTTAACCACTAGCCCCAGTGTGCCAGGCACCTGGTCGGGGCCGGGGGTGAGCGGAAGTGCTTTCGATCCCGGAGTAGCTAATATCGGCAACAATAACATCACTTTTACGCCTTCAGGAGGCGATTGCCTCACTGCTGCCTCCTACGACTTTAGTATTGAGGTACAGTCCGGGACGCCTGTATCACTGGATCCTCTGGG
>CAZNHN010000487.1:0-3161 GCA_964572415.1 uncultured Phaeodactylibacter sp.
GCGCTTATCCGGGTCGCCCTGCATGATGCTCATAGCGGAGTTCATCGCCCCATGGCTGGCGTGGATGGCTTTGCGCTCCTGCTCCTTGATCATAACCTGGTCCTTCACGTCCTCGGCAAGGATGAGCGAATTTTCGTGCATCTTGGTGAGCACGCGGTACAGTACCTCCATTTTCTGGTAGAGGTCTTCCAGCCGGACGTTGGAGTCCTTCAGCCGGCCGGCTTTGCGCGACTTCAGGATCATCACCGTTTGCTTGTTGCTGGCTTTGGCTTTGCTGGCCAGTTGGAGGTTGGCTTCAATCTCTTTTTTATTGTTGTGGATCAACTCCCGCAGTTTGTGCATTTGCCCGCGCAGGATATTGATCTGCTTTTCCATCTGCTTGACCTTCTTTTTGAGGTCTTCCACGTAGTTTTTGAGGATACCAATGGGGTCAAGCTCCACGAAAATGCCGGTAATCCAGCGCATCACGCTGCGGTACATGTACCAGATGAGGTTGCGCATCCGCGGGTCGAGCACCATATAAACGATGGCAGCCAGTACAGCCAGCATGCCTGCCAGGTAGAGCGTATTTTGTGCCAAAGCAATCAGGGTCGGCAATGCCGTGTAGAGCAGGTAGCCGCCACCAACGAGGAGCGCCCCCAGAAAAACAGCGCCAGTGACGCCTTCAGGGCGTTTCCAGAATGGTTTGGGCTGTACGTGAGAATTGTTGTTCATGATCATCATTGAGTTGAGGACTACAAATAACGCAAAATTCAGGTAGTTGTACAACCGCAGTTGTTTATCTTCGCCGCTATTGACCAATCCCGTACGCATGAAGACCTTTGACGTCACCATTCCGGTACTGAACGAAGAGCCGACTTTGGCCCGGCAGGTAGAGCAGTTGCATGCCTTTCTGAAAACTCATTTCCCCACCGAAGGGCAGTGGCAGATCGTCATTGCCGACAATGGCTCTACAGACCGGACCCTGGAAATCGCGCAGGAACTCAGCAACCGTATCGCGGAAGTTACTTTCGTTAAAGTGCCCCGCCGCGGCGTCGGGCTGGCACTGAAGACCTCCTGGGGGCAGTCTAAAGCAGATATTGTGGGGTACATGGACCTTGACCTGGCCACTGACCTGCCGCACTTCCTGGAAGCCTACCGGGCGATCGCTGAAGAGGATTACGATGTGGTCTATGCTTCCCGCCTGCACCCCAAATCCAAAGTCGTTAACCGGCCTTTTAAGCGCGAAGTGGCGAGCCGGGTGTTCAATCTGATGCTTAAAACGTATCTCGGCGTGGGCTTTTCGGATGGCATGTGCGGATTTAAATGGCTGAAGCGGGAGGTGTACCCGGAGCTACACGAAGCCGGGGCGCAAAATGATGGCTGGTTCTTTTCCACGGAGCTGCTCACCACGGCCGAGTGGCTCAACAAGCGTATTTACGAACTGCCCGTCAAGTGGACCGATGACATCAGCAGCAGCCGGGTGGAAATTCTGCCTCTGGCCAAGCGCTACATCAATTCCATGATCGAACTCAAAAAACGACGGCCATGAGCACCACGCCGACATTAATATTAGGTACTGCAATGTGGGGGTGGACCACCGAACGCGCCACCGCCTTTAAACTCCTTGACCAGTTTTACGACCGGGGCTACCGGGAGGTGGATGGGGCTACCAACTATCCCATCAATAAAAATCCGGGAGACTTTCGCCGGGCAGAGCAAATCCTCCTGCAATGGATCAATGCTCACGGCATCAATGATCTCCGTGTGATGATGAAAGTGGGGAGTGTCAATAATATGCGTACGCCGGAGTGCAATTTGTCCAAAAGTTTCCTGCTCATCATGCTCGATGAGTACCGCTATGCCTTTGGGGATAACCTCGACACCTTCATGCTCCACTGGGATAACCGGGAGGCAACCGAAGAAATCGAAGCCACCTTTGAGGCTTTTCAGCGCGCACAGGATTTGGGCTACCGGTTGGGGCTGTCGGGTATCCGTCATCCGGAGGTGCATGCCCAAGTGAACGAAGCCTATGGTTTCGACTTCCGTATACAAATGAAGCACAACCTGCTGCAATCGGACTATGGGCGCTACAAGCCCTTCCACGGGCAGCCCCGGTTCATTACCTACGGGGTGAATGCCGGGGGGATCAAGCTTGATGCGGCGGCTTATCATCAGGGCAGTTCTTTGAAAGCACGGGGCGGAGATACAGACAAGCCACACCCCATCGTCGGGCCCTTGCAGGAAGTACTCGCGGCGGCCAATGAGCAGCCCGGTCGCCCTGCGGTCTCCAATATGAACCACTGTGGCATGGCTTATGCCTTTCACAGCCCGGATGTAGGCGGCATACTGATTGGCCCTTCCCAGCCGGAGCAATTGGAGCATACGGTCAACTTCCATGAGGCCCTGCAGCGTTATGATTACAGTGACTTTTACGAAGGGCTCAAACAGATAGCGGCACAATTTTAAATATGGAGCAGTACGATTTCCTTATCGTCGGCGGCGGTATTTTTGGCATATATGCGGCTCTGTTTCTCCGGGAACAGGGGCAGCGGGTACTGCTCGTGGAGAAGGAAAAGGTATTGCTAAAAAAGGCTTCTATCGTCAATCAGGCGCGGCTGCACAGCGGGTACCACTATCCGCGAAGCGTGGCAACGGCCCGGATGTCGGACGACAACAAAGCGCGCTTTACCGCTGACCATCAGGATTTTATCAACTTTGAGTTCGAGAAGTACTACGCCATCGACCGCTTTGGCTCCTTTACCGACCATGCGCAGTTTGAGCGTTTTTGCAATTTCATCGATATCCGTTGCGAACTGGTTCGGGAGCACCCTTATTTCAATTTCCACCGGCTGGAAGCCCTTTACGCCACTACAGAATACACCTTTGACCCCGTGCTCATCGCCGAATACTACCGGCAGCAATTATTCGATGCGACCCCGCAGGTTGAAACCCGGCTTTTTACGAAAGTAGAGCAGGCAGAAGCACGGTCAGACCACTGGCAGGTAGAACTCGTTGACTTAGACACTCAGCAACGCCAACAAATAGAAGCCACCCAAGTCATCAACGCCACCTACGCCGGCAGCAATGCCATCAACCGCTTGTTTGGCGTACGCGATATTGACCTGATGCACGAAATTTCAGAAATGAAAAACTCCATAAAAAAGATGAAAAAAGTCTAT
>CAZNHN010000488.1:0-2517 GCA_964572415.1 uncultured Phaeodactylibacter sp.
TATGGATGATCTCCCGCAACAACCTGGTAAAGGTCGACCCCAAAACCTGGAATTGCAAGACTTTTCCATTAGAAAACCGGTCGACCCTCTTTGCCATCGTTCGGGACGAGCTTGCCATCATACAATACAACAGGACCAAGATTTACTTCCTTGATTTAAAGTCCCGGGAAAAAGTATCCTTTGGCCCTGGAATTCAGCAAAGTTTTAAAGGGTTTGTGCGGGACATCCTGGTTTCCTCCGATGGGCTGATTTGGATCCCCACCAATGACGGTTTGTGGAGACTTGATATCGAAAAAGGGGAAAGCCAAAAGCTGGGCACCAGGCAGGGCTTTTCAGACTTCCGTTTTACGGCTATCTGGGAAGACAAGCGGGGCCGTTTATGGCTGGGCACGCTGCTGGGAGGGCTCAACCTCTACGACCCGGAGGCGAATACGATCAAGGTCATCACCAAAGGGCAGGGGCTTTCCAGCAACACGGTCATGAGCATTATGGAGGACGAGGAGGGAGACCTCTGGGTGGGTACGGAATACGGCATCAACCTCGTCTCTGCTGAAGGTGTGGTACTCAACAGCTTTCATCAGGAAGATGGGCTGACCTATGACATCTTCGAGCGGTTTGACCCTTTCAAGGATGAGGACGGCAAACTGTGGTTTGGAAGCCGGGAAGGAGCTAGTATTATTGACCCTATTGCCCTGAAGAACGAACTCCAATCCGAAAAAGAGGTCAGGATTTATCTGACGGAGGTCAGCTATTACGATCCCAAATCTGAAACCGAAGTCGTCCGGCACCGGAACCTAAATGACCTGGGCGTACTCGAGATCGCCCCTGAGCACCCTCACTTACACCTGAAATTTGGGCTTTCCAGCTACCTGGAGCCTCAGGATAACCGATATGCCTACAGGATCGAGGGCAAAGACCAGGACTGGCGCTACCTGGGCACACAGCCGGAACTCAACATCAGCCGGCTGCCTGCTGGGAAATACCGGTTGCTGATCAAGGGGGCTGATTTTAGGAACAACTGGACCACCGACCCCATTGCCATTGACATCCACGCCCGGGAATTCTTCTACAAGCAAGCCTGGTTCTATTTACTGCTAGCCCTTCCGTTTATTGTCTTTGGGCTGCTCTGGGCACGCAATAAACAGCAGGAGTCCAAGCGGCTCGAACGCGAAGTAAAGCTTCGCACCCGGCAGATCCGAAAGGACAAAAAACTCATCGAACAGCAGGCTGAAGAACTGAAACAGCTGGATGAGCTGAAGTCCCGGTTTTTCACCAACATTTCTCATGAACTGCGCACGCCGGTGACCCTCATCAAAGCACCACTGGAACATCTAATTCAAGCCCAGGGTTCCTCCCTGACACAATCTATAAAAGAGGGCCTGCAGAAAGTACTCAACAACGCTGGCAAGCTAAGTCGGCTGATCGAAGAATTGCTCGAACTCTCCAGACTGGAAGCCAAAAAGGCTGAACTAAAGGAAGTGCCTACCCCCCTTGCCGCATTTTGCCGTCAACTGTTTGCAGCCTATGAGTCCGGCGCCCATTTGAAGCATATTGAATACCAGTTGGAATGCGAACTGGAGGAAGATGCCCTCTACCTGATTGACCGCAACCGGTTTGAGAAAATCATCAATAACTTACTGTCCAATGCGCTCAAGTTTACGCCTAAAAACGGGGCCATTACGATGCGGAGCCGGCAAGCTGCCGGGAACCTTGTCATTGAGGTTACCGATAGCGGACGGGGCATCCCCGGAGAGGACCTTCCCCATATATTCGATCGGTACTTCCAAACCCGGAAGACAGAAATAGCGACCGAGGGCGGCACTGGCATTGGTCTGGCGTTATCTCAGGAGATGGCAGAACTGATGAATGGGGCGATCACTGTAGATAGTAAATGGGGCGAGGGAGCCACCTTTGTATTAACTTTTCCAGCAAAGCGGGCTGAGGGCGAAAAAGCGGCACACCCACTTCTTTCCAAACCAGTGCCAGCACCTTCGTCCCCGGAAACGGTCGAACGCCCAGCCTCCCTCAACGGAAGCGGGCACCCGAAAGTCCTGATTGTGGAGGACAATCCCGATATGCAGCAGTTGCTCCTGGAGCTTCTTTCTGATACCTACCACTGCCAGGTGGCCAACCACGGGCCAGAAGCCTGGTCCTGGCTGGAGTCGAAGAGCGCTGAAGTCCAGGATATTGATTTAATCGTCTCTGATGTTATGATGCCGGAGATGGATGGCTATACCCTCCTTGAAAAAATAAAAGCCCATGCAGACTGGCAACAATTGCCCGTCATCATGCTCACCGCCCGGTCTGCCGAGGAAGACAAGCTACAGGCCCTGCGCCTGGGCGTGGACGACTACCTGCTCAAGCCCTTCTCTCCGGATGAGCTCAAAGCCAGGATGGAAAACCTCATCCGCAACTACCAAACCCGGCAGGCAGTCCCCGAGCCGGATACTGCACCACTGGCCCAGCCGGATTTTGAATTCCAGACCAAATCAACTTCTGCCGGCCAGGACTGGCTAA
>CAZNHN010000488.1:2581-3097 GCA_964572415.1 uncultured Phaeodactylibacter sp.
GGACAATTTCACTTCTAGTTGAGTAGTACTACCTTCTATGATTCTACTACCGTCAATGAAGTCGCACAGGCGGCCGGCTACAGCACAGGCAGCTACCTGACTAAGGTGTACGATCAGCGCTTTGGGAAAAAGCCGGGGGATTATTTTCAGTAGGGTGGCATTCAGCTTACTTCTTCAAAAAGGTCATTCTTTTTTTCGATAGATTTACTATCAAAATCGAGCTAAAAAGCCTATTTTGAGCAAGCGTTTAACCCCTTTTTCCACGCCCCTCATTCTCCTGAACACATGGAATCAACCAACAAGACAATCCTCACCAAAGCATACCGTATTACTCTGGTTTTAATTATTTTATCCCTATTCTTGCTATCGTTATCAATGCTGGGCAGCGGATTTAAGTTGATGAGCAAGGATCTGGTAGCGGATGTTTTTAAGGTGACTAGCAATCCTATCACATCCTTGTTCATTGGATTATTTGCCACTGCGCTAATGCAAAGCAGCTCAACGACCACTTCCATT
>CAZNHN010000489.1:0-3062 GCA_964572415.1 uncultured Phaeodactylibacter sp.
GCACTGAAGGCTAAGGCATACCCAAAGGCAAATTCAATAGAAAAAGCCTGCTCCAAACGGCCAAAAATCAGCTCCACAGCAACCATGCCAATCACTACATGGAAAAAGTAGTTGCTGAGTGCGAGCTGACCGGTGCTTACCAGGTATCTGATCCATGGAGCCCCCGGGTAGGCAAAGCAAACCTGCACGGCAATGGTAATTAGAAAAACAGAGAAACCACCAGCAGAGAACATATAAAAAACAGTGGGAGGCATTGGAGTGGTGCTCAACAGGCTATTAAAATCTTCAGCTTCCTGCACCGGAAAATAACCAGTTTGTGATTGCAAAAAAGCAGATAAGCCGGTAAAAATGTTGAAAGTAAGCAATGCCGCTATCGCAAGGCGGGTACGCTTATTCTGATCTCTAAGGTTTATTCTGCCTACCCATATGCCGGTCAGCAGAAAGGCTGCCCACGGAAAAACGGGATGAAAGCCGTTGAAGAGCAGATGTCTGAAAAAACCGGAGGGAGTAAAGAAGTCCTGGTATTCGAGTGTTGACCAGTCCCAGCCGGCCTCATAATCAAATAATATCAGTAAGCCCATGTAACCCAATGGGATAAGCAGTGAAATCCACTGCAGGATGCGGGTGGAGGCAGAAAGCAAAAGCACCCCGATAGTCATATAGACGCCGTAATAATGCAGGATGTCAGCTGGCCAAATGAAGTAGTAGCTTAGCCCGGTAACAAACAGGAATAGCGCCCGTTTGAGTAAGTCTGATTTGACCTTGCTTAGCTTTTCAGGGCTGTTTTTGCGCTTGCCACTTTCGTACATCAGGGTCATGCCAATGCCGGCCAATACCACAAAAAGCGCGGCGGCTTTTCCGGAGAACAGATTCAATGCCCGATAGAGTGGAGCGCTGCTTTCGGCGACCATGACCGTTTTGAAGTTCACAATGATCATCCCGATGATTGCGATACCCCGGGCAAAATCGTAGCCAAGTATCCTGTCGTTGTTGGTTGCCATTAAAATAGGAATGTACGCTGAGGTGTGGTAATTTGATGCCAGAGCCAGAGCTAAAGGTATTTAATTTTTGTTAAGCCTCGGTTATCCCGGATTTTTGAGCACCACTCCGGCAGGGCTGACCACTTCGCCCGCCGTCCGACAAAACTTTTCTTGCAATGCAGCGAGCTCTGCGAAAACCGCTTCGAGCCCGAGCTCATGTGCAGCGGTCGCTGCTATGTGCAAGAGGTTACGAGTGCGGTAATAGGTCATGAGCAGGACGGCGAACAAGCGCCGGTCGTTGAAGACCAGCGTACCGGTTTGTCGCCTTTTTTACCGGCTCACTACGTCCTTTCTGTAGAGCGCGATCTCTACTCCTTTAACCCCCTGCCGCCGGCAACAGCGCTGCGGCCACAACTGCTCTCCTCCGGGGTTTTCCATCCTCCACGGGTCTAGTGCCCATACGCTCTTTGAGGCAATTCTGCCTCCTCATGTACGCTCCCAACGGGTAGGCCGGTCTGTATTGACTGCCTGTGGCGATCATTCAGACGTGTGCCTCCCGTACAGGCGTAAGCTTCGTATTTTTCTAAATCTACATTCATGTTATTCCGATCTATTGGGATTGGCATGTTGCTGCTGTTGGCTTTACCCGTTTGGGGCTGTGATGCCTGTGGCTGTAGCATGTCGCCCTCCTACGCGGCACTGATGCCCAGTTTGGGTGGGCACTTCGTTGGGTTCTGGTGGCAGCATCAGCATTACCGGACCTTTGCGGACCCGGCTTTTGATGCCGGGGCGAGGCCGCAGGACGAATACTTCAATACCTTGGAGATTCGTGGCCGCTGGGAAATTCATCCCCGCTTGCAGGCCACGATAATGCTCCCCTATGCCTACCATCTGCGGCAGGATGCCAACGGGCCGCGAACAGTCAGCGGGCTGGGCGATGTGACCGGGCTGCTCAGCTATACCTTTTTTGACAATAGCGATAGCCTGCAACAGAAAGTCAGGCACCGGGTCGTGGCGGGCATAGGTGGTAAAGCGCCAACGGGTGCGTTTCAGCAACCTGCCGCCAACGAGGTGGTGAACCCTAACTTCCAGGTGGGGACGGGCAGCTGGGACGCTTTGTTCAACCTCAATTATACCGCACGGAGTGGGCGGTCAGGGCTGTTACTGGATGCCACCTACCGCCTTAATGGTGCCGGTGAGAATGGCTATCAGTTTGGCAACCGCTTTGCCGGGCTGTTGAGCCTCTTTCGGGTGGAGCAGATTGGTGGCGTCAGCGTGATGCCTAACCTGGGGCTCTACTATGAACAGGCCGACTGGGACATTGAGAATGGCTACTACCGCACCTATACTGGTGGGGAGGCCTGGCTGGTCAATGCCGGCGCAGAGGTGTTCTGGCAACGCTACAACCTGGGCGTGACTTACAGTCTGCCCCTGCAACAGGATTGGAATACAGGATTGGTGGAAGCCCGCTCAAGAGTGGCGCTTCACCTCAATTACTTTTTTTGAAATCATGCGAAAACTAACCTGGCTTCCGGTTTTTATGATCGCCTTCACGGGCTGTCAAAAGGAAGCAATTATTGATACAGTGGAACCCGACATTCAAATCCTCGCCCCAGCTGCAGGCACGGTCTTGCCGGTGGGGGGATTGATGCCGGTAGAAGTGGACTTCTCCGAGAACCTGGGGCTGCATACCTACTTCATCTGGCTCGTTGCCGAAGATGGTATGCCCACTCTGGTGGAAAAGCAACACCTACACGCGCTGCGTCACGAGGTGCGGCTGGAGTTCCCACTCAACGGCCTGGAGCCCGGCACTTATGAGCTCCGGGTAGAAGCTGATGATCATGACCAGAACACTACAAATGCCGCTATTACGGTCCATCTGCGGTAGAACCTAAAACAACTTTTAATAAATTTAAATAAAATCGACCAATGAAGAAATTCAAATTTTCCACCCTTACGCTGCTCGCGGTCTTCGCGCTTGCTTTTTCAGCCTGTGACAACGATGATGAAACGCCTGATATTCAGGAGGGCACCGTGAATATGATGTTTGAGTACACTGTAGATGGTGCTGCTTTTGATACA
>CAZNHN010000490.1:0-2553 GCA_964572415.1 uncultured Phaeodactylibacter sp.
CGAGGGCTTCGGCCCCGATCAGTTTGTGGACTGCGATATTGATGTACCCTGCGGCTGCGATGATGTCTTCGACCCGGTTTGCGTAGCGACGCCTTCCGGACAGATTCTTACTTTCCCTAATGCCTGCTTTGCGGAATGCGAAGGCTATGACTCATCTGTATTCTTTGAGTGCGATGATCCAGGTGATTGCAACTGTTATCAGGTTTACGATCCGGTATGTGTAACGCTTCCGAATGGCATTGAGCTGGTCTTCCAAAACGACTGCTACGCCGAATGCGAAGGCTTTGGCCCGGATGAGTATGCCCCCTGCGATGGCGGAGGCGAATTCTGCGAAGCTTACTTTGAGGTCATGGAAACCGATGTGCCCGGGCAGGTACAGTTTTTTGATGCCTCCTTTGTGGCCAACAGCACCATTCTGCATTGGTTCTGGGATTTTGGCGATGGCAACACAAGCGAGCTGCAAAACCCGGTCCATACTTACGATGAAACAGGCATGGTGGAAGTGTCCCTTACCATCACTACCAATGAAGGCTGTACCAGCACTATTGTGCACCCGATTTTCCTCGGCAGTGGCGGTGGCGCTGGCAATGGCCCGGAATGCCAGGCCATGTTCTCCTTTGAGCAGGATGCAGACGACCTGTTGTCCTTTACCTTCATGGATATGTCCATGGGCAATGAGACAGATTCCTGGTTCTGGAGCTTTGGGGATGGCAATAGCAGCACAGCGCAAAATCCGTCTCACACTTATGCAGCACCCGGACTTTACCTGGTCACGCTGACCATTACCAGCGGCGATTGCACCAGCAGCATGAGCATGATTATCCTGACCGACTTCGATATCCTCTATGATGAAGACTGCCTCGCGCTCTTCCTGCCGTTCAAGACCGATAGCCTGACCTATGCCTTCCTGAACCTGTCTTCCGATTTCGGGGCAGACTATCAGTGGGATTTCGGGGATGGCAATACAAGTACGGAAGCCATGCCTGTGCACACTTATGCCGCACCAGGCAACTACGAAATCTCGCTGACGATGACGACACCGGATGGCTGTGTGTCTACCTTTACCGTGACTATCAATCCGGTCATCAATGGCTTTACCGGGCAGCCTTCCTTCCTGATGGCAGTCGATACGGACGACAGCTATGAACAACCACTGGGCCAGATCAAGGCCTATCCAAACCCCGCCCGCGAGCAAGCCACGCTTGACCTCGACCTTCAGCAGGGAGGCGCCTATGAACTGCGCCTGCTCAACCTGAACGGGCAGGCCCTCTGGCAGCAGCAATACAACTGGAGCGCCGGGCGGCAGCAGATCGACCTCGACCTGTCGGCCGTGCCCACCGGTATGCTGATGCTACAGGTGCGTGGCGAACAAGGCACCGAAACCCTGCGCCTGATTAAGCAATAAACCGACCATTGTAAGAAATTCACCCGTACTCCAATTCTTTAAAACCCGCCTGCACGGTTCAGTCCGTGCAGGCTTTTTTGTATCTTTGCCCACCGAAAAATAAAACCAAATTCATGAAAAATATCGCAGTAATCGGTGCCGGCACAATGGGCAACGGCATCGCCCACGTTTTCGCCATGAACGGCTATTCCGTCAACCTGATCGACATCTCTGAGGAAGCGCTCGACAAAGCCCTCGCTACCATAACGAAGAACCTCGACCGCATGCTCAAAAAAGAGCGGATCACGGAGGAGGTGAAGCAGAAAACGCTTGGCAACCTGACGAAGCAAACAGATATGAAAGCTGGTGTGGCCGAAGCTGACCTGGTCGTTGAAGCCGCTACCGAGCGGGTAGAACTCAAGCTGAAAATCTTCAAAGACCTGGACGAGGCTGCACCAAAGTCTGCCATCCTGGCCACCAATACGTCCTCCATCTCCATCACCAAGATTGCGGCAGCGACAACGCGCCCGGCGCAGGTCATCGGCATGCACTTCATGAACCCCGTGCCGGTCATGAAGCTGGTAGAGGTCATTCGCGGCTACGCCACTTCAGATGAGACCACGGATACCGTAATGGACTTATCCCGCAAGCTCGGCAAAGTGCCCGTAGAGGTCAATGATTACCCAGGCTTTGTAGCCAACCGGATTTTGATGCCGATGATCAATGAAGCCATTATCTCCCTGCACGAAGGCGTGGCCGGCGTGGAGGAAATCGATACGGTCATGAAGCTCGGCATGGCACATCCTATGGGGCCCCTGCAACTGGCGGACTTTATCGGTTTGGATGTCTGCCTATCCATCCTGAATGTCCTCTTTGAAGGCTTCGGCAATCCCAAGTACGCCCCTTGCCCGTTGCTGGTCAATATGGTGACGGCCGGCAAGCTGGGCGCGAAGTCGGGCGAAGGCTTTTACACCTACGGCCACGGCACTAAAGAACTGATCGTGGCGGACGCGTTCAAAAAATAGCAATCAATTTGTTTTGTAGTCTTGTTTTTAAACATTTTTTGTTTTACATTTGTGTTTGTACACATTTTTGAAACAAGACCGTGTTGGGATTTTGGTCTTCTAGTCGAAAAATGGCAATTTTTCGGTTAGACGAGATACGAAAAC
>CAZNHN010000490.1:2563-3040 GCA_964572415.1 uncultured Phaeodactylibacter sp.
CATTAGCATTCAGTTTAACCTGAATAGCATCGAGCAGCCGGTTGCGGTTGCGGAACAGGGCATCATGCCGTCGTTTGGGCAGGCGCTGCCCGCCAATTACAAAGCTGAAAAGCGCGCCAACACCCAGCAAAATGTCTCACAAATCAAGTGGGATACCCGTCAACCAGAGGATTTCCCAAACCTCACCTTCGTGCTGAATGACAACTACGCCGAGCGCCACCACGTGCGACCGGAGGTAATGGAAGCCGTCAATGCTAAAGTAGAGGCTTATCTGGAGCAGTACAAAATGCTGGCGATCAGTGAAATGGAAGACTATGGAGTCCCGGCAAGCATTACCCTCGCGCAGGGGCTGCTGGAATCCAACGCCGGAGAAAGCCTGCTCGCCAGGGAGTCCAACAATCACTTTGGGATCAAGTGCAAGCGCCAATGCCGGGGCTGTACCTGCCGCAATTACTCAGATGATGACATCTACGATAT
>CAZNHN010000491.1:0-3039 GCA_964572415.1 uncultured Phaeodactylibacter sp.
GATACCCGTTGAGCCGGGCCCGCCCAGGAATTTGTGGGGAGAGAAGTAGATGGCATCGAGGTGCTGCAAGGGCTCCGCCGGCCGCATATTGATGTCGATATAAGGTGCAGAACAGGCAAAATCCACAAAACACAGCCCACCCTGTTCATGCATCAGACCGGCAATCTTGTGGTAAGGGGTTTTCAGCCCGGTCACATTGGAACAGGACGTAATGGCGGCGATCTTGGTCTTCCGGTTTTGGTACTGCTGCAGCAGTGTCTTCAGGTACTCCAGGTCCACCAAACCCTCCGCCGTGGGCCTTATGACCGCCACGTCAGCCAGCGTTTCCAGCCAGGACGTCTGATTGGAATGGTGCTCCATGTGGGTACAAAAGATGATCGCCCGTTCTTCTTCCGGTACCTCTACCCGGTCGCGGAACTTCTCGTGCACCTTGAGCCCGAGGATACGCTGAAATTTATTGACCACCCCGGTCATACCGGAATTAGAGGAGATCAGCACGTCCTTTGGCCGGGCTCCCACATGCGCCTTGATGATCTCCTTGGCTTTGTGGTAAGCCATCGTCATAGAAGTCCCCGTAACGGAGGTTTCCGTATGCGTATTGGCTACGAACGGCCCAATTTCCTGCATCAGCCGTTCTTCGATAGGCTTATAAAGGCGGCCGCTTGCCGTCCAGTCTGCATAGAGTATCCGCCTTGGGCCATCGGGGGTATCAAAGGCAAAGTCCTGCCCGATGACATTTTTCCGGTACGGAGCAAAATACGTTTCTAAAGAAGTGGTGGTTAGGGCTTCCATAACTAAAGGTTTTATCCGATCAATTCAAGGGCAGCTGATTTCATGCGGTCGGCAAAAGCCTGGGCAGCTTCCGGGCTTTGCCCTTCGGCATACACCCGGATGATAGGCTCGGTATTCGACTTGCGCAAGTGTACCCATCCATCTGCAAAATCAATCTTCAGGCCATCAATCGTATTGTAGTCTTCTGACTTAAACTTGTTTTCCAGGTCTTTGAGCAGGCCGTCCACGTCAATCTGTGGCGTGAGCTCGATGCGGTCTTTGACCATATGATATTCCGGATAGCCAGCCTTTAGGGCACTTACTGATTGTCCTGACTTTGCCAAAAGGGTCAGGAAAATAGCCACGCCGGCCATAGCATCCCGGCCGTAGTGCAAACCGGGCACAATGCCCCCGCCGTTACCTTCCCCACCGATAACAGCATTGCGGTTTTTCATTTCCGTAACTACATTCACTTCACCTACCGCACTGGCAAAGTACTGTCCGCCATGGCGCTCCGTGATGTCGCGCAGGGCCCGGGTGGAAGACAGGTTAGAAACGGTATTGCCCGGTTGCTGCTGCAAAATGTAATCCGCTACGGCTACCAGCGTATATTCTTCGCCAAACATACTGCCATCTTCGCAGACAAAAGCGAGGCGGTCCACATCCGGGTCTACTGCGACCCCAAGATCCGCCTTTAGTTCGACCACCTCCCGGCTCAGGGCCTTCAGGTGTTTGGGCAGGGGCTCCGGGTTGTGCGCAAAACGGCCGTTGGGCTTCTTGTTAAGCAACTCCACTTCGCAGCCCAGGGCTTTGAGCAGTGGCGGCATCGCTACCGAACCGGAACTGTTGATGCAGTCGACCACCACACGGTACTTTTTGCTCTTGACCAGCGCTGCGTCAACGTAAGGTAAATCGAGGATCGCCTGTACGTGCCGCTTGATGTAGCGGTCATCGTGCAGGACTTTCCCAAGCTCTTCTACATGAGCATATTCAATATCACCGCTTTCGATGATTTCCAACAAGGCTTCACCGTCTGCTTTGGAGATAAACTCGCCTTTATCGTTGAGGAACTTGAGTGCATTCCACTCTCGTGGGTTGTGGCTGGCTGTAATGACGATACCAGCCCCGGCTTCTTCCATGGTCACGGCCATTTCCACAGTTGGGGTAGTGGAAAGGCCCAGGTCGACCACATCGATGCCCATAGCGCGCAGGGTGGCGCTGGCCAGTTCTTTAACGATGGAGCCTGAAATGCGGCCATCCCGGCCAATAACGACTTTAGGCTTTACTCCTTTTTTGAGCAACCAATGGCCAAAAGCCGCTGTGGATTCTACGATGTCCTGAGGGGTCAGGTTGTCACCAGCTTTGCCGCCAATGGTGCCCCGGATTCCTGAGATTGATTTGATAAGTGCCAAGAGATAGGTGTGATTTGATTTGCGGGTAAAAATAGAAAAATTAGCGTGCAAATCGCAGCGGTAGCCAACAGCCTCCAGCGGCAAAACTTGTGAAGTTTCGGTATAAACCTTATTTTACCAAACCTAATTCTTCATTCTGCTAACCAAAACCAAGATACTATGGCACGTTCGAGAAGACAACAAAGGATTGCAACAAAAGACAAGCGGGAAGGAAAGCGTATCCTGAATATTTTCCTGATTTCCACTTTCGTCTTACTGGCGCTGATGTACATTATTTTCCAGACAGCTTAGGTTTTACTTCACAGCGGACCCATACTGCAGGTTGCAGGGGCGCATTCCAGCCTTTGTAGACTGTGGTATCGGTCTGCAAGGTATCCAGTTGCGGCGGGAGCCAGCTCTGAGGCGCCAGGATCACGGTTCCGGCCTGCTGCGCGCTGACTGCCTGCTGCAGGGAAGCGGCATTGCTCAAAACTGCGGTATTGGAATTTGCCGCATGGGCGTAGGCTGCTACTCCCGGGAAAGCCCCCTCTCCCCTGCCAATGATAAACTGATCTGCCGGCTTGGGGAAAGGCCCTTCCGGCTCTATGATTTCCTGTGCCCAGTTGCGCTGCACTTCCAGCAATGGGCTGAATTGAATCCAAAAAAAGGTCGTCAGCAGTACGCCGCTCATGATTGTCCCAAGGCGGGCATAAGAGGCACGTGCGCCCACAAAACCCACCACCGCGACAAAACTCCACACCCAGTATAGCCCGCCCGTGGCCAGCCCGGCCTGAAAGCCCAGCCCGCGGAACTGTACAAAGCTGCCAATCATAAACAAAATCAGAAAACAAGCTGCAGCAACAAGGTGCAGCACCGC
>CAZNHN010000492.1:0-3033 GCA_964572415.1 uncultured Phaeodactylibacter sp.
TTGGATGCCAGCCGGGTTTCAAGGTCGACGTACTGCCGCGTTACATCCTCTGCATTTACCGAGCGCGAGTCAATATGCAGCGCCAGCCCTTCAAGGGCATTGAGCAGGGAGTCCAGCCTTGAGGGGGCCAGCCGGATGACCAGCTGATTCTCCAGTTGCTGCCCGTACTGTCGTTCTTCCTCGGATGTAATTTCCGCCTCAAATGCCGTGATGATCTGCTTCGCCTTCCTGATTGCCTCCTCGTAATCGGCCACTTCCATCCGCAACCGGGCCGTTCGGATCACTTTCTTTTCCGGGACAGCTTCCCCCGAGCCACCACCTGATCTGGCTTCGGTGGTTTGATCAGGAAATGCCTGAGCCTTCTCACTGGCATAGGAATAATCTGAGGAGCCGGAGCGCCCATCGCATGCCATATCCGAAAAAGCCAGTACGAATAACGGGATCAGGGTGCGAAGTGTCATTTTCATGGTTTTCAGGTTTGGATGTACAGGTATTTGATGCGATTTTGGCTGAACCCGGTGTGCCCGGAGTTGTTAAGGTTTTCACAATAGAACAAATTACAAAATCTACCTGCCAAATTGTCACTCAGCCGGTGAATTTATTTTATCTTTGCCGACTACTTTGAAAACGGGACGACGATGTACGATGATAATCCAACCTTGGTCGGCTTGACCAAGACCATAGACGAACAGCGACAGGGCGAAGCTTTTTTCCAGGAGCAGGCCGCAGAGGCTCATCCGGAAGGGGTTCGGCATTTCTATATTGAGAGCTACGGCTGCCAGATGAACTTTAGTGACAGCGAGATTGTAGCGTCCATTTTGGGGCAGGAAGGGTATCAGTCCACCCGCAATATGGAAATTGCAGACCTCATTCTCATCAATACCTGCTCTATCCGGGAGAAAGCGGAGGACACGGTACGCAAGCGGCTGCGTGTGTTCGACAAGGTGAAGGAAAAACGCCCTGGTACTTTGGTAGGCGTGCTCGGCTGTATGGCGGAGCGCCTGAAGACCAAGCTGCTGGATGAAGAAAAGCTGGTAGACCTGGTCATTGGCCCGGATGCCTACCGCGACCTGCCTAAGCTCATTGCCACTGCTGAAGATGGCGATAAAGGGATCAATGTATTCCTCTCCCGTGAAGAGACCTACGCCGACATCAACCCCATGCGCCTCGACAGTAATGGCGTAACGGCTTTTATTTCCATCATGCGGGGCTGTGACAATATGTGCTCCTTCTGCGTGGTGCCTTTCACCCGTGGGCGGGAACGGAGCCGCAATGCCTTCAGCATCGTAGCCGAAGCCACTGATTTGTACGAACGGGGCTACCGGGAGGTTACCCTGCTGGGGCAAAACGTGGACTCCTACAAATGGGACAACCCGGAGACGGAGCAGACCGTCACTTTTGCCAACCTCCTGGAAATGGTGGCACTGGTCCACCCGGACCTCCGCATACGGTTCAGCACTTCTCACCCGAAAGACATCACGGACGAGGTGTTGTATACCATGAAAAAATACGATAATATCTGCAAGTACATCCACCTGCCGGTGCAGTCTGGCAACAGCCGTGTACTTGACCTGATGAACCGGACTTACGACCGGGAGTGGTACATGAACAAGGTACGCCGCATCTACGAAATCATGCCCGACTGTGCGATTTCCTCCGATATAATCGCCGGCTTCTGCAGCGAAACGGAAGAAGAACATCAGGAGACCCTGAGCATGATTGAATTTGCGAATTACAGCATGTCCTACATGTTTTACTACTCGGAGCGCCCCGGTACAATGGCCGCACGGAAGTATGAGGACGATATTCCGCTGGAGGTGAAGAAACGCCGCCTGCAGGAAATCATCCGTTTGCAAACGCAGGTATCCTTTGCCCACAACAAGCAGGACATTGGCAAAACCTTCAAGGTACTGATCGAGGGCGATTCCAAGAAGTCCGATCAGCAGTTTAAGGGTCGGAATTCCCAAAATAAGATGCTGGTATTCGACAAACAGCCTGGTTACAAACCCGGCGACTACTGCTACGTCAAAGTAAACGATACCACAAGTGCCACTCTGATTGGCGAGATGGTACAGGCATAAGCCAGATTTTTTATACCGAAAACCAACTACCCCAAATGGACGCCAACCTCCAATCCATCAAACAACGCTTTGGCATCATCGGGCGGTCTCCCCTACTCGACCGCGCGCTGAGCACCGCCGTCCGCGTATCAGGTACGGATTTGTCTGTGCTGATTACCGGGGAAAGCGGTGTGGGTAAGGAGGTGTTTTCCAAAATCATTCATGCGCTGAGCGCGCGCAAGCACAACAACTTCATTGCCATCAACTGCGGGGCCATTCCGGAGGGCACGATCAACTCTGAGCTGTTTGGGCATGAGAAAGGGGCCTTCACCGGAGCCACCAGTGAGCGCAAAGGGTACTTTGAGACTTATGACGGAGGTACGATTTTCCTGGATGAGATCGGCGAAATGCCCATGGATACGCAGTCCTTTCTGCTGCGTGTACTGGAAACCGGAGAATTCATCCGGGTAGGCGCTTCCAAGGTGCATAAAACGGATGTTCGCATCATTGCGGCTACCAACGTTTCCTTATTGGAAGCGGTAAAGAAAGGCAAATTCCGGGAAGACCTATACTACCGCCTGAATACGGTGCCCATCAGCGTACCACCGCTGCGGGAACGGCGGGAGGACATTTATATGCTCTTCCGGAAATTCGCTACTGACTTTGCCGAAAAGTACCGGACGGCTTCCATTCAACTGGATGACAAGGCCCGCCTGATGCTGGAAAACTACAGCTGGCCGGGTAACATCCGGGAACTCAAAAATGTGGCGGAGCAGGCATCAGTAATGGCAGAGGAAAAACTCCTGGATGCCGGGCAGCTGTTGCAGTATGCACCTCAGCTCAGCCGCCGTAACCTGCCGATGATTGCCGATCGCAAAGGAGGCGATGGCGATGGGGTGAGTATGCAGGAGCGGGAAATCTTCTACAAGCTCATGCTTGATATGAAGAACGACCTGAATGACCTGAAGACGCT
>CAZNHN010000493.1:0-1012 GCA_964572415.1 uncultured Phaeodactylibacter sp.
ACAGCCAGCCCATGCCCAGGTAGATAAAGGTGGATACCCAACGGGGAAGGTGCATCCAGTAGAGTTTGAGCACAATGCCTGCCAGTGCGATACCCCAGATGGTGCCGAACAGGGTCCAGCCCCAGGGCCCCCGCAGGGGCACCAGGCACAACGGGGTATATGACCCGGCAATGACCACAAAAATCATGATATGGTCGATGCGGCGGAATATCTCAAGGGTTTTTTCAGACAGGCGCAGGCCGTGGTACAGAAAACTGGCCGTGTACATGAAAACCAGGGTGGCGCCGAAAACAGCAAAGGAAACCACATGCCAGGCATCTGCTCTGACGGCGGCAAACACCACCATCAGGGCACTGCCTATATAGAGCAGGGCGGCAAAAAACTGTTTGACACGCTTTCAGAACAGGGAGTCATTGCCGACTGGCGGGAAGACAACCTAAGCGGCAAGCAGCTGCCTCCGGGTGAAGCGGGGGTTATCCGGGTAGCGCCTACACCACTTTACAACACCTTTGAGGAGGTTTATCGCTTTGTTGAGCTGCTGGGAGCGGCTTAGGCGCTGTTAATAGGTCAATATTTTCTCTACGGTTGTTTGCGGCTTGATCTCAACCTCTATCGTTTCGTCCTGCCCGCTATGCGCGCCGAGGGTCCGGATCCTGACTTCATACAGCGCGGGGGTCAAATCATAGGTGCGGGGGTTGCTGCCGGGACTGGTATAGGTACGGCTGCCTGCCATATTTTGCCGGAGTGCTTTATCCACTACATTTACCGCTGCGTCAATCAGTTCTCCGCTTTGGGTTTGCACCCCGATGACCAGCGTGCCTACCTCGAAGTTATGCACCATCTCCCGGGCGGCACCGCCGTCAAGGCCTCGCGGCGCGTCAGCAGTTCGGGCAGGTGATGTCGTCGCCGAGACGCGGCCGCAGGAAGTAGCGTTCGCTCATCTCGATCACGCCGACGCCGTTCTTTGTCGTGCCGATTTTCTCGCCGATCAGCCAGTTGGTCACCGGAATAT
>CAZNHN010000493.1:1022-3031 GCA_964572415.1 uncultured Phaeodactylibacter sp.
GTTCCTTATCGTATCCAGTTTCCCTGCCCCATTGACCTTCAGCCCTTCAAAAGTAATGTGGTACGTGCCCGG
This sequence comes from uncultured Phaeodactylibacter sp., assembly GCA_964572415.1. Lineage (GTDB taxonomy): Bacteria > Bacteroidota > Bacteroidia > Chitinophagales > Saprospiraceae > Phaeodactylibacter. The sequence goes on from CAZNHN010000493.1 coordinate 1,095, forward strand.
GTCTACTTCCATGACTTTAGTGCCGCCGTAAGTACGGGCGTTGGCAACCGGTTGGCTGAAGTCTGCAGGATAAACCCTGGCAATCCCATCGGTGAGTTCGCCATTGACTGTTGTCGTCACACTTATTTTGGCGGCGTCAAAGCTGACCGTCCGGTGCAGTTGCTCCTCGGCTGAAAGCGTAATCTCAAAGCTTGTGCCTCTGATATCCGTATTTTCCAGTGGGCGGACATCCACTTTAAAACGCCCGGCAGGGACGGCTAGCAGAGCGGTATCCCGGTAGGTACGCCCCCCGGCGACTGCTTCTTCACCATCCGATGGGTATACTTTAATCCAGGCATCAACAGGTTGCCCATTTTTGGTGGCAAAAATGGAGAGGTTTTCGGAGGGGTTGTCGACAGTGGTCCGGGTAGCCTCCTGAAGGGCCGCAGCAAGCTTATCCACATCAGAAGCATCAAAGTACTGCCCGCCTCCGGCATCAGCAGCGCACTGCAGAGCGACCGTTTCTTCTTTTATGCCAAATCCGACAATATGCAGTTTGAAATCAATACCCGCCAGCCGGGCCTCTGCTATAGTCTGGCACAAATCCCCGTCACAGGATTCAATGCCATCGGTAATGAGGATGAGCGTGGCTGTTTTCTGCTGCTCCCTGAGCTGATCGAGGGCCATGCGTGCAGAACGGGCCAGAGGTGTCTTCCCGGTGGGGTTCAAACCGCAGACGGACTTCATCACTTCCTCCTTAGAGGTATTATCGAGGCCGAGCAGCCACTCTACATCATCGCAGTTGTCCTTTTCGCGATGCCCGTAGGCCATAAGGGCGACCGGCTGGTCTGCTGAAAAATTCGCTACAGTAGAGGAAAGGGCTTCAGCGGCAAGTACTTTCTTGGTCTCATCGTCAAGTTTTTGCCACATAGAGCCACTGGCATCGTAAATGAGCAGCATAGGGGCGGGTGCTTCCTGAGCAAATGCAGTTAGGGCAACAAACAGGATAGTGAAGATTGGAAGAAGGGTTTTCATGGTGCTGGTTTTTGGGAAAATCAGTGTATAGTGCCTCTAAAATACAACTTTTCGGCTACTGTCTGATGAATGCTTTTGATAGGGTTCTTGCAGAGTCAGGTCTACTAAAAAATTTCTCCTCATTAAACCCCAGGCAGGTTCCTGCGTCAAAGGAGCGTGCTTAAGACCGTTCGGCCTCCATGTAGCGTAACTTTCTTACGGTGGCAACCGTCTTTTCAATGAACCTGAAAACCCTTTTAGCTATGCTGATAACCGAGAATTGTGCAACCGGTACATTAGAGCCCTATGTGCCCAGTGCCGACAAGCCCTGGAATAAAGCCCGGGTACAGCACCTCTTCCGGCGAATGGGCCATGGCATTGCACCCGAAGATATTGAGGGAGCGCTGCAGCAAGCCCCTGAGACGCTGGTCGACAACCTGATCGATGAAGCCCTCAACCTCCCCCTTCCCGATGAGCCCGAATGGGCCAACTGGTCTACCGCTGATTACGATGACTTTAACACCCAGCGTTTTGAGCAGGTCATCGGCTGGCTGACCGAGTGGCTCAGCGGTATGCTGCAGTTTGGCTTTCGCGAAAAGCTGGCGCTGTTTTGGCACAACCACTTTGTGACAAGCTTCAACAGCTATCAGTGCCCTTCTTACATGTACCAATATACCACCCTGCTGCGGCAGTATGCCCTGGGCAACTTCAAGGACTTCACAGTGGAAATGGGCAAAACGCCTGCGATGCTCCTCTACCTCAACGGCGTGCAAAACACCCGTTTTGAGTCTAATGAAAACTACGCTCGGGAGCTTTTCGAGCTCTTCACCCTTGGGCTGGACAATGGATATACGCAGACCGATATAGCCGAAGCTTCCCGTGCGCTCACCGGCTGGAATGGTCTGAATGGCCCACCCTATTGCACACCGATCAACTTCGTGCCC
>CAZNHN010000494.1:0-3007 GCA_964572415.1 uncultured Phaeodactylibacter sp.
GCAGTCTTTCCCTTGGCTTTTGGCAGGCATTACTGCCGGGAGCCAGGCTTTTAAATACGAGAAATGAATATTATGAACCCTTTACGTTTGAAATTCTCCTTACTTTTTTTGCTGCCCGCAATCTTGTTGCTGGGCAACACGGTGCCGGCTTCAACGGACGGGCCCACTTTGAAAACCGGCTACACCGACCCGCCCCTTGCGGACTTTCTGAATCCGGACGGAACCCTTAACATCACGCCTGGCTTTTCCGGGCAGGTGGACATTTCCGGCTATCACATACAGCTGGATGAATGCGCTGGCCCGGTGGCGGCTCCGGATGGGATGGCTTCTGCAACGGGTACCTGGGGCACCCTTGGCTCAGGCACGAATGGCGAAGTGAATACAATAGTCGCAGCGGCTAACGGCGACCTCTATGTAGGGGGAAGCTTTACGGAAGCCGGAGGGATTACTGCCAACCGTATTGCCAAGTGGGACGGCACCAACTGGAGCGCGCTTGGTAGTGGGCTAGGTGGTACCTGTAATGCTATCGCTATCGCTACAAATGGGGATGTCTATGCAGGCGGATTATTTTCTACAGCGGGCGGTGCAACAGTGGATGATATTGCCGTCTGGGATGGTACAAATTGGAACGCTGTGGGCAGTGGTTCCTCTGTGTTTTCCTGCAGAGCCCTCGCTTTTGCATCGGATGGCACCCTTTATGCGGGTGGCTCCTGGGTGAATATCGGGGGCGTACGCTCCTTCTCGATTGCCAGTTGGGATGGCTCAAGCTGGAGTGCCCTGGGTGCGGGCCTGGCTAACTCCTCCGGAACAATAGGCTTTTGCCTTGACATCGCTATTGCTCCGGATGGCAGTGTATACGCGGCAGGCGAATTTGCCACAGCAGGCGGGACACCGGCTCTAAATATCGCCAAATGGGATGGCACGAGCTGGAGCGCCCTGGGGGCAGGTATAAATGCCAGGGTAAACGCCATAGATTTTGCCAGTGATGGCACCCTCTATGCCACAGGGGATTTTACCGAAGCAGGCGGCAGCCCGGCCGGCGCGATCGCCAAATGGGATGGCACCAGTTGGAGCGCTCTGGGCAGCGGACTGGGGTTTACAGGCTTTGACTTTGGTCTCGGAATTAAAGCAGCTTCAGACGGAAATGTGTACGTAGTCGGACAATTTAATCTCTCATCGGGAGGGGGCAGTAGTAGCCAAAATGTTGCCAAATGGGATGGCACCAACTGGAGCGGCGTAGGCACCGGGCTCAGTTCATTTACCTATGATGTAGCGGAAAGCCCTTCCGCGGATATTTATGTCGGGGGCAGCTTTGGCGCTGATAACGGCTTTCCCTCTGTAACCCTCAACCGCATTGCCCGCTTGATCCCACCGGTACCCTGCGATATAGCAATCACCTCCGTGGATAAAACGGATGAAACCTGCCCGGGAGAGGACGATGGCAGCATTACGATCAATGCCACTTGCAGCTCTTGCGCCAGCATTCTGTACTCTATAGATGGCGGAGCGACCACACAGAGCTCCCCCACCTTCACCGGGCTGATGCCAGGCACTTATCAGCCTTATGTAGAGGATAGCGGTAATGATACCTGCACTGATGCAGCCGCAGATGAAACGATCGCTGACGGAACGGATGGCGAAGCGCCTTCCATCTCTTGTCCAGGCACTATAACCCCTGCCATATTGGGCGGCGACTGCCAGAGTACCCTGCCAGACTATACGCCTTTCGTTGACGCTTCTGACAACTGTGATACGGAGCTGACGCTTGCGCAGTCTCCGGAAGCCGGTACAATCATTACCGGCGAACAAGACCTGGTCGTCACCGTAACGGCTACGGATGACGTCGGCCTCATGAACAGTTGTACCTATACCGTACCGTTTCGGGATGAGACAGCCCCGGATATTGACTGTCCGGAGAACGTTGTTGTACAGGCGACTGGCGCTACCTGTACCCCAACCGTCAATGGTATTGAAGCTACAGCTACGGATAACTGCACCCTTAATCCAGATATTTCTTATGAGACCATCGGCGCAACTGTGACTAGTGGCAGCGGTTCCATGATGCTTAGTGGTACCAGTTTTTCCGTAGGTGTTACTACGGTAACTTACACTACAACAGACGATGCCATGCAGCCCAATGAAGCGGATTGCTCCTTTACCATTACCGTACAGGATAACACGTCCTGCGGCTGCGGCAACCCCCAGCCCGGCGATAGCTGCGATGATGGCGACCCGCTGACCGATAATGATGTAATACAGGACGATTGTAGCTGTGCCGGCACTTCCTGCGATATTGCCCTCCTAAGCGTAAACGAAACAGATGAAACCTGCCCTGAAGAAGGCGATGGCACCATAACTATCAATGCTTCCTGCACCTCCTGCGATGGCATCCTATATTCCATTGACGGCGGAGCGACCACGCAGGCATCCCCCACCTTCACCGGGCTTATGCCGGGCAATTATCAGCCCTATGTGGTGGATGGCGGCGATGCTACCTGTAATGATGCGGATACGGACGTGGCCATTGGCACAGAAGCAGACACCGAAGCCCCAGTCGCCATCTGCCCAACGATTCCCAATGTAGCCCTTACGGAAAACGGCACCGCCACCCTCCCCGCCAATATCGGGCAGGGCTTGTCTACCGACAACTGCGGCACCCCTTCCGAGAGCAGCCCAATGCTGTCTTTCGACTGCGACGACCTCGGCCCGCAATCCGTCACCCTCACCGCAGATGATGGCAACGGCAATACCGATACCGAGCACTGCAGCTTTATGGTGGTGCTGCCCGATGGACTGCCCAACGGCTGGACGGCCTCCGATATCGGCACCCAAAACAGCGACTACAGCTTCGACCCCTGTGTGGCTGGGCCAACCGACTACAACATCAGCACCGATGGCTACCACCTCCTCCCGAACACTTCCGATAATATGGCCTTTGGTGCCTTGCCCCTGTGCGGCAACGGCGGCATACAAGCCCGCATCGAAAGCGTAACTGGCGGCTATGCCG
>CAZNHN010000495.1:0-559 GCA_964572415.1 uncultured Phaeodactylibacter sp.
TCTGCATCATTGGGCAATTGTTGGCCCATGGGGCGGGTTACGGGCGTGCCCGATACCACGATTGAAGAAGCCCTGCCGTGGTAACCTACCGGCAAATGCAGCCAGTTTGGCATGAGTGCATTCTCCTTGCCACGGAACATGGTGCCTATGTTCGTCGCGTGCTCGCGGCTGGAGTAGAAGTCTGTGTAATCACCCACTTTGACCGGCAGCAGCATGGCCACTTCGGACTGCTTATGCAGAAAGTAGTCCGCCAGTTGGCTGGCATCCCATTCGTCCAAGTCATCATCCAGTATTTCCGAAAGGCGGTTGCGCACCGCCCGTGTTTTTTCTTTGCCCAAAGCGATAAAGAGATTGAGGTAGGGCTGGTAGTCGGCGCGGGCCAAGCCCGTGAGCATGACCAGGGCGATCAGGGTCAGAAAAGCGGTATGGCGGCGGATATGGGTCATAACAATTTGTCCGGCTTCCCGATCGTCTCCGCGACGGCGGCCTGGTCGTCCTGATGCTCGGTCCGGCGCTGCTGGGCCTGGGGCTGCTGCTGACCGCGGCGGTGCGCGACGCC
>CAZNHN010000495.1:569-3000 GCA_964572415.1 uncultured Phaeodactylibacter sp.
TCATCCCTCCGTGGAAATTCACAGCGTGGATTAAATACATTTGTAAAAACCATGCTCGGCCAGCACGCTCAGGTCGGCTACGTAATCTCCGATAGCTGTGCAAAGGCGAGGCTGCAGGCCAGGTGTTTTAAAGACGCCAAATGGAAGGTTTTGTATAGGAAAGTCACTGCCTTCGGGTACGTCTACCCAAGATTTCAGGGCAGGGTTATTCGCTTTGATCATAGGTTAATTTGGTTTTGGGCAAATGTAACAAATTTGGGAGAACTGTTTGGATACTACATGGCATCTCTAAGCTTTGAAAAAACTACCGGGTACTTCAGACTAGTCGCACTAGTTTTTTACGACCCGTCGTACAAACTGATGCTGATCGGCTTGAATACGCAGGATATACAATCCACTTGGCAGCGCTTCGGTTGAAAGGGTACTACGCTGCCGGAAGCTGCCCTGCCTGATGAACTGTCCTTTGGCATTGTACAACTGCCACTGGGCGGCTGAGGAATGGTCAAATTCAATATACAATTGGTCGTCCACGGGATTGGGGTACAAACGCAGGGAAGGAGCTTCCTTACTATCCGTACTGGTCACGCTGCCCTGCCGGATGAAGGAGAATACGGCACTGTGTTTGTCCCCGCAGTCATTCATGGCGATCACCCGCCAGTAGTAACGCCCTTGTTCGAGTATTTCTGAAAAGGTATATTCATTTTGTACGCAAGTCGTTTGCAGAATCGGCGTTTCGAACAAGCTATCCCGCGCCAGCTCCAAGCGGAAAGAATCCGTGCGCGCACTGAAAGACCAGCGGAAATTGATATTGGGCGAGCTGGAATCGAAGATAGGGGACTGGTCTGCTGGTATTTGTAAGTTTGGGCGGCTCGGTTTGTCACCGATATTGATAGGGATGGTAGAGCTGTGGATATGATTGCCATCACCGGCGTAAAGTGCCAAGTTGTGGCTGCCCATGGCGCTAAAGCTGTCGAGCCGGAGTTGTACAAAGCTACCCGGGGGCACTAGATAATCATCTAGAGATACTTCTGCTCCCGAGGGGATACCCTGCAAGAGTAATGAAACTTGGCCGTCAAAGCCAGCGCCAACAAAGAGCGTTGATTCGGTAGCGGCATTGACACAGCCCCGTATCGGATTTTGAGGTAAAAATACCCGCGCTTCATTTGGATAGGTCACACAAATATCCAATTCCCAATCCAATACTTTCCCACCGTCATCCGTAAAATTGTCAACAATAATTAGCTCCCACTCCCCCTGCGCAGGCTCTCCAATAAAGCCCGATAACGCCTGCGAGGGCCGGTAAGTACCGCTGATAGCCGGGGAGGATGCACTGCAACTTTCTTCGAAATCCTGAGCCGTCAGCGAGGCGTCATCTGCAAAGCTCAATCTTAAGTCAGGGCCCGGGCAGCCAAAGGGCAAAAGTGGGAAGCCCGGCCGGTCGAACAGCTTGCGTAAAGTACCAGAAGGCGAACGTAGGTAACCGGATAAGTCCCCTACAAAGCTGTGGTCGATTTTTATGTTCCGAACACGTATGCTCGCTACCGTGCCATTGGTTGGAATATCGGTAAAGGAGCTGACTGCCATGTAACTAGCAAAGGGCGAAATCGACTTAGGCAAGTCGTTTGGCTTTCCTTTTACGCAACGGCTTGCTGCCGTTTTGAAGACTGTCACATCCGACCAAGGCCCTAAGCCGCATAGGTTGCGGGCACGTACCCTAAGGTAGTATTGCTGATACTCCTCTAAGATAGCGTTGTTGAGGAACTGTTGCCCCACATTGCTCAGGTTGAGCACCAAGTTATTGAAATTACTGTCTAGAGCAATTTGCAGATCATAAGCGCTGGCGTTGTCTACGGTAGTCCACTCAATGTCTGGCGATAGAGACACCCCTATGGCGTTATTTGCGGGGGTGCTAAGCGCAATAGCGGCCGGCTGCTGTTGTACAATATGCAGCTCAGCGGGTATAGCTAAGCTGCCATAGAGCCCCGTTGCTTTGATATCAAAAGTAAGCGCCCCTTCAAAATTGACGGATGATGGGATATACAATTGTAGGGGGACGGTGCTGCCCGGCGTAGTAGGATTGTTGCCGAAGGTCGCCTCCACGCCATCTGGAAGGCCTTCTACGCTCAGGCTTACTGGGCCGGTGAAGGCTTCTCCCACATTGATTTGGTAAAGGGCTTCTCCAGGCACGCAAATCTCTTCGGTAGAGGATGTTACGTTTAGCGTGATATTACAAGCGGCATTCCACTTGCCATCGAGTACAAAAACACCTTCTCCGGCTGGGTCAAGCCAGTCAGATAGCCGGTTGGCAGGGCTAGATCCATTCCAGGCAGAACGGAACCAGCCAAAAGAGTCGTACCCATTATTGGAGCAACTCGCTGCACCGCCATGCAACTGCCCCGTCACCCGCCTGTTACGGTCGAAAAGCGGCGCG
>CAZNHN010000496.1:0-513 GCA_964572415.1 uncultured Phaeodactylibacter sp.
GTTGTAATTATTTAGCCAATACTAACATTTTTTTCGCAGACCGGGGTAGCCTGCGTAGCTAGAGTACGCAGGGCCGGGGTAGGTTTGTGGAAAAATAAAAAGACATGCGTATCATTTACTCTGCTTTTGCGCTGCTTTCTCTGCTGCTGATGGCTTCCTGTACCCCTTCTATTGATGGCTCCAGCGAGGAAAACTTTCAGGCTTCTGTCAAAAAAATAAAGGAAGGGCTTTCTGATGAAGACAAAGCTGCCTTTGAAGAAGCGCTGCAACTCATGGCTATGGATGGCTTCAGTTTTGCTGACCTCCTGCAAGGAGAAAAAGGAAGTGGTCGTCACCGAGACGCGCGGAGAGGCTGCCCCAGGTGCTGGTCATCAGGCCGTGATGGTAGGCACGGCGGACGAAGTCGCGGATGTCCTTGCGGAGTTCGCGTTCGCGGTTCGTCGGCTCCTGGGAGGGAAGCGAGGGAAGCGGGTTGCCGCGATCGAGGTAGAGCGCGAGTTGCTGGTCATCGAT
>CAZNHN010000496.1:523-2951 GCA_964572415.1 uncultured Phaeodactylibacter sp.
TCCTACAGGGAGAAAAAGGAGGAGAAAACATACTGAGCGACTTTACTGAGGCATTGGATGGGCTAACTGCCAAGGAGGTCATTACCAAAGGCGAGGCCATTAAAGCGGAACAGGAACGCAAAAAGAAAGAGCAGGCCCGCCTGGAGATCGAAGAACTCTACCAAAAAAAGCAGGATGCCGAAACTCAAAAGGAACAATTACAGGGTTTTGAGGTAACACAATCCAAATTTTACAAACGTAAAGACTACTTCGGCTCCCCGGAACCGATCATTGAACTGACCGTAAAGAACGGCACCTCTTCGGCTATCTCCCGGGCCTACTTCAAAGGTACACTCGCCAGCCCTAACCGCTCTGTACCCTGGCTTACGGACGACTTCAATTACCAAATATCTGGTGGGCTGGAGCCGGGAGAAAGTACGACCTGGAACCTGGCGCCCAATCAGTTCTCAGATTGGGGTACGGTAAATGCGCCAAAGGATGCCATACTCACCGTGGAGGTCCTGCAGATTGATGGGCCGGACGGGGAAGCTCTATATTCCACCCGGGAATTCGGAGCAGAAGAGGAAGAACGTCTGAATACCCTTCTGGAAAACTACCCCGAATTCCAACAGTAATCTTTGCGTATGTAACACGCAATTTTCTATGGCTGCCGGCGGTTGGCTGGCAGCCGTTTTATGCTTAATTTAAGTAGCGCCTATTCAGGCGCCAAACCAAAATCTCTACCCTATGGGACTCCTCAACAAGTTATTAGGCAATGCCGGCACCGCCAAACCGGAAGACCTCGAAACCAAATACGGTGACCTCCTCATTGAAGGGGAAAATTTTGACATCGGTTTTCAGCTCCTGCGCGATGTCTTTATTTTTACCACTAAACGGCTTATCCTCGTGGATGTACAGGGCATTACAGGCCGCAAAGTGGAATACCTTTCATTACCCTACAAAAGCATCTCCCGCTTCAGTATCGAATCAGCCGGTACTTTCGATCTGGATGCCGAGCTGAAAATCTGGATTTCCAGTGCCTCCGAGCCTGCCGTGAGCAAGCAGTTCAATAAGTCGGTCAATATCTATCAGGTACAGCAGATGCTGGCTAGTTATGTGCTGTGACCAGGGCCTGGCAAGGTTAAGGCTGAGGTTTAGACCGCCGGAGTTCCTCCGCAGGGAACGACAGCAAGCTGTCGCCGCCCGGGTGCCCCTGCCTTGCCCCTCAACCTTAACCTCCCCGCCCCCCATTTCCCAAAATTCCCTATCTTCCCTCCCAAACCAAACCACCGCGCATGCTCACCGGACAACTCCGCAACGAAGTCGACAAACTCTGGGAAACCTTCTGGACCGGAGGCATCACCAACCCGCTCACCGTCATCGAGCAGATCACCTACCTGCTCTTCCTGCGCCGGCTCGACCAACAACAGCTGCTCAAGGAAAAACAGGCGAGTGAACTGGATATGCCCATCACCGACCCCATCTACCCGGAAGCCGCCACGCCCCTGCGCTGGAGCAGCTTCAAAAACCTGGACCCGGAGGCGATGATCGACCGCTTTACCCGCGGCATCACCCTCAATGGGGAGCAGACCAATGTCTTCGACTATATGAAGCAGCTGGCCCCGGAGGATACGGCTTTCGCCAACCACATGAAGGGGGCGACCTTTATGATCTCCACGCCCCGCCTGCTCGACCGGGCGGTGCAGCTGATCGACAAGCTCGATATGGACGACCGCGACACCAAGGGCGACCTGTACGAGTACCTGCTTTCCAAGATCGCCTCGGCCGGGCAAAACGGGCAGTTCCGCACGCCCCGCCACATCATACAGCTGATGGTGGACATGACCCTGCCCACGCCCACCGACACCATCTGCGACCCCTCGGCCGGCACCTGCGGCTTCCTCGTGGCTGCCGATGAGTACCTGAGGCGGGAGCACCGGGATGAATTTTACAAAAAGGAATTCCGCGCCCACTACAACAGCGCGATGTTCAACGGGCTGGAATTCGACAGCAGCATGATGCGCATCGGGGCGATGAACCTGATGCTGCACGGCATTGAGCGTCCCAATCTGCTGCACGTGGATGCCCTGAGCGAAGAAAACGCCGGCATTACCGACCGCTACAGCCTGATGCTCGCCAATCCGCCCTTCAAGGGCAGCCTCGACTACGACTTTGTGGAGCCCAGCCTGCTGAAGGTGGCGAAGACCAAAAAGACCGAGCTGCTTTTCCTGGCCCTCATGCTGCGTATGCTGCGCCCGGGCGGGCGGGCCGCCGTGATTGTGCCCGATGGGGTGCTCTTCGGCTCGAGCCGCGCCCACAAAGCCATACGGGAAGCCATTGTGGAGGAGCAGCAGCTGCAGGGCGTGATCAGCATGCCCTCCGGCGTGTTCAAGCCCTACGCCGGGGTGAGCACCGCCATACTGCTGTTCACCAAGACTAACTCCGGGGG
>CAZNHN010000497.1:0-2944 GCA_964572415.1 uncultured Phaeodactylibacter sp.
TGGCAAGCTAAGCAGGCCGGCATTTTTAATCCTGTCCTTCAGGGCAAGCAGTTGGTTGCCGTTTAGGGGCATGCCTTCGAGAACGGTCTGGGAGCTGTATCGTGCGGGTTGCGCAGTATAGCCTCCGGAGCCACCTGCGTTGTAATTTTTGGACTGATGGGAAATATAGCCTCTCCGTACCACGATCAGATCATGAGGTGTTTCAAAATAAACCTCCAGGTCTGTACCTGGTTTTTGTTCCGGGCGGGACAGCTCCTGGTAGGGAATAACCTGTGCATGCAGATGCAGGCATAGCGCGGAAAGTGCAAAAAGCAATACTGCTTTTTTCATAGCGTTATCAAATTTTGGGTGTTCGAAAAGAAAACGCAGCGTGGTTTTCCAATCCGTTCTGTTCGGAATACCCTAACGCCACAGGTCTGGTGAAAAATTGTATAAATTCTATTTTTTTCGATGTATCGGGCGGGCTTTCTGCTTCTAGTTTCGGTACATAACGTTTGCATAACAAATTGCGCTTTTATAGTCTGGCAGCATTTGCAGTTTGCCTATTGCCGGATAAGCTGGAGCAGAGCGGGAAGCTCTACCCCAGCAGCCATAGCGCTTATATGCACAGAGTTGCCTCCCCGGCATTGATAGCCGGTGGTCAATTCGCATGGCGTATATAATCTACGGTATCACTTTCTGTTTTGTGTAATTTTTTATATCTACTAAATAAGCCCCAACCAAGGGCATAACAGAAAAATCCAATACCTTTGGAAGCTAAACCTTCATACCAAAGCAGGCTATGATCCTATCTGACACCAGTATTCTGGAAAGCATTGAGCAGGGCGAGATTGTCATCGAGCCTTTTCGTCCCGATTGCCTGGGCACCAACTCCTATGATGTTCACCTGGGTAAAACACTGGCGATTTATAAAGACCATATCCTGGATGCCCGCCGCCACAATAAGATAGAGTATTTAGACATTCCGGAGCACGGTTTCGTACTGCACCCCAATACGCTCTACCTGGGCGTGACCGAAGAGTACACCGAGACCCATAACTCTGTTCCATTTCTGGAAGGCAAATCAAGTGTGGGCCGCCTGGGCATTGATATTCATGCCACAGCCGGCAAGGGGGATGTGGGCTTTTGCAATACCTGGACGCTGGAAATCTCCTGTACACATCCGGTAAGGGTTTATGCGGGTATGCCGATTGGACAGTTGATCTATTTTCAGGTGGAAGGCACCATTCAGAACTATTACAATAAAAAGGAGAACGCGAAATACACGAAACGCACAGAGAAACCTGTGGAAAGTATGATGTGGCGGAACAAGTTTTAGGCTTTGGAAGCCAGGTATATATTTATCTTTTCGTATTTTTAACCTCATATTTTAATCAACTTTGCACGTTTGAGCCTCACTGAGCAGACTCAGATGTAGCGTCATAGCAGCCTCAGCACTTCTGTAAGAGAATCGGATTCGAAAAACACCTCCCCCCATTTCGGCCAGGAAACTGTGTTTCCCTGTCATTGTTTTGTGCACGGTTACGTGCATTTTTTGAACAACAAACATAATCCCAATGGTACATCGAATCCTCTGTCTGGCTTTGGCCGGCATTCTGCTGCAATTTTCGGCGGCAGCACAAATGATTGACCCTGATTTTTCACCCCTGATAACGCGGCCCGGCAATGTAGAGAAGCTCCGGCTTCTGCCAGACGGAAAGTTTATTGCTGCCGGATCTTTCACGATGGCTAACCGGGTCGAGGAATCAAGCGTTGCCCGTTTCAATGCTGACGGCACGCTTGATCAGTCCTTCCAGTCCCTGGTCCCCTTCTCGGTAACCGCCCTGGCTGTTCAGCCGGATGGAAAAGTCATTATTGGCGGCTCCTATACGGATACGAATACGACTGAGCTTCATGTACTGCGGCTCAACACCGATGGCAGTCAGGACTTAAGCTTCCAGGCTGGCGTCATACCTGAAGGCACCCTCAACGATATTGAGGTGGAGTTCAATGGTACTATTCTGATTGGAGGGGGCTTCGCTATTTTTGATGGTATGCAGGCGCAGGGGCTGGTCCGTTTGAATACGAATGGCAGCCTAAACCAGATCGTACCTCTTAATCCGGGCAGCACCATATTTGTGAACGACCTCGTCACTCAACCCAATGGCCGGTTTGTCATAGGGGGTATCACGGTGGGAGGCCCGAATGGCCCGGAGGGATACATCAGCTACCGGACCTACAACGGGCAGCCTGTTAACAACTTCACCTTCTCCTCGGACCTGCCCGGGGTCAACAACTTCATGACCTCTATCCGGGCTATAGAACTGGACAATCTGGGGCGGGTGGTCCTCACTTGCAGCACCTTTTTAATCCGGTATGCCGTAGTGGTACTCAACGTAGACGGCAGTATCAATAACTGGAGCGATATCTTCGGAATCCCTATGGCACTCGCACTTTCACCGGAAGGCGACATTATGGTCGCTGGTGAGTTTAACAACATCAATGCTGTACATCGCTATGCCCCAGGTGAGGGTTTGGATTTTTACAGCTTTGGGACTGGTGCAGATGGAGTCATCCGGCAAATGGCTATTTACCCGGATGGAAGCTACCTTATTGGTGGGAATTTCAGTGCTTTTAGCGGGCAGCCCGCTCTCGGGCTCGAACGCCTCAACAATCAGGGTATTCCCGATCTTGCTTTCAGTGCCATGCTGGAGCGGCCCGGACGGGTCAACGCTATTGCCCGGTATGATGAAAACCGGATCTGTATTGGCGGGGACTTTGCCATGGTGGGTTACGTTCGCAGTGTCAATGTTGCCCGCCTGGCACTCAGTGATGGTAGTTTGGACCCGACGTTTAGCAGTCCAAACATCAGCTACCGAAACACCATCAACGCTATTGATGTGGATACAGAAGGGCGCATGGTACTGGGCGGCACGAGTTCCTCAGCAGCTACCAACCCGGAGCA
>CAZNHN010000498.1:0-2931 GCA_964572415.1 uncultured Phaeodactylibacter sp.
CTACTGCAGCCTCATATTGAGCCGTCTCAAGGAATATTTTTGCCCGCAGGCTGTACAGGCGCATCAGGAGCGCGTCATCGGGAGGTGCATTTTTCCTGAGTTGATCAAGCGTTTTGTCGCTCAAATTTAGTGCCTCGCTATATTCAAGCGCGTCTGTTAAGCGCTCTGCTTGTTCCAACTGCTGCGCTATTGAGTCCGGGTTTTGCCCGTTGCTACAAAGTGGGAGTAAGATTAAGATGGCGATAATGGGGAGTAGGGTGGCGTTTGGCATGGTGTTTGGTTTTTGTTGCTGGATGGGTAAGCAGAAATATAGGAAACTCCAAAACTTAACTTAGGTATAAATTAAACGTTGCCACCCTTTGTGCTATTCTGTTTCTGTCTAGTCAGCCAACCCAAAAATTGGAAGTTTTAACTTGACTTTTATTAGACTTGCTGTAAAACTTCATTGTTAAAATTAAAGCTATGCTCGGAACGGAGAGGTTTGGGCCTAAGGCACAAACCCGACGCACGAGTATATGCCGACACGAAGTCATGTTTGGTCCCAAACTACTTCGTCGTCGGTATATACCTCTGCCGATCGCCACGTTTTGCAACAGGTGCCAAAGGCTTGGCATTTAGTGTCAGGGGGAGGCTACCACAGCTATATCTGGAAAAATCGTGCTTTTTTGGATAGATTTTTCCAAATAAAGAATGTATTTTTGGAAAAATCTATAGGCCTATGGATCAGCTGATAGGGCGAAAAGCCGAAAGCCAGGTGTTACGGGACGCACTCGCCTCAGGTGAGGCTGAGATGGTATCGGTGATTGGGCGCCGGCGTGTAGGCAAGACTTTCCTGGTTAAAAGCGTCTGTGCGGGGCATATTGGTTTTGCCATTACCGGTGTTCAAGGGGCGCCTCTGCAGGAGCAGCTTAGCAATTTCCACTATCAGCTGCAAGAGCACTCCAACACGGAATACAAAAAGCCGGGCAATTGGATGGAAGCCTTTCAGCAATTGATTCAGGCCCTGAAACCACTGGTTGAAAAAGTAGGCCCTAAACCCGTTGTTTTTTTGGACGAACTGCCCTGGCTGGCCTCCCGGCGGTCTGGCTTCCTGCGCGGATTGAGCTTTTTTTGGAATAGTTGGGCGGCCGATCAGCGTATCGTAGTCGTAGTCTGTGGTTCGGCGGCTTCCTGGATGATCCGCAAAGTGGTTCATCACACCGGAGGGCTGCACAACCGGATTACCCGGCGGATTTTCCTCGCGCCCTTTTCATTAAGCGAGACAGCGGACTACCTGAGCAGCCGGGGCGTAGGGCTGGATCATTATCAGACGACTCAGATTTACATGGCACTTGGCGGTATCCCTCATTACCTGAAAGAAGTAAAGCAAGGAAAAAGTGCCGCTCAAAACATCGACGAAATCTGCTTTTCAGACCAGGGTTTGTTACGGGATGAGTTTCAAAAGCTATACCCGGCTCTGTTTACTAATGCAGAACACCATATTGCGATCATCCGGGCATTAGGCAAAAAGTGGAAAGGGCTGACCCGAAAGCAGATTGCCGCATCATCGTCGGTGCCTAAAGGCGGCACCCTTAAACGCGTGCTGGAAGAACTGGAACAATCAGGCTTTATCACCGCGTACCGGCCGTTTGGGAAAGCCAAAAAAGGCCAGCTGTATCGCCTCACGGATGAGTATTCCCTATTTTATCTGCAATTTATGCAGCAAAAGCGTCTCAGCGGAGAGGGAGCGTGGCACCGGCTGAGTCAGACAGCGGCATTTAAAAGCTGGAGTGGTTATGCCTTTGAAAATATTTGCCTTAAGCACATCATAGAAATTAAGCACGCACTAGGCGTTGCTGGTGTGTATACCGAGGCTTCTACCTACTACCATCAGGGCGAAGGGGAAAAGCGTGGCGTTCAAATTGATCTGCTCATTGACCGGAACGATCATGTCATCAATCTCTTTGAGATCAAATTTTACAATGCTCCCTTTACGCTGACTAAAGCAGAAGCTAAAGCACTACGTGAAAAAGTAGCCCTTTTCCAAAGTTACACGCAGACTAAAAAACAGATATTTTTATCCCTGATTACCACCTTTGGCTTACTGCCGAATGCGCATAGCTTGGGCCTGGTACAGCAAGAGCTGACTTTGGAAGATTTATTTAATTCCTAAACAATGACCTTCTCCGGCCGCTTCCTCCTCAACATGATCCACTTCGCTGCCCGGCAGGGGGCATCGGCTGCTGACTTATTGGCCATAGCCGGGCACACACAGAAAAATCTGATGGAGGAAAAACGGCGGGTGGAAGCGCCTGTCTACAACGCGGTACTGGAAGCCGCCTTGTCTCAGGTTCCAGACCCTTTCATGGGCCTGCATGCCGGTGAGTACTTCAACCTCGGCGCAGCCGGCATTATTGCCCAAATTACCCAAACCAGCACCACCATGCTGGAGGCCCTGCAGTACTGCTGCGAGTTTTCTATGCTGGGCTGCCGCGCCATCCCACTCAGGTTGGAAAAAACTGGCGATGCCTACGCCCTGCGCATGAAGCCCGATCCTGTCTGGCAGGCACAATCCCCGGAAGCCGCCCTGCACACCCTCGAAGGGCACCTGGCCTTTAGCCTGCGGGAGTATCAGCAGCTGGTACTGGGGCCGCAGCCACCGCTCCGGGTACACCTCACCCGCCCGCGCCCGGAGCCAGTAACGGAATTCGAGCGGGTATTCAAAGCACCGCTGCACTTTGGGCAGGAGGAGGGCGCACTGTTCTTTTCCGCCCGTCAGCTGGAAGCGCCTGTCCCTACCAGCGACTACCAGCTATTGCGCATCCTGGTACGGCACGCGGAGGAACAGCTCGCTGCCGTCCAACAGCAAACAGGCACGGTGTATCAGGTACGGGAAGCCATACTGCAACTGATGGATTTTGGGCTCCCATCTATTGACCAAGTAGCCGCTAA
>CAZNHN010000499.1:0-2927 GCA_964572415.1 uncultured Phaeodactylibacter sp.
TAAAGATTTCCCGGACGCGTTTGGGTTGCCACTTAGTTTTCCCATTGTAAAACAGCAGGGGCAGCACGGGCTCCAATGGCTGCTTTTTAGCCTTCACTTGCTCGCGCAGCAGTAGGAAAATGTACAGCCCTATTTGTACCGCTACATGCTCGTCCGGCTCTGATTTGTGCTCAAACAGCAGGCAGAAATAAAAATGCTCCCCACTTCCGCCTTCCAACTGGCACCGGTATACGACATCAGCGCTGAACAGCTTCAAATTAGGGCGCAGGGACTGCACTTTCTTCTGCTGAAGCGTACTAAGGTCAGCAATAGCTGCAATTTTAGGATAGAAATACTCAAGATAGGCTTTAACCACCTCCGGGTCGCTCATTGCCGACTTGAAAAAGCGGTCGTCCGGCTGATGGATATCAAATTTTTTAGGCATGATACAGAGTATGCGTCAAGCCCAAAAATAATCATTTTGTTCTAAAAAATAAAAATAAAACACAAAAGATGTCACCCCAGTAGTGCCTTATGAGTAGCATCCAGGATCTGACGCACTTCATCATGCTCCGGAGCCTGCGCATAAACCCGCAGTACCGGCTCTGTACCTGAAGGGCGGATCATCACCCACCGGCTGCCGCCAAAGTAAAACTTGAATCCATCAATATCTTCCACGCGCTCTACCTGATAAGGTCCAAAAGCTTTCAGGCTGCCTTCCTGACACTGCTTTATGATCGACTGCTTTTTCGCTTCGGTAAGGTGCAGATCGTCCCGGTCATAGGCAAAGGACCCTACCCGGTCGTAAACTTCCTGAATCAGCTCTTTAATGGATTTCCCGGTTTTCGCCATGAATTCCATGATGGTCAGACCAATCCAAATGCCATCGCGCTCCGGGATATGGCCACTTACGGCAAGCCCGCCGGACTCTTCTCCGCCTACCAGAACGGGTTCCTGCGCCATAATCTCGGCAATGTATTTGAAGCCAATCTTGGTCACTTCAATATCCAGCCCGAACTGTTTTGCCAGTTCCTGCATTTTTTCCGTAACAGAAAAGGTGACAACGACCTTGCCGGTCTGCTTTTTATACTCATGCATATAAAGCAGCAACAATAATAAGATATGATGGGAATCCACAAAGTTGCCATCCTCATCGTACATGCCAATGCGGTCCGCATCACCATCGTTAGCGAGGCCAAGGCCAATTGACGGGTCGTTTTTGATCAGTGCAGATAGCTCGCTGAGGTTACGGTGGATGGGCTCCGGTGCCTGTCCCATGAAGGAAGGGTTGTAGTCACAGTGCAGCAAAACCGCATCAGGCAATAAACGGCGCAGTGCGTTCTGCCCGGCTCCGTACATCGCATCGTAGGCAATTTTGAAATCGGCCTTTCGAATACTTTCCAGATCAAAGCTGTCGGTAACATGGTCAACGTAAATCTGCTCCAGGTCAACGTACTCCAATAGCCCCTGAGCTTCCATCTCCTGAAGGGTCGGCAGGTCTCTGTCGAATGTATCCGGAATATGCGACTCCACCTCCGCCACCTGCGCGGGGATCATTGGGCCGCCCAGTTTGGACTTCAGCTTGAAGCCATTGTAAGAAGGCGGGTTGTGGCTTGCCGTAATGACAACGCCCAGATCCGATCCGGTCTTCACTACGCCCAAAGATACCATGGGCGTGGAGACGAAGCCCTTCGCCAGCTTCACCTTCATCCCGTAAGCGCCCATTACCCGGGTGGTTGTGTCGGCGAATAATTCGCCACCAAAGCGGGCATCGTGCCCGATCACCACCTGAGCCGCATCATTGGCTTTCATCCAAATCGCAGTACCGGCTGCTACCCGCTTTACATTCTCAACCGTATAATCTTCAGCAATAATGGCGCGCCAGCCATCCGTTCCGAACTTGATCTTTGTCATATTTGTCAGTGGTTTATATGCTATGGTAAACAGATTTGTACGAAGGGTTCACTGCCGGGTTGCAATTCTACTGCAAGGTTGGCAATGATTAGCGCCCGAATTTAGTAAATTCGCCACACTCTACAGTTAGAAAACCAAAATCGTTTGACAGACACCTACCGGCATAAGGGCATGCGCCGAAAGCTCGTGGAGCAGCTTAGCGCGAAAGGCATCAGGGATGAACAAATCCTGAGCGCCATTGGTACGCTGCCCCGGCATTTCTTTCTGGATAAGGCCTTTGAAGAATGGGCGTATCAGGACAAACCTTTCCCGATAGGGAATGAGCAGACCATTTCCCAGCCCTACACCGTAGCTTATCAGACGAGCCTGCTGGAAGTCAAAAAGCGGGACAAAATCCTGGAAATCGGGACCGGCTCCGGCTATCAGGCGGGCATTTTGGCCATGCTGGGTGCCAGAGTCTATACTGTTGAGCGGCAGGAACTGCTCTACCGCCGGGCCAAAAAGCTCCTCGACCAATTGCAACTGGGCAATATCCGCTGCTACCTGCGCGATGGCTACAAGGGCCTGCCTGAATTTGCGCCCTTCGATAAAATACTCGTCACCGCCGGTGCCCCGGAAATTCCGGAACCCCTCCTGCTTCAACTTAAAGTGGGCGGGCAGCTCGTCATCCCGGTAGGAGAAAAAGCACAGAAAATGCTGCGCCTGACCCGGCTGAATAAAGCGGGGGACGTAGAAACGGAAAAGTTTGCGGATTTCAAGTTTGTGCCCTTCTTAAAAGGTATCAATAAGGTTTAATCCACCCGCCGCCCGCCAGCAGTCCGGGAACGCACCGATACCTGATCCACCTCCCTCAGATCCACCAGCAAGGTCGCCAGGGCGGCACTTCCACCCGCACGCCATTTGCGGCCATTATAGGTGACAATCGCCGCACGCCGGTCCCAGTCGGAAGCACGCAGGGTGTAGCGGTCGTTCATGGTCGAATTAGGGCCAAAAATAAGGTAGCGGTCGTCACTGCCGCTCTCAAAGGAAATGGC
>CAZNHN010000500.1:0-2925 GCA_964572415.1 uncultured Phaeodactylibacter sp.
ATCTCACTTTTCACATCTCACTTTTCACATCTCACATCTCACATCTAACCACCATACTCCTTCACCGTATCCACAAACGCCCGTGCGTGATCTACGGGAATATTCGGCAGGATACCGTGGCCAAGGTTGGCGATATATCGTTGTGTGCCAAAACGGTCAATCATCCGGCGGGTTAGTTTTTGAATTTCGGGTATAGGAGAGAGCAGTCGCGTGGGATCAAAGTTTCCCTGAAGCGTAATCTCGTTTCGCGTTTTTTCGCGGGCGAACTCGGGGCTGATGGTCCAGTCGATACCGAGTGCCGACGCCCCGCTTTTGTAGCTAAGTCGCTCGAGCGCGTACCACGAACCTTTTGCAAACAGAATAACGGGTACGTCCTTAATCGCCTTTGTGATCTCCATCAGATAGGGGAGAGCCCATTCGTTAAAGTCATCGGGGCTGAGCAAACCACTCCAGGAATCAAACAGCTGAATGGCCTGCGCACCGGCATCCACTTGTGCATTCAGATAATCGATGGTGGCTTTGGTCAGCTCTTTCATCACGTGCCGGGATGCATCGGGATGCTGAAACAGGAAAGACTTCGCCTTGTCAAAGTTTTTGGAGCCCTCGCCCTGAACCATGTAGCAAAAAAGGGTCCATGGCGCGCCTCCAAACCCAATAAGCGGCACCCGGCCGTTGAGTTCATGGCGCGTCAGCGTGATTGCCTTCATGACGTGATCCAGCTTCTGGGGCACATCTTCAGCCAGGATAGAGAATGCGTCATCCGGAGTTTTAATGTTGTTTTCCAGAACCGGCCCTTTTCCTTTTACAAGGTCTACGTCTATTCCAAGCGCCTGTGGAATGGTAAGAATATCTGAGAAAATAATGGCGGCATCGGGCTCCAGCTCATCGATTGGCTGAAGCGTAATTTCGCACGCAAGCTCCGGTGTTTCAACCCGCTCAAAAAAGGTATACTTTTTTCGAAGCGTCATGTATTGGGGTAGATATCGACCAGCCTGCCGCATCATCCACACCGGCGGACGCTCTACCTCTTCACCTTTGAGTGCACGGAGAAACAAGTCGTTTTTAAGTTCTGGGAAGTTGTGGGGCATTGTTGATTTTATAAGTTTAAAAATTCAGTTCGAAAAAATCCCCTCTCCAGAGGCTGTGAGAAAATTCCGATTCCACTGTTATTTTAAATATTGCGTGATTTTCAGTTATAAAATAAACAGGCCCGGTGTTCCTCAGGCCGCTTGGAGCCTGGGGCCTGCTGACCATTCGTTTACTTGTTTCAGTAGGTCTTCAAAGTCTGCCAGCCCGCTCCAGCGTTTGACGTTATATCCGGCCGTGTACAGGTTAATTTCGGTTTGCACTTTCTTTCGGCCCCTTAGTTTTAACGGTATCTGACCCATCCAGTAGCGCAGTGTGCCAAAGGGGTGCTCCACCAGGGATTTACGCTCAGCAATCCGCTCGCGCCCATACCGGCTGGCCAGCTGCCGTCTGTACGCCTCGCGCCATTCGGCCCCGTGAAATACCGTCAGCGTGCGCACCCCGTCTTTTGCAGTTGTGCACTCAGTCGCTACCGGGCAATCGGGGCACTCGGTGCCACGGTAGCGATCCATATACGCATCTTTTGCTTTATTGTAGATGCCTTTTTTCACCGCCTCCAGCGGCCGCCCCTGCGAGCATTCAAACGAGTCGGTCTCGGGGGTATAGTCAAAGGTGATCGACCGGTTGGCAGTTGGCGCATCATTGGCCGGCACGTAACATCGGATCGTACTTTCTTTTTGAATCCGCTGGATATCTCCTAAATCGGCGTAGCCGGTATCGCCCAGTACCTCGTCTGGCTCTCGTCCCAACCGGGCCGTGGCTGCCCACACCATCGGCTCAAGCAGCTCAAAGTCGGTCGGCTCCTGGGTCACTGCTCCCACGACAATCATCTTATGGGCGCTGTCAACGGCCGTTTGCAGGTTGTAAGCAGGGTATTTGCCCCCACGGGCCGACTTCATTAGTCGCGCCTCCGGATCAGCGGGGCTGATCCGAGTGGTCTGTTGGCGCTCGAGTTCTTCTTTGAGGTCTTCCAGGCGGCGAATCTTCTCATGAAGAGCCTCAATCTGATCGAGTACCTCCGAGGGCGTGCCGCCATCAGGGGCAGTGCTGTCGAGCTCATCGACCTCATCGCGCAGATCGTTGATGGCCATGCGCTGCAGCCACTGCTCAAGCTGCCCGTGGGCGGTGGCCAGCTGCTTGTCAAGACGCTCCTCGTCGAGCATATCCCAGCCGGTGTAGGCTTTGAGTTTGGTCCCGTCAATGGCAATGCGCTTGCCGTCAATCCAGCCGTTATCGGCCATGAACTGCACCACCTGCTCGTTGACCCGCTGAATGTGCTCGGGATGATCCTTGCGATAATCGGCAATGGTTTTATAGGAGGGTTTGAGCTCACTTAACAGCCAGATCACCTCAATATTACGGCCCGCTTCGGCCTCGAGCTTTCGAGAACTACTGATGCCGTGGATATAGCCGTACATAAAAAGTTTAATCATTGCTGCGGCCGAATACCCGCGCCGGCCGGCCGATGACTGAGGAGCTAAATGGTTGAAGAACTCGGGATCCTGAGCAATAATACTGTCGATGAGTGCATCGATCAGCCGTACGGGATGATCGGGCGCGACCATATCGTCTAAACAGTTCAAAAAGATGCATTGTTTGCGGTCAGTGGCAATAATTGTTGGCATAACACGAGGGATTTTTGAGGGTATTGAGCACCACCTAAGATAATAAATAACAGTGACTTAATCGACAAAAAAGATCAAATACCATCATATTTTTAGCAAAAATTTGGATCTTAATTTTCTCACAGCCTCTCTAAGGGGAGATTTGATCCTGTCAACTTTAAAATAGTCTTGCCCAGCTCAACTTCGCTAAAACTTCTTAGTGCAGGCTTTTGAG
>CAZNHN010000501.1:0-2913 GCA_964572415.1 uncultured Phaeodactylibacter sp.
CACGTTGCTCAGCGTAGTATTTTGCGGAAGCGACGTTAAAAAGAACCCGCCCGTCCACATCATCGGGCAGGAACTGAGGAGTACGGCGAACTGCCCAGGCTGTAATTGCCACCTTGGACACCTCCGCCAGAATCTGTGCGCCGGAGTTGCCTTCTCCAGCCACGAGCACCTTTTGTCCTGCAAAAGCCCGGGCATTCTTATAAAAGGCAGAATGCAGCTGCACACCTGCAAATGTCTCCCTGCCCGGCACATCCGGGATAAACGGCTTGCCCCAGGTGCCGGTCGCAGAAATGACGGCACGAGCGGAGTAGCGCCCTTGGTTTGTATCTAACTGAAACCGGTCCGCTTGCCGGGACACGGCACTTACGTTAACCGGACGGTGTACTGGTACCTCATACCGTTGCTCATAGCGGCAGAGATAGTCAATGACTTCTGCACGGGTTGGGAAAGGATGCTTTGATTTTGGCATCCACCAACCGGGCAGGGAACTTTGTTCTGCCGGGGAAAACAGGGTCAGGCTATCCCATGCATGCCGCCATGCGCCTCCGCAATCCGGCTGATTGTCCAGCAGCACATAGCGAAGGCCGGTGCGCCGAAGGTAGTAGGCGCACGCCAGAGCACTTTGCCCACCGCCTATGATGATGAGGTCATACATGTTTTTCTACTATAAGGTGGGGAGGTATGGGTTGGTTGACGGCACTCTGTAAAACATCTTTCTAAAACCCCTGGCGTTGGCCTTCTCACAGCAAGCCAAAAAAACCACCACTGAACACAAAAAATTTCAACAAATATGTATTTTAGCGCCGGAAAGTTAAAGCCCTGTAATGAAGCAACTCCTCTATTCCCTCTTTGGCTACCGGTTTATTTACCTCGGCATGTCCACACGCAATCCGGGCCGCATCAAAATTGGTATTGCGCGCGATGTAGACCTTCGGTGGAAAGCCATTGGCCGGAGCATGAAGGGGCGGCAATTCCCTATCTTCTCCCTGCCCTGCTTCTTCGCAGATTGGTTTGAAGCACATTTGCACCGGGTGATGAAGCGCTTCAACCGGCCCGTAAAAGGCTCCGGAGGCAGCGAGTTTTTTTCCTACCTCCACCCGCTGAGCTGGATTGGCTGGGTGTATGTCCTTTGCTGCATTCTCTGGGCCTTTGCGGTCAGCCACCTGCTGATTTACGGCGCGCTGACGGGCCTATGGTGCTGGTGGCGGGATATTGAGTTCTGGGCCTTTCAGCGGGAAGTGCTGGACTTCCTGCGGTTCTGGATTTCTTAACGATCCCGCACTCCCCTGACCAGCAAATAAACCATCAGGGATACTTCTCCGAGCGCTGCCGCGCCGCCCACCAGAAGCGCCAGCCATGCATCATGGCCAGGGAAGAGGAAAACACCAAAAGTTTCCATCAGGTAAGTCAGGCCTGCCAGGCTCATCAACACCCCAAAAGCTTTAGGGATTAAATCAGACCGGTAGATCAAAATGCCAAGCAGGAGACAGTGCAGGCCGAAAAGTGCACCTGCAATCAGATAACCGGCCCGGTGGGCATCCATAAACAGCAGGGACCAATCATACAGCTGCTCCGGGCTGTGCGACAGCGCCCAGTCTGTTGATTCCAGCACGTGCTGCGCCATGTAATGGTTGAGGAGGTTGAGGCTGGCAATAGCAGGGTGGGCCAACAGACGTAGGGCGGCAGCCACCATTGAAAGGGTTGGACTGACCGGTCTGAACAACTGATAAAAAAGTACGGCTATAACGGCATCTGCGGTGAAGGCGATCAGGTCAGCCGCCAGCCCAAGCCGGAACAAACCGCCTTCCTCCAGGATATTTAGGGCGGTACCAGCTGCATCGCCAGGCACCACTATGGTACCCCGCACATAGCCCTGACTGAAGCCTGCGCAAATGATCACAATAAGGTAAAGAAGCCCGGTCAGGCGGGCCAGCTGTTTGGGGGCAGTCGGGTGATTTTTCATTTTACTTCGGTTTTGATTACGGAAGCAAAATTAGCGGGATATCCGCCCGGCAACGCCCCGGTTTATAATCCCGAACGGACTGCCCAAAACGACGAACAGGCAGCCCGTCACCGGACTACCTGCTCGTAGCTTACTGTATCTGAAAGACCTTTATTGCTTCAACTCGAAGCGGTCTGCATTCATTACCTTGTTCCAGGCTGCGATGAAGTCGTGCACAAAGCGCTCTTCTCCATCCTGGCAACCGTAAACTTCTGCGATAGCGCGAAGCTCTGTATTGGAACCAAAGATAAGGTCAACACGGGTGCCTGTCCACTTCACCTCATTGGTCTTGCGGTCACGGCCTTCGAATACGGTCTCATCTTCCGAAACCGCTTTCCACTTAGTGCTCAGGTCCAGGACATTCACAAAGAAGTCGTTGGAAAGCGTGCCCGGGCGGTCCGTAAATACCCCGCGCTGTGACGACCAGCATTTCCTCTGCGGAAACTGAGTACTGCGTCTTCATGTAGTTGCGGAAACCGTCTGCTGCAGGCTCCAGCGGATCAAAGGATGATGCGTCGGTCTGCTCCTGCGTGGCATCGGTACGGCCCGGTGTGAATGGCACGGTTACGTCGTACCCCGCCTTCTTAGCCGCTTCTTCGATAGCTGCACAGCCACCGAGTACGATGAGATCCGCCATGGAGACCATTTTGCCACCCATTGCGCCGCCGTTGAACTCCTTCTGAATACCTTCCATGGTTTCCAGGACTTTCGCCAGCTGCGTTGGGTTGTTGACTTCCCAGTCTTTCTGTGGCGCCAGGCGGATGCGTGCACCATTGGCACCGCCCCGCTTGTCGGAATTACGGAAAGTAGAAGCGGAGCCCCATGCTGTGGACACCAATTGCGAAGTGGTGAGACCGGAAGCCAAAATCATGCGCTTCAGCTTGGTGATGTCTTCCTCCTCGATCAGCTTG
>CAZNHN010000502.1:0-2892 GCA_964572415.1 uncultured Phaeodactylibacter sp.
AGCAAAAGGCGGCGGACTATGCAGCTATTACGGAGAAGGCTTATTATAACCGGATTCAGGTGGATGCGGGGATTCGGTTGGGGTAGGTTTTCCATCAAAAATTCTTCACCGTTAACCCAAAAGTCAACAGGGTATCCTCCTGCCGCTGTCCCTCAATCACTATACTCTCGAAGGTATGCAGGAAGTTGGTCCTGAAGTTCAGGTATTTAGTCAGGGGGATTTCTAACCCTAAATCTGCCCGCCAGCGGTAGTTATCGCCCCGCTCCAAAGAAGGCTGATAATAGCTTTCATGGCCAATGATCAGCTTCTTTTTGAAGAGGTGGTATTTTCCCTTGATCCAAATCGTTCCCCTAAAGGTGTTGATGGAAGGGGTGCCGTTGTAAGCTATACGATTGAAGGTATCGTTATTAAACTCAGTCTGCTCGTATTCGCTGGAGAGCGCTACTTTCAGCCAGTTCCCATCGTTTTTCAGCAACTGAAAAGTGACGCCCCCGCCAAAAAGGGTGCGTATGCCGATCTGCCTCCTGAAATTGGTGCTTGCAAAGCCTAATAGCAGCGGGTATATTCTTTTTTTGGGATTGAAGTATAGGAAGTTGAGGCTAAGTATATCTTCATCGGCTTTTTGCTTTCCGAATTCCTGATACACGAAGGAATTCTGGGTTTTGAATACCCATTTTTCCCAAAGGCTATAGCTCAGGTCAGAGTTGGCTCTAAAGATGACCGTTTGTACGTTTCCGCCCTGAAGTATCCCACTTAACGAAAGGCGGGCTTGGAACTTGAGAGTATCACTCTCGTCGGTTTGGGCGAAGAGGCAAATGGGTATAACCAGAAAAATAAATACCAGTCTTTTCATCTCTGCTTAATCAATCAAAAAGTACACTACCTCAGGGAAAAGAATGACCGTACTGAGAAACACCAGTTGAATAATCACAAACGGCAAAATACCCCGGTACAGGTGCTGCGTGGTCACGCCCGGAGGTGCTACCCCTTTGAGGTAGAACAAGGAAAACCCGAACGGCGGTGACAGGAAGGAGGTCTGAAGGTTAAGCCCCAGCAGTACGCCAATCCAGATCAAATCAATATCCATCTGCACGAAAATAGGAGCCACTACCGGCACGATGATGAAGATGATTTCAATAAAGTCGATGAAAAAGCCGGCGACGAAGACCACGATCATCACCAGGGCCAGAAATGCCATGGGCGACAGATTGGCTTCTTCGATCAGGCTGACGAGGTAGGTATCCCCACCCATTTCCCGAAAGACGAAGGAAAAGACAGTAGCGCCCAGCAAAATCACAAAGACCATGCTTGTCAGGTGGGTCGTTTCCCGCATGACGGACTTTAGGACTTCCAAATTGAATTTTCCCTGACTGATGGTAAGCAAGGTAGCGCCCATTGCCCCTACGGCGGCAGCCTCGGTAGGCGAAGCAATGCCTGCAAAAATGGAGCCCAGCACGGCTACAATCAAAAGCATCGGCAGCACAAACGCCTGCAGCACTTTCCGGGTCGCCCCGGAAGCCCAGAAGGCCTCCAGTTCTTCTTTCGGCATACTTGGCGCATACCCCGGGCGCACCCAGGCGGTGATGGCGATGTACACAATATAAACGAGTACAAGCAGCAGCCCCGGAATTAGCGCTGCGGCGAAAAGCTGCCCCACGGAAACATTCAGCACGCTGCCCAAGAGCACCAATACGACTGAAGGAGGGATGATCTGCCCGAGGGTGCCGGATGCGGCAATCGTGCCTGTAGCCAGTTCGGTGCGGTAACCGCGCTTCAGCATCGTCGGCAGGCTGATCAGCCCCATCGTAATAACGGTTGCGCCCACGATTCCCGTAGAAGCTGCCAATAAAGCGCCCACGATCACCACGCTAATCGCCAGCCCGCCCCGTACCTTGCCAAACAACATCGCCATGGTCTCCAAAAGGCTCTCCGCCAGCCCGGATTTCTCCAGCATGATGCCCATGTAAATAAAAAGGGGCACCGCCATCAGCACATAATTGCTCACCACACCCATCATCCGGGGCGATAGGGCGATGAAGCTGCCCGGGTCCAGAAAGCAGATGGCGTACAGGATGGAAATCCCGCCCAGCGTAAAAGCTACCGGGTACCCGTATAAAATGAGCAAAAAGATGCTGATGAACAGTAATATCGCGAGGATGGCCATGGCTTATTCGGTTTCGGAGGTGCTGGAATGGGAAGGTGCTTTACCCTTAAAGATCAACCAGTTGTCGATGATACTCGCGAGCCCCTGCAGGAAAAGCAAAGCCATGCCTGCTGTTATCGCATATTTGATGATGTACCGGGCCGGCAGCCCTCCGGGATCGGGCGACCCCTCTCCTATTTTATAGGCAATAGTGGCGTATTCAAAGGAAACGTAAATCAGAATAGCCGTCCAGGGAATCAGGAATATCAGACCTCCGATGAGATTGACCAGCGCTTTGTCCTTAGCCGAGAACTTAGCGTAAAACAAATCCACCCTGACATGCCGGTCGTGCCGGAAAGCATACCCGGCCCCCAGCAAAAAGATAAGCCCGAACAGGTGCCATTCCAGCTCCATAATCCAGGCTTGGGTCTCATTAAATAAATATCGGACAACCACATCGAAACAGACCAGCAGCATCAGTAGCGTAGTCAGCCATGCCGCCGCTCTGCCTACATGCTCATTCAGGGTGTGGATAGCCTGGGCAACTTTCCGGAGCGTAGATACCATCAGCCAGGGTTTTGTTGATTTTTCTTGCTTTGATTGCTGACGAAAGATAATCAATGCCGAACGCTACCCGTAAGTTTTGCCCGAAAAAATTGATAGCAGGTCAGAAATCCAGGTTTGGCTGGTTAGGAATAGTCAGATTTGTTGGTATGCAAACACTATCTAAGAATGTGTACTTCACCACT
>CAZNHN010000503.1:0-2885 GCA_964572415.1 uncultured Phaeodactylibacter sp.
GCCCTGCTGGAGATGACGGGGGGGCGCTATCATGCCGACCAGATCACGACAGCGCGCGCGCTGCCTGCGCCAAGATCGCGGGAAACTACGGCCGGTGCGCCTTTGTAGTACTCGCTATCGTGACTTGCCAGTACAGTTGTGCCTTCCATCGGGGTCAGGACATCGCCCCAGATATGCCAGGGATAGGTCTTGCCCTCCATACTTACCTGTCCGGGATATTTGGCGGGGAGGTGGTCGTAGTATTCCACCCGGGCACCGATCAAGTCCCAGATGGGCTCCTGCAGCAGGGCTTCCCAAATATGGCTGTTGTTGTCCTTCGTGCCGGTGCGCACACTCAGGATCAGGTGGCCGCCTGACCGTGCGTAGTCTTCCCAGATTTGCACCTGCGACGGGTCAATCATATGCGCGGCGGGGACGACCCAGAAAGGATATTCCTCAGGGTCAACCGCTTCGCCGGGGCTGATGAAAGTGACCGGAGCGCCCAGCCGCTTCAGGTTTTGGTAGTAGGTATAATGGTGTGCCCAACTGTCCCAGTCGCTGTGGTGGGGCTGATTGCCCAGGCTCCAGAGGTTGTCCTGCTCCCAGTAAAAGGCGGTTTTTCGGGCTTTCAGGGCGGCAGGCATAGTGGCATCGGCTTTTAGGTCGCCGCTTTTTGTGAGCTGTTGTAATTCTTCGATAAACTGCAC
The DNA here is from genome assembly GCA_964572415.1 of uncultured Phaeodactylibacter sp. Lineage (GTDB taxonomy): Bacteria > Bacteroidota > Bacteroidia > Chitinophagales > Saprospiraceae > Phaeodactylibacter. The sequence goes on from CAZNHN010000503.1 coordinate 687, forward strand.
GTATTCCTTGCCGCCACGGGCTACCGTCACCCCATCGGTCTCCATGACGCCTTTATGGGTTTGTTCGCCACCAAAAAGGGGCTGCCGGAACCGGTAGGTGCATACAAATTCATCGCCCAGCCCGAAGGCGTGCCAGCCCCACATGCGCACGGCACCGGGCAGGGGCTGCGGATTGATGACGCCCCAGTTGATTTGGCCGGGCTGTAGCTCCATAATGCCGGTATAGCCGTTGACGGACTCCGCAAATTCCTGGGAAAAAGCCAGCTCAAGCCCGCTGCCCAGACGATGGGCAAGGGGACCGCCCTCATCGCTCAAATACCCGCTTGTCAGGTACATGGTGTGGGCAGCGAAGTCAAAATCGTCCCGGTTCAGAAAAGGGTCAACGGAAGGCAGGAATTTGAAATAGGCGTAGTTGGTGGTCACCCACTGCCGCTTGTCCACCAGGCTTTTGAGCAGATCGGCCTGAAAACGCAGGGCTTCCGCCAGTTCTTCGGCATTGAAGCGCTGAAAATCAAGCAGCGCATGAGGGTTCGCGCCCTGTGGTGCCCGGTTTTTATTAGGAATTTGTACCTGCCCAAAGTGATTGTAGGTTTGGCTCCAAAAAACAGTGCCCCAGGCGGCGTTGAGGCTATCGATATTGCTATACTTTTCCCTTAACCAGTCCTGAAAAGCCCGCTCGTGCCCCTCGGAATAGTCATACAACACGCCATAATGCGGCTCATTGTCCACCTGCCAGCCCCAGATGCGCGCGTCCTGCCCGTAACGTTCTGCTAACTTCCGCACAATGCGCTCGGTGTAGTAGCGGTACGTGGGATGATTGTAAGAAACGTGCAGGCGGCTTCCGTGGTGCTGCGTCAGCCCCTGATCGTTAACCGTCAGTATTTCCGGATGCTTTTCGGTGAGCCAGGCGGGGGGCGTAGGCGTGGGGGTGCACATGATGACTTTTAGCCCGTGCTTGTCTGCAAGCCCGACCGCCTTGTCCAGCCATTCAAAATCAAACTGGCCTTCCTCCGGTTCCATCATCGCCCAGGCGAATTCCCCGAAGTGGGTAAACTGAAAGCCCAGTTCCGCCATTTTGCCCAGATCGCGATCCCATTGGGCTTCGGGCCAGTGCTCGGGATAGTAGTAGGCCCCCACGGGCATGGGGTGCCCAAAATCATAAGTCTGTGCCGGTAGCAGGCTGTAGCCAAAAATCAAACACCATGCAAGGAATAATTTTTTCATTTCCCTTAGTCGTTTTTCTCGTTCAGTAATTCGTAAACGGGCTGTCCGTCCCGGAAAAACACGCGGTAGCCTTCGGTGCCGTCTTCCACCTCCATTACACCGTCTTTGACGCGAAGGTAGGGGCTGTCGTACACAGCGCCACCTGTCCAGTTCTCAAAATCCAAAGGCGTGCCATCAATGCGCCCGTAGGCTTTCAGGCGGTCGGGGCGGTAGGTCATTTCCAGCTTTTCGCCCAGCGTGGATTGGTAAGTGAGGGTCTTGGTCTTTTTGAGGCCCTGAGTTTCCAAATCAGCAGTTTTCAGGCTCGCCAGCACGGCATTCAAATCCGGATGACCGGCTCCTTCCAGCACCTCCAGAGCGTACCCGGACTGCTGCCCCGTGACAACCAGGACGATGTACTGTTCCAGTACGCTTCGCCAGGTTTTGTCTTTCACTTTGGCAATGGCCTCGGCAGAGGCGTCAATCATAAAATAATCAGTCCCTACGGGCCAGACCGCCACCCAGGTATTCGGGGCTTTCCAAATCAGCTGCCGGTCGGTTTCCTTTGCCAGCTCCATTTGTTTGGGGATGAGCAGCCAGGAGGCAGCGCTGTATTTCTTTTGCTCCCAAAAGGCTTCCAATTCATCTTCAGCGGGTGCGCTTACCGGTTGTAAGGGCTCTGTGGCGTACTTCCAGCGGTTAGCCAGCTCAAACTCCCGGACTTGCGCGCTATCGGGCAGGTGCCAGGGGTTAATGCGCTTGTCAGAAATCTGGAAGTCCGGATGCTGCTTTTCGTCCAGCTCGGAGGGAGCGGACAGGAGCAGCAGGGTGTTTTTGCTGTGCAGGGTTTGGGTGTACGGACTGTGCCCGGAGGTGGTCAACCGCAGCGGCTGACCACCGGTAAAGCCCAGCGGGCCGTCCTCCCCTTCCACCATGAGGGACCAGACCATCTGCTGATTGGGGTTGTCGACGATGCTCATGTACACATTGCCCAAC
>CAZNHN010000504.1:0-2879 GCA_964572415.1 uncultured Phaeodactylibacter sp.
AGAGAGATTATATTTACTGAGTGACCCTCTGGCTGAAATCACCGCAACCCGGCCACGAGGGCCGTTCCACGAGGGCCGTTCCACGGGGGCCGTCCCACGGGGGCCGTCCCACGGGGCCCGTCCCACGGGGGGTACAAACTGAGGCCGGGGAGCCGGAAAGTCCGCTTATTCCCCTTCCAACCGTCGCCGGACTTTGTCAAGCTGTGCCCGCTGCATCTCGCTGAGGGGCGGGTAGCGTAAATCCAGCCTTTCCAGTTGCTCCACCACGATGCGGCTGACCAGCGTCCGCATGTACCACTTGTGGTCGGCGGGGATGATATACCAGGGAGCGGCATCAGTAGAGGTATGGTTGACTACCTCCTCAAAAGCCTGGCAGTACTGCTCCCAGTAGGTGCGCTCCTGCCAGTCGCTCATGGCAAATTTCCACTGCTTGGCTGGTTTGCGGATCCGTTTGAGCAGTCGCTTTTTTTGCTCATCGGCGGAGAGGTGGAGGAAAAACTTCAGGATGAGCGTGCCGCTGTGGTGGAGGTGGCACTCCATGTCGTTGATAGCACGGTAACGTTGCTCCCAGAAAGCGGGCCGGATGTCACTGGCCTGGCGAATACCCGGTATCTGCTGCCTCAGGATCAGTTCGGGATGCACGCGCGGCACGATCACATCCTCATAGTAAGAGCGGTTGAAGATGCCGATACGCCCCTTGCGTGGCAGGGCACGATAGCTGCGCCACAGAAAATCATACTGCAGCTCAGTACTGTTCGGCTCTTTGAAACTCACCACCTTGCAGCCCTGTGGGTTTACACCCGACATCACATGCTTGATGGTGCTGTCTTTGCCGCTGGCGTCGGTACCCTGGAAGATGAGCAGCAGGGCGTAGCGGCTATCAGCGTAGAGCAGGTCCTGCAGTTGCTGGAGTCGTTCCAGTTGTACCTTGCGTACCTGCCGGGCAGCCACTTTGTCGGGTAGCAGGCCGGTCTGGTCGGTAGGGTGGTCTTCCAGCCGGAAGGGGGTATGTGGCGGTGCGATAAAATCACGGGTAGGTAGCAAAGGGAGATGATGTCGGGTCATTTGGTAAAATAGGCAGGATTTCGCCCCCGTTCAAGCCCAGGTTTCAACATTTATCATACTTACTACGTTAGTTCCTGCTTTCTGAAGCCCGGCTTACCTGGGTACATACCGGCTTAGTTTATGAATCCATGCCGACAGTACTAGTAAGTATTACAGCACAATTATTCTGCGGTAAATAGTTTCACAAATCACAGGTTTATAGAAAAAATACAAATTTTTAACCGGCAACTTTAAACCGGCGAACTACTCAATCCCACTGCGCATGCCTGCCAAAATGAAGCTTCCGCCCGTCGAGGGTCTCAAAGCTTTGCGGTACTTCGGAGGATACTCTTTTGTAGTGATGGTCAGCATAGACGCCAAAGCCAAATCCGCAGTCCCGCTGCCCGTCCCGGCTCTCAATACTAAGGGTACCGTCTTCACCAAAAGCTAATTCCCAATGGCAGGGAGCATCAGTATAGTCCAGTTGCCGGTGCATGAAGCCCCGCTGTCCGTCAATTTCTATTCGGCCGTACATTTCGCCCATGTTGTGGCTGGGTGCCCCCCGGTTGAGGTAGATGTAAAAGAGGAGGCTTTTATCTGTTTCCGGATAGATCAGCAGGTCGGCAGCGCCACCGGGAGCCAGGGGATACGCTGCCCGGTAAGTGCCGGCGTAGCGGGCGGTTTTGAGCGGTGCAGTACTTGCCAGCACTTCTAATTTCGGCACTACCTCCGCGTAGTTATAGTGGAAATCACCTTTTGGGTTTTCTTCCCGATGTACCGAGGAGGCACCATAGCTCTCGTACGTACGCGACAAGCTAGCTTTGCCCTGCTTGTAAAATACCTCTCGGGCCTGCACCGAGAGCAGCATGGGTGCCCACAAGTCTTTTTCTTTGGTACTGTAGATAAGCTGTCCCCCATCATAATAATGATGCTCCTGCTCACTGCCGTGCTCACCGCCGTAGTACACCTGCTTCCTGACCAGCATACCGTCAGAATCATAGTAGTGGATTTCCCCGTCGTAGCCTCCACCTTCGTCTTCATAGTGGTTATCGCTGATGGTATCCGCGCGTACAATCTCTGCCTTACGCTGCTTTACCCGCTGCCTGATCTCGGCCATCTTAGCTTCATATGCCTGCCGTTGCGGGATGCGGGCGTTCTGGTAAGCATGCAGGTAATTCATGCTATGCAGCAGCAGTTCCCCAGTCATTTCCGGACGGCTGTACATGTCCAGTGGTATTTCCTCCTGGTTCTCCTTGTACAATACCAACTGCATCATGTCTCGGTAGTAGAGACGCAGATCGGGTCGGGCTTGCTTATCTTTGGATTCAAAATAGATGAAGTAAGGAAAGTAGCCCTGACGATCATCGTAGTCGTAGTAGTATTCGTAGCGTCCTTCGGGTTGGGGTACCTTCACGATGGCAATGCGTTCACCCTCAAAATAGTAAATCGCGTCCTCAAAATTCTGTTTGGTCAGGCTGACACCCTCTCCATTGATGCGGTAGTAGCGGTCCCTGACTTTCTGAACAGCTTCTTCTACGGTTTGGGCCCAGCTTACCTGGGAAAGCAGGAGTATGGTCCATAAACATATTCGGTACAGCATGGGTCACAGATTAAAGTGGTTTTAAAGGGCTGAAGATAGCTGAAAGCCGTGCGTGCCACTATAGAAAGCACACCCTTTACCTACATGTCAATATTTTTCAAAGATTTTGTCTTTCTGGTAAGGCGCTAGGTTAGGGGGAAGTCTTGCCGGATCACCGAAAAACGGCTTCCGAAAAATTTACTATCTTAGCCATTTACAGCTATTCCATCTACACACCTAATCATCTATATGAGTA
>CAZNHN010000505.1:0-534 GCA_964572415.1 uncultured Phaeodactylibacter sp.
CTCAAACAGGCCTGCTCAAAAATTTCCAAAGGCACATAAAGGAATACCTCTGTGTCTACAGCCTGCCTGCTGCGTTCACCCGGCTCCCATCTTATAGCGGAATCGCGAGCCATTTGCCGGAGGATCAACCGAATAGCACGGCTGTATTCTGACCCAATCGTCCGGACCACCTCCGCTTCCGGCTCCATCTGCCCATCTGCGCGGATGGTGAAGCGGGCAGTAACACCCGGATACTGAGGCGAAAAGCCTTTCTCTTGCGAAGGGCAGCGTAAATGGGCTCCCAAATACTCCTGAATTCGGGACAGGATGCATTCGCTGGCGGCCCCCTTTGCAATTTTCCCATTGCAGGTTGCTAACTGAGGAACAGCATATGGAGCCGTCTGCCTCTGACCAGACATTCCAGCGCCTCTAAAAGTGAGCATCACAACTACAGAATCTTCTTTGCTCTTGTCTGCCAGATTGTTCTGTGACGCCCTCAAACTTAAAAAATGATGTCCCCGGAGAGGTATATTGTAGGTCACCCGATGAGCCCTG
>CAZNHN010000505.1:544-2867 GCA_964572415.1 uncultured Phaeodactylibacter sp.
AAACAATAAAAATGAAACCATCGATTCCATAATGGGACAATCCGATGTTATTCACATTGACACGGAACTTGCCGATGAGCCCTGCCAAACGATTTGAATGGCACCCAGCGCATTTTCTCAGCCTTATTGACGACTTTCAATAAAGCACTTAAAGCAGCATCCGCGAAGGAGGGCCCCAACCGGTCTATGGCAATCCGGGCGTTTTCCATATAGCCCTCAGCAGTAATTTCAAATTGCAAAACTATATAAGCTTTAGGGTTGAGGCGATCTGTTATTTCCGGGCTTACAAGATTGCCTAATAAAGCATCCCAAAACAACGATTCTGTGCAACTCCGGCGTTGCCCCTTGTCTCCTGCACATGCCGCAAGGTATGGGGGTTCGTCGCCGATGAGACAGATAGATTCTTCCTGAGCGGCAGCTTCTTCCGTCTGCCCCCAAGCCAAAAGCGGCCCTAAAATCCAAAACAAAAGTATCCGGTGCATTTTATTGGAGTTTAAATTTGACAGGCAGGCTGAACTGTACACGCACCGGCCGCCCCCGCTGTTTGCCCGGCACTGACCACTTCGGCATTTCGGCCACTACCCGCTCCACTTCTCTGCCGCAGCCCCCACCAATATCCCGAAGAATTTTGACCTGGCTGGAGCTGCCGTCCTTTTCGACCACAAACTGCACATAGACGGTTCCTTCTATGCCATTTTCCCGGGCTGCTCCCGGGTAGTGGATGTGTTTGTAGATGTAGCTGAGCAAAGCCGCGTCGGAGCATTGCCTGCGTTCAGATAAGGGCAACGCAACACAGTCTCCAAAAACCGGCATTTCTTCCACGACCTTAAAGATAGGTGGAGCTTCGTCTTTGGGCTTGGGCGGTATTGGCGCAGGTTCATAAATGAACGGTTCCGGTGTGCCAACTGCAGGACCGGGTTCTGAAATAACGGGCAGATCAATGATTACCGGCTCTGGTGTGAATGCCGCAATGGGCTCCTCCACAGGTTCTATTTCGGTAGTCGGTAGCGAAGGTGGTTTAGGACGGGGCTGAGCGGATTGGGTGCGCTCCACTTCGTATTCCAGCTCATTAGTCAGCATACGTTCTTCATAACGGTCAGGAAGGTGGTCTTCTATAGTCCAGTTGAAAGCGGTGATCACCAAGCCCAGAGCGACGATCAGGCCAAGCTGAAGATTGGCGCTGCGGGCATACCGCAGACGGGAAATATCTGTTCTTTTCATGATGGCAATGGTTTTGCCACCGGGCCCAGTGTGGTTAATTTTTCGGGAATCGATTACAACCTGACAGATGCAGAAATGTTCTTGTTTGGTGCATAGGGCTTGATTTTTCAAGCATTTGTCAGTAAATAGCGGACAATCGCTGTGCAAGCAGTGTCCATGTAGTAGTTTGACGGAAACAAAATAAGCCAGAGCAAGTGATACAATTCGAGCGGTTTGAACTCCAAAATGGCCTGAGGGTCATCGTTCACGAGGACGATAGCACCCCCATGGCGGCTGTAAACGTGCTGTATAATGTAGGGGCAAGAGATGAATCTCCGGAGAAGACCGGGTTTGCCCACCTCTTCGAGCACCTGATGTTTGGGGGTTCTGCCAATGTTTCTGATTTTGATACGCCCATCCAAATGGCAGGTGGCGACAACAACGCCTTTACCAACAACGACATCACCAACTTCTATGAAGTCCTGCCTGCCGAAAACCTGGAAACGGCGTTTTGGCTGGAATCCGACCGCATGATGGCCCTCAATTTTGATGAGGAGGTGCTGGAAGTGCAGCGTAAGGTGGTGCTCGAAGAGTTCAAAGAGACCTGCCTCAACGAGCCCTACGGGGATGTATGGCACCATATTGCCGATATGGCCTACAAGGTCCACCCCTACCGCTGGCCTACTATTGGGAAAGTGCCCAAACACGTAGAAGACGCTACCATTGAAGATGTGAAGGATTTTTTCTACACCCATTACCGGCCTAATAATGCCATTTTATCTGTAGCAGGCAATGTAACTACTGCTGAAGTCCGCCGTCTGGTCGAGAAGTGGTTTGGTGAAATCCCCCGCGGCCCCGAAAGAAAGCGGCAACTGCCTCAGGAGCCCCCACAGGAGCGGTTCGAAAAACGGATCAATGAAGCCAACGTCCCCGTGGATGCGCTATACCTGGCTTTTCATATGCCTTCGCGCTATCAGCGGGATTACTATGTGGTGGACTTGATCTCTGATGTGCTCAGCAATGGCAGTTCCTCCCGCCTGTACCGCAGGCTGTTAAAGGAACAACAGCTCTTTACTACCATTGATTGCTACGTCACGGGAAGCATAGACCCCGGCCTCCTCGT
>CAZNHN010000506.1:0-2842 GCA_964572415.1 uncultured Phaeodactylibacter sp.
TTCGTTGCTCTCCCGCCTGCCAAAGTCTTGTACGGCGGGCAGGTCAGTCGCTTAGCTCAGGCTAGGCTTCCTCATCACGCCTCGTTCAGAATAAAACTTGACTACATTCGCTCCAAAAGCGAATCCCCAACACAGTCTTAGTCCAAAAACCGCCAGTTGATCCCAATCCGGAAGACCGCCCGGTGGTAAGGGTACAGCGCCGTTTGGTAGAAATAATCATCCAAAAAAGCGGCCGTGCCATTTTCCCATTTGAAAAAGGCCCGGAACCGGGTGACCTTCATCAGGAAGAAGGCATCCGCTGCGGGGTAAAAAGGAATGGTCTGCTCGTCCTGTAACTGGAACTGCCCGGTGACGGGGTTGTAGTAATTGGCACGGAAGGCTTCATTATAGCGCAGGTCCACGCCCAGCTTAACGTCCAGTACCCGGAACCACTTACCGGCGTAGTAAAAGCTATGCTTGCCAAAGAAGGTGGGCAGGCGCAGGACCTCCTGTGAGGACTGCTGAAGGGCGAACAGGTTATCGAAGTGCAGGTTCCAAAACAGGTTGAAATTTTTCTCGACGATCAACTGCCCAATGCTAATGGGCACGCCGGTCTGCTGCGGTAGTCCGTCCGTACCGAAGTAGATGAAGTTGTTGAGCAGGTGATAGCGCGCCTCGGCACTAAACTGAATGCCCGGCAAAATATACTTGCCCTGCAGGGTGGTGGACAGGGTTTTATCAAAGTTATTGCGGTAAAGCTGCCGCTCAGAAAGGTACATGCGGTGCTGCATAAGGGTAGGGCTGTACAACTGACTGACGCCCCTGAGCTCCAGCTGACCAAGCTTTTTGAGATCGAAGAACAAGTCGCCGCTCAACCGGTAGTCCCCGGCATTCGCCAGCAGGCCCAGGTGCCCCCGCAAATCAATCAGCAGGCGCTCACTTGGATTGAGGCGGTAGCGCCCCGTCAGAAAGAGGTTATTCAGGGTGGAATCCCCATTGGTCTGCACCAGCTGATGCAGGGTATGCACAGCACCCACTTCCAGCAAGTCACGCTGCTGTACGGCCTCGTCTCTGCCCTCCCCCCTCAGCTTAAAGGTCGCCAGTTTGAACTCATTCTCGTACTGCCGGTGGCGCAGGTAAAACCGGGCACCCCGTGGGTCGATCAGAAAGGCCGGGAAGCGGTTGTAGAAACTGTCCACTGCGGGATTATAGGCATCGGCATATTTGTACAGGCTGTTTTGGAACCGGGCCTTGTGTGCAATCGTGTAGGCCCGGCGCGTCCCCTTGATGGAATCCTGCCCTCCACCGAAGCGATAGTAATGGGTATAGGAAACCTCACGATGAGCATGACGGGTACGGGCATCGCCCAAGTATACCTCGGCAGCGCTGGGGCTGCTAAATTCCCCACCCAATGCCGGTTCCTCCAATATGCCTCCATTATCTTCCATTTGAATGGTATTGGCGGCAATGCTGAAGAAAGCTTCATAGCGATTGTTCGGGTGCTGAAACCAGAGCCCGTTGTTGAAGGTGGTATTGCGCACATTCTGATTGGGGTACTGCGTGTTTTCTCCAAATTGTGTGATACGGTCGTAGTCCAGCGTGTAGTTGAGCCCGTTGGCAAAGTTGCGGGAGAAGTCGGCCTTGGTGTAGCTATCTGCCTGCTCGGAGCCTATGGTGTGGGCGAAAATAGAAACCGGCTTTTCCAGACGATAGTATTTCAGCTGATCGCCATCAGTCATGTACAAGTCGTACTGATGCTGCCCGATATCAAAGCCGCGGCGCTCGGGCACTTCAAAGACAATCGGCTCATGTGCCGACCCCAAAATACCCAGCTGCCGGTAATCGAGCCGGCGTCGGCGGGTGGGGTCATACTGTCGGAAGAAATCGTCGAGGGTCGTGTCCGAAAAAGGGATTTCCAGATTGGGATTGTCTGCATAAAAGTAGAACACATCAAAGGTGTCGAGGAGGACATCCAACTGATCGAGCCCTTGCTGCTGCCCTTGCTGTTGCTGCCGGTTCGCACCGGGGAACTGTGCCGAAGCCATATGTGGCAGGGCCAGCAGCGCAGCAATCAGGGGCAATAAGGACAGAATCGGCTTCATGCAGTTCTTTTGAGGCGGCAAAGATAGGAAGAAAACGCATGTAGCGCAGTATCTATGCACCGGAAGCCAACGCTTAACATTTTGTTGAGCTTTACAAGGGGAGAGGCGGAGGGGTTATGCCCCCGCCCCCCTGATTTTACTGTAGCAATACCTTCAGGGTATGTGCACCATACTCGCCGGTGATGCGCAGGGCATAGAGCCCGCCGGGCAGACTGCCGGGACGGCTGAATTCCAGCTGCTGACGGCCTTTGCTCAGTGCGTGCGTACCGAAATCAGCGACCTGCTGCCCATTGAGGTTCCAAAGCGAAAAATGAGCCGGTGCCACGGCCTCAGGCAATTGAACATCAACACCAATTGTGCTTTGAGCGGGCTGCGGAAATACAGACACCTGCGCGCCTTCAGCCCATTCCTCCACGCTTACCGGATTGAGGCAGTCGAGGTTGACGGGCTCTAATTGCTGATTGGCGGAGCAGTTATCGCCCATGCCTTCAAAAACAAACAGGCCCTCCTGCATGTCGGAGACCAGGATATTGCCGGAAGGCAGGAGCGGGTAGATACCCCAGGCACCTTTGTAGCTTGTGCCGTTGGGTTCGTTTGAGGTATCGTAGTACAGTACTTTCTCCGGGTTGGCAGGATCTGAGATATCATACACCACGATACCGTCGTAGTAATAAGACACATAAAGATAGTCGCAGGCTACAATCTGATTGTGGGTGATGCTCGTCGGGTTCTCGGTTTCGGAATCAAAGGTCCCGGTGATT
>CAZNHN010000507.1:0-2023 GCA_964572415.1 uncultured Phaeodactylibacter sp.
CGTTGGCAATGTTTGTGTAATTTTGTGCACACTGCTATAAAAAGAACCTCTGTTTTATCCTTATCAGCTGAATTATGCCCCCCGAAACGAAGGCTATGGCTGGTATATTGAGCGCATCGATTCCATTTATGGGGCATCCTGGATTGGCTGTTGGGTGGATCAAATTGGCAACCGAAGCTTGGACAGCCTGTCCGCAGCGTTTGGGGAAATGACGGCCCGGGAACATGAATATGGCATTCGCGACGACCTCTACCGGCGCTGGCTGTTTTCCCGGCCCCGCCTCCTGGCCCGTATGGATGTCGATACGGCACAGGGCCTATCCCTTGAGTGTTCCTGCCCGGATGGGCCCAGGCAGCTTAGGGTTGCCCCCGGTCCCAGTAAGTCTTTCAACCTGCAAAGCCAAAAGCCCCGCCGTAGCCATTCCAAACCTCGCCAGGATGGGTTCTGGTATCAGGCCATCGAAGATAAAGGATACGGGTACTTTCAATTCAATGGTATGTTTGACCGGGAAGTAGTGATGGATGGCCTGAAGACCTACGTCCGGGCACCTATCCGCCCGCTCGCCCGACTATTTCTCAGGCGGGAGTACCGGAGGGCAGCAAAGGGGGAATCCACTCGCTGGATCAGGCCCAATGCTGAGGACTTTGATGCCTTTTTACAGGAGGTATTTACCGATTTAAACGCTAAAAACCTTCGGACCCTGGTTATCGACCTGCGCAATAACGGTGGAGGCGATCTGGAAATGGCCCGTCCTTTACTCTACGCTTTGGCCCCGCAGGCAGCTGTGCGCCCCATACAGGACTACATTTACCTTTCTCCCTTATCAAGGTCCCAATTCCAGGAAGAGTGGAAAGCGCTGGACCGTGCTTGCCAAAAACTCAATCAATCATTGCCCGCCGATGGCACACTCGTGAATGTAGACAGTCTGGAAATCGCTGCCGGATTAGAACAGGCTGATTTCTTTGCTCCTGTCATGGACCCCAGGTCTCCGGTATACTTTCGGCCGCCCGTACCCGAGTATGACGGGCAGGTTATTTTTCTGGTTGGGCCTCAAACTGGTAGCGCCGCTGCCGGTTTGGCTACACTGGTAAAAGACAATGGCATTGGGCAGTTGGTTGGGACGGTGGTTAGTGAACGGCCGGAAGGGGCAACCGCTGTATCCAGAGTGAACCTGCCTAACAGCAAGGAAGAAATTTCAATTTCGGTCTGGTACAAAAAACGGCCGGCGCCGGAAGCTCCAAAAGACGTGCTTCTTCCAGATCATTGGGTAGAAGCAGATAAGGACAGCTACCTGAATACCGCTGACCCGGTGCTGGATTGGGTGGAAATGCATTTGATCGGTCGTTGAGTAGCGCTGATTGGCTAAAAAAACGTATACTGCTTCCTTACCGGAATATTATGAAAATCATCCACACCTCCGACTGGCATCTGGGCCAGAAACTCTTGTACAACGACCGGGAAGAAGAGCACCGCCTGGCCCTGGACTGGCTGTTGCAGGCCATTGAGCAGGAGCAGGCCGACGGGCTTATTGTTGCCGGTGATATTTTTGATATTGGCAATCCGCCCAATTACGCCCGCAGCCTGTACTATCAGTTTTTGCGCAAACTGCTGAATACCAACTGCCGGCATGTAGTGATCACCGGGGGCAACCACGATTCTCCGGCTATGCTCAATGCGCCCCGGGAGCTGTTGCAGGCACTGAATGTACATGTGGTGGGCGCGGCAGGCGATGATCCGGCAGAGGAAATTGTGGCCTGGAAAGACGAAGCCGGCAGGGTAGAGGCGATCATCGCCGCAGTCCCTTTTCTGCGCGACCGCGACCTGCGCTACAGTGTGGCCGGGGAAACGGGCTACGACCGGGTGGAGCAAATCCGCGCCGGTATCAAAAAACACTACGATGACCGGGCGGCTTATATTTCGGAACACTTCGATACCTCGGGCGTGCCGGTGATCGCGACCGGGCACCTCTACGCCACCGGCGCAGGCGCTTCCGGCAAGCAGGACAATATCTACATCGGCAATA
>CAZNHN010000507.1:2120-2836 GCA_964572415.1 uncultured Phaeodactylibacter sp.
CCGGCTGAGCTTTAGTGAAACGAAGGATGAGAAAGCCATTTATGTATTGGAGTGGTCTGGCAAAACGCTGGATAACATACGCAGCCTGCCGGTGCCGGTATTCCGGCGGTTAAAGGGCATCAGCGGGAATCTGGAAGAAGTGCTGGAAAGCCTGTCCCGCTTCGTCCAAAAAGAACGGGAAGGGCTGGAACCCTGGATTGAGGTCAGTGTGGAACTGGACCGCATGGTGCCGGAGCTGAGCACCCTTTTGCAGGACGCCCTGGAAGCCAACGGTGGCGGCGCATCCATCCTGAAGATACAGGCCCGTTACCCGCAACGGCAGGAGCTGTCCCAACAGAACACCCCCGACCTCGATACCCTGGAAGCCGAAGAAGTCTTCAAAATGAAGTGCGAACAATACGGCAGCCCGCCCGACCAAATGGACGAACTGCTCGCTACTTTCCGGGAGTTGCAGTCCTGGATGACTGAACAAGAATTATAGCTTTAATACCCTCGACTTTACTCCATGAGAATCAATACCATACGATTTCTGAACCTCAACTCCCTGCGCACGGAGCAGGAACTCCGTTTTGATGAGTCTCCCCTGTCGGAAAGCGGTCTGTTTGCCATCACCGGAGATACGGGCGCGGGCAAAAGCACCATTCTTGATGCCCTCACCCTGGCGTTGTACGGGCAAGTGCCCCGTAAGGCGGATGAAGGCGAAATTATGTCCTATG
>CAZNHN010000508.1:0-2814 GCA_964572415.1 uncultured Phaeodactylibacter sp.
CGGGCAAGCGATTCCGCCTTAGATCAGTTTCTCGGGAATGGTGGTAATGAGACACTACGTAGCTACCGCGTAAGAAATCTGTCCGATGGACTCCCGCAGGATCATATCAACTTTATTGAATCGACCCAAATGTGGTGGGTCTACGAAAATTATATATTCGTGCATGCAGGGCTTTCACCAGGGGTCCCATTGGAGGAACAAGATCCAGGGGTGCTTCTTTGGGAACGACTGTCTCCTGCCGGAAAAGAAGGTGAAATCCATATTGTTGGACATCATCCAATGGTTGACGGCGAGCCTTATTTTGAGTCTGGACGGTACTATCTGGATACCGGAGCAGCATACGGGCAGCCTTTAACTGCGTGTGATGTTTTAACCAAAACAATCTGGCAGGCAAAATAATGCCGAATAGACGGGGGGAATATGGCCATTTTGATTTAGGGACTTTCTGTTGTCATCAAGGCGCAAGCAATTATTGATAAATTTCCGGGAGGGTGGCCTGCGCGAAGGAGCCAAAGCCATTGGACGGTGGCGCGCCTTCGTAGGTGACGCTCACCGAGTCCAGCTCCGCCATTGACAGGGAATTGGGCAGATTGATAGTCAGCATATTGTTGCTTTGGCTGTAGGTTTCCACTTCCTGCCCGTGAAAAATGACACTATTGACCTGCAGGGTATTGGCAAGGTCGAAGTGCAACGCTACGAAGTTAGCCTCCTTAGGCATGAAGTAGGTCGTGACCGTACCGGAAATGTAGTAGTTGTTGGGGTTGATGTTCCACTCCAGCCGGTGGTACTTGATATCGTAGTCATCGGTCAATGCGGAGGAACGGAAATTCAGCTGCCGCTCGGCCGCGCCACGTTCCATGGCGGTGATGGCTTCCTGATCTTTGCACACCCATTCTTCGGTTTGGGCAGTGCCTAATGTATTCAAAGTAGCCAGCAGCAGGCCGGCGAGTATCCATTTTTTCATCGCTAATTTTTTTATTCTCCGAAAAGTAAGCGACAAAAGCCTGAGCTACAGTGAGGAAGGTCACCGCAGGGGGTGAGATTAGGCAGGCAAGAAAGTTCCCCTCCTGCCCAACAGCCCTATTTTAACCCTTTACTGCTTACTCACCAGCCGTTGTAAAGCACCCTGCTCATTAGTCAGCTCGATGACATAAACACCCGCACTCCACTGCTCCATAAAGATGGTGGACTGCCCTTGCAGCCCCTGCCGGCGGAGCAGCAGTTGTCCGTCGGCGCGGAAAACAGACACGTCGTAAGCTCCGGTCATTGCCGGGCGAATGGTCAGGCGGTCTTTAACCGGGTTAGGGAATAGCGCAAAAGCCGTAGCAGGCAAATCCTGGGTGCTGACGGTCATAACGCTCACCAAAATTAACATCTACCTCTGCTTTTTTCCCTACCTTTGCTTAAGCGTTGGTACGAAAGCCACCTCAGACCATGGTTTTCGTTTAAAAGGGAATCAGGTGCAAATCCTGAGCAGTCCCCGCTGCTGTAAGCTTCGTTAAGACCGTGCTGAGACTTTAGTAATCGGTCTGCAAACTGCACTTTTTTGCTTATACTTCGTTCCGAAAATCCTCATTTAGCTAAGGCTAGACTCCGGTTTTCGCACCTCGCCTAACCAAAAAATTGCTAGTTTTCGACTAGAAGACCAAAATCTCAACACGGTCTAAGATGTTTTCGCGCATAAGCCACTGTCGCAAGATGATGGGAAGGCCGCAAAAGCAGAAGCAAGCCAGAAGACCTGCCAAGCTGTATTTTTTCATTCGGGCTTTCGGAGGAAAAGCAGGGATGGAGTGCTTATTGGGCCTAATGGGTGCCACGGCTGCCTGATCACTACGTGAAGGCAAGCGCACAGCTTAACAAACAGGTGTGTGGGAATTTCCTGCACCTTTTTTGGCTGTTTACCCACAAAAGTCTCTATTATCCGCTCTTGCCCTGCCCTTCAGGCTACTAAACCGGCAGGATGCGGCAGCTCCTTATCCTTTTCCTAAGTATTTCGTGTACGGTGTCTCTTTTGGCACAGCCCGATACCGCCGTGCTCCTGCCTGCTGCCGAGATTACCACTTCGCCCCTTCGCGCCAGCTTCACCGGTAGCCAGGAACAACGCTGGGACTCCACCGATGTCAACCGCTACGCCGGCTACTACCTGACCGACCTGCTGGAACGGGAAGGCGGTATTTTCATCAAGAACTACGGCGGAGGCAGCATTGCCACCACCTCTATCCGCGGGGGCAGTGCCGGGCATACAGCGGTCACCTGGAATGGACTGCCGCTCCAAAGCCCGATGCTGGGACAACTCGACTTTTCCCTCCTGCCTCTCGCTTTTGTAGATGGGGTGAACCTGCAAAGGGGCGGCGGCAGCGCAGCCTGGGGCAGCGGGGCGATTGGTGGCACAGTGGGCTTGCGCAATACGCCCCTCTCCTACCGGGGCATGGAAGCGGGCGCACAAACCATGCTGGGCAGCTTTGGCTTTCAGGATCATCAGGCGCGTGCCCGCTACCGGGGGGAGCATTGGGCATTCAATACCCGCCTGTTCCGCCGGTCTGCCGACAACGATTTCAGCTACCGCCTGGACAGTGGAGAAGAACGGCAGCAAACGCATGCCAATTTCCGGCAACAGAGCATCATGCAGGAAGTCTACTGGCAGCCCCGCCCCGACCGCCAACTGGCTGCTTTTGCCTGGTGGCAGACCTCAGACCGCAACATCCCGCCCCTGACCACCCAAACCCGGAGCGAAGCCCTGCAGCTCGATACCTTCCTGCGCACCGCCCTGCATTACCAGCAACTCAGCAAACATGGCGTTTTTAATGCCCGCCT
>CAZNHN010000509.1:0-2804 GCA_964572415.1 uncultured Phaeodactylibacter sp.
CGAATCTGCGCAGGTGATCGAGTTGACCGACGAGGTCGTCGCCACGATGAAGACCATCCGCGAATCGATCGCCCATTACGGCGGCATGAAGGCCCGGTGCGAGCACGCCGCGCCCCTCCAGCCCGAAGCGGCGGGCGGTCAGGGCGTGCCCGTATTCGTGCAGCACCACGCAGGCGAAGAGGGTGAGGATAAAGGACACGCCCAGCAGGGCTTCCTGCATGTTTTGCCCGGAGCCCAGGCTCGACAGGAAAATCCACCCCAGCAGAATGAGGAATGTCCAGTGGATGTAGACATTGATGCCAAAGAGGCGGGCAATCTTTAGGGACCAGCTCATGGTAGGTTTTATTAATTAAACCGTCTGATGCCTCGATTTTGTTCGGCAAAAAAGAAAAGGCTGCTTCCTGTTACCGGAAACAGCCCTGCTTAATATGCTTTAATATGCCTTACTGGCAGCCCATGCTGACCAGTTGCTCTTCCAGGTTTTTGACCTTGGCCTGGCCGTCAGCCAGTTTCATGCGCTCACGTTCCACAACCGGTGCGGGGGCATTATTGACGAAGCGCTCGTTGCTCAGCTTTTTCTCCACGCTGGCTACGAAACCCTTTTGGTATTCCAGGTCTTCTTTGAGCTTTTTGCACTCCGCTTCCAGGTCGATTTCCTGATTCAGCTCCAGGAAAAACTGGGTCTTGCCGGAGAGGAAGGATATACTGTTGGGGACTTCCTCGCTGCTGAAGTCCAGCCCGGACAGGTTGGCCATCTTGATGATCATCTGGCGCAGCCCGGTAAGTTCGAACAACGCGCGGCTGTTGGCTTCGTCCTGAACGAAAAGGGCGAGCTCATCCTTCATCTTCACGCCCTTGCTGTTGCGGGTTTCCCGTACACTGGCTACGATGTTCTTGGCCTGCTCAATGCGGTCGATCAGCGCCTGATCGTAAGCATCAGCGGTTGGGTACTTGCTCATCACACAGTCATCTCCATCTGCCCGCTCCCGCAGGTTGTGCCAGATTTCCTCGGTGATGAAGGGCATGAACGGGTGCAGCAGGGTCATCAGCCGCTCGTAGATGCTGAGGGAAGCCTCCAGGGTTTCGGTATCGATCGGGGCACCGTAGTCGGGTTTGATCTCCCAGCCTTTCATGAGGCGGAGGGCATTCCACATTTTATTGCAGAAGTTGCGGCCCTGCTCGCAGAGCTTGCTTTCGTTCAGAACTTCCCTGGTTTCCGGATCGAAAGGGGCATCGAATACAATATCATTGCCGGCTGCTGCACTGGAAAGCATGGCGAAGCGTACGCCATCCGCACCGTAGTTTTCGATGAGCTGAAGGGCATCCGGTGAGTTGCCGAGCGACTTGCTCATCTTGCGGCGGTCTTTATCGCGGACCATACCGGTGAAGTACACATCGTTGAAAGGTTGAACACCTTTTTCCTTTTTGGCGGCTTCGCCGAGCAGCCCCGGGGCATATTCATACCCCATCATGATCATCCGGGCTACCCAGAAGAAAATGATGTCCCAGCCCGTCACCAGCACATTGGTCGGGTAATAGTAATTCAGCTCCTCGCTGGTCTCGAAGCCATCAAATACGGAAATCGGCCAGAGCTGGGAGGAGAACCAGGTGTCCAGCACATCCTCGTCCTGATGGAGATCCGATAATTGCAGGTCTGGTTTGCCCAGTTCTGTCCGGGCTTTGTCCAGCGCTTCGGCAGCTGTTTCGGCTACGAAAATCTTGTCCTCATAGTACCAGGCCGGGATGCGCTGTCCCCACCATAGTTGCCGGGAGATGCACCAGTCGCGAATGTTGTCTTCCTTGAGCCAGCTGTTGAACATATTGTAGAAGTGCTCCGGGAAGAAGCTTACTTCGTCCGTTTCGACTGCCTTCAGCGCCGTTTTGGCAAAGTCCTTCATTTCCAGGAACCACTGCAGTGTCAGGCGGGGCTCTACGATGGCATCGGTCCGCTCGGAACGGCCGACTTTATTGCGGTAGTCTTCGTCCTTTACCAGGTGCCCGCCGGCTTTGAGGTCTTTTACGATCAGCTTGCGGGCTTTGAAGCGGTCTTCGCCTACGTAAAGCTGCGCCGCTTCGCTCATGGTGCCATCGGCATTCAGCACATCTATGACTTCCAGCCCGTGGCGCTCGCCGATTTCGTTATCGTTCATGTCGTGGGCAGGGGTGATCTTAAGGGCACCTGTACCAAACTCCATGTCCACATAGCGGTCTTCAATAATGGGGATGGCACGGCCAATCAACGGGACAATAGCTTTTTTGCCCTTGAGGTGGGTGAAGCGCTCGTCGTCCGGGTTGACAGCGATGGCGGTATCGCCCAGGATAGTCTCGGGGCGTACTGTCGCAATCGTGATGTACTCGTCTTCCGTACCCTCGATCTTATAGCGGAGGTAGTACAGTTTGGAGTTCTCATCCTTATAAATCACTTCTTCGTTGGACAGCACGGTCTGAGCTTCCGGATCCCAGTTGGTCATGCGCAGCCCGCGGTAGACTTTGCCTTTGTTGTAGAGGTCTACAAATACCTTAAGGACGGCTTCGGAAAGCTTGTCCTCCATCGTGAAGCGGGTACGTTCCCAGTCGCAGGAAGCGCCCAGCTTTTTGAGCTGATCGAGGATGATACCGCCGTATTTGTCTTTCCATTCAAAGGCGTACTTCATGAACTCGTCGCGGCTGAGGTCTGACTTTTTGATGCCCCGCTCGCGCAGCATTTTTACCACTTTGGCTTCCGTGGCAATAGAGGCGTGGTCCATGCCCGGTACCCAGCAGGCATTTTTGCCTTCCAGGCGCGCCTTGCGGATAAGGATGTC
>CAZNHN010000510.1:0-442 GCA_964572415.1 uncultured Phaeodactylibacter sp.
CAACAATACTTGCGCTTTTTTATTGTTTAATCAACTGGGTCTTTCCAACAAGTTCTCCCCCCGACCTTAGTGTCAGGAAGTAGATACCGGGGTTTAGCTGAAGTTCCGCAACGGAGACTTCCAGCACCTTGCCGGGGTCACTAAAATGCCTGGAAAGTAGTGGGTGACCCTGTTGATTCACGATCTGTAAGTCAATGCTTTCATACCGGGTTCCTAAAGCAACCTTAAAGTCAGCTTGTATAGGGTTCGGATAAACATGCATTGCTGATTGTTTCTCTATAAATCTGTCTTTAGTAACATACTGTAATTCTTTTTCCACAGTCTTCGCTTCCAGGCGCTCCTGCTTAGCGTTGATTGATAAATACAGTATAGAATCAGGCAGGATGCTTTTTTGAGTTCCTTCCTTTTGTAAGAATACCTGCAGGCTTTCCCCTCCGAAGCC
>CAZNHN010000510.1:452-2770 GCA_964572415.1 uncultured Phaeodactylibacter sp.
GTACGAGAAAGCCAGGCGTTGCACGCTATCTTCGGGCAGTGGCTCGGGTACCGGGGCCGGAGCGGGCTCAGGTTGAGGTGCGTTGAGCACGATCATGTCAGCGGGCAAGGCTGATTTTTCCCCGTTTTCATGCTGCAAGAATACCTGCAGGCTTTCCCCTCCGAAGCCTTCAAAGTAAGCGAGTCTGAAGGGATGGAAACCCTGAGAGAGGAAGATGCTGCCACTCTCTTCTTTGGCTGGCCTGAGGCCGTCATTATCCACGATCAGTTGATCGTTGATCCAGAGGCGTGAACCATCGTCTGAGTTGGTAAAGAAGGTGTAGCTGCCTTCGGATTCAATGTGGATGAAACCTTCAAAGAGAAAAGCGAAATGGTCATCCCGTTCTCTTGGTTCAAGCGAGAAGTAGGCAAGCGTGCCTTCCTTGACAGGCTTTAACTGGCTGAAGTCAGGCAGTTGAGACCATTCTCCTTCGTAGTACGAGAAAGCCAGGCGTTGCACGCTATCTTCGGGCAGTGGCTCGGGTTGAGGCGAAGGCTCGGGTTCCGGGGCCGGAGCGGGCTCAGGTTGAGGAACCACATCAAGGCTGGCGAACTCCACCGCCCCGACATCGGGGGCGTTAATGATTGAATTACCGAAGATGTCTTGCTGGTATTGAATCATGGCAACACCTTTATCAATAGCAGGTGCATTTTCTTTGATACGGAAGTCGTTGAGTTCTGGATTTAGGAATAGATTGCTTATCGATGTTGAAATATCATTACTTCCTATGTAGTTCCCACCAGTTTTATTGTTTATTAGGATATTATTTTTACCTTTCATGAACTGCCCGGAGCCCCTGGTGTTGGCGTTGATATCATTGGTAGTTCCTTCCAAGATATTGTTAGATACATAGATTTCCCCGGCATTGCTGCCTGTAGTCCAGCAAGAGACGCCGTAGTTACAATTGACAAATGTATTATTAAATATGTCAAAGCGATCGATGTTTCCTGAAACCTGGACTCCGCTACCGGAAATATTATAAGCCAGGTTTCCATAAATCAGAGCCTGTCCCCCATCATTGGTATTGATGGCATGGTTACCGTTGCCAAGTTTAATATCAAATACAGTATTATACCTGACCACAATTCCATTGCTTTTTCTACCTACTGGTCCTTCATTACCACCACGAGCAACCCCTCCACACTTGATGGCATTAGCCGCAGAATTTTTAGGTTTATGCAGTGTATTATACTCAAATAAGATATTAAAACCCAGGTACATATCGACCCCATCGTCAGCCCATTGTGTTACAGTATTTTTACGGACAACGATATTGTGATAATCACCTCTGGCCATTTGCAGCCCATCATTGCCGCTGAAGGAGTCATCGGCAGTACTTAAGACGAGATTGTTTTCCAGGAGGCCACCGTAGACCTGATGGTCGGGGACACCATTAGTTTCAGTATAAGGATATCCGGATGATGAGATTCCCCAACGAGCACCACTAACCGTGTTGTTGATGATAATAGGGTTAGTAACCCCAGAGGTAGCATAGTATATAGCATGGTCGGTTCTTCCGTTGCTCGGGCTTCTGTCTACGGCCTCTACTGTAGAGTTAGAAATGATCACATTTCGAGAGCTGTTAGTATTAAGAATACCGAAGAGATTATCCTTAGCAAGAACATGCATGTTATCAACTTGCACGAAGCTTTGGTTAATGAGAATAGCCTCGTTACTAAGGCTACCTACAAGTAATGGCTGTTTCCCCTGTCCATAAGCAGCAAGGACAATATAGTTACCAGGATTACCACTTTTGGGAAAAGAAAGTTGATTAACCTCATTCCATGTATCACCTCTTTTAAGGAGGACGAAGTCTCCGGGTTGAGTCAAAGACAGCGCTTTTTGTGGTGAGCGTAATGGCATCTGGGGAGAGGTGCCTTTAAAGCTATCGCTACCGGAGGTTGAGACATAGAAAATGGTACCGCTGCCGTGGTATTGGGTGGCCTGATTAGAAACAGGAAAATCCTCAAAACCAGGGAGTCGTCCGGAAGCTGCACGGGCGTCACCCATTTCCTGCCAGTAGAGCAGGGAGAAGTCATCATCGGGCAGGACAAAATCGGTTAGGGAGAAGACCAGGGTGGAGGATCCTGATCCACCGAGGAGATTTTGGATACGGGCTACGCCGCCTACCAGTCGGAAGCCCTCGGAATTGGAGACGGTAATGGGTTCAGAGAAGGAGACCTGCAGCAGCTTACTGCGGCTGTCCTGTATCACAGCGTCTACTACCCGAGGCTGGGCAAGCAGACTTAGTGGAATCATGATCCATCCTAATATCATAC
>CAZNHN010000511.1:0-2763 GCA_964572415.1 uncultured Phaeodactylibacter sp.
ATCGTTCCCTGCAAAGCCTGAGTAACGTCCGCCACATTCCGCATTGCTAACTCTTCTCCCTTGACGGTGGAAATTGCTCCGGTAAGGTCTTTTTTCCGAACGGTTCCGTACCCCACCGCTACAACTTCCTCCAGCTGATAGGCGCTTTGAGAAAGCTGAACATCAATCCGCTGACGCCCATTGACCGGTTCCTGAATGGTTTCATAGCCCAGATAGCTAAAAACCAGTGTATCGGTTGCATTGACCTTGATGGTATATTCCCCATCCACACTGGTAAAGGCCCCGTTATTTGTGCCTGTGACAAAAACGGATACACCGGCCAACGGTTCCTGCCCGGATGAAACCACGCCGGTTACGGTTTGATCCTGGGCCAATAACGAAGGCCCGGCAAAAAGGGTCAGCAATAAACTTATTGCCAGTAGTCTGATTTGGTCGGAAAACTTTCCCATAGGGCTTATAGCTTTGATGCATGAGCAAATCTAAGCATAGAAAGCAGTTCCAAATGGTGGTTTTCTGTCCATTTACCCGTTAAGAATTGTCCATTTTATCAGGTGGATTTGTGATTGGAGGGCATTTATTTACTTTTGAAAATAAAACGTGCTTATGCGGTTTGCTTCGCTGGGCTTCTGCGTGTTACTCTTGCCGGTTCTGCTGCAGGCGGATCAGGTAAGCGACAGCCTTTATTTCTGGAATATCCGTATGACAGAAGGGCTGCCTGGCAGCACTATCTCTGCTATTGAACAAGATTCACTGGGCTTCATTTGGATTGCCACTAACGATGGGCTTTGCCGGTACGATGGTGCTGATTTCCGGACTTACCGGCAGGAACCGGGAGATTCAAATAGCTTATCGGGCAACGAGATCAATAATTTATTCATTGACCGCCGGGGCAACCTCTGGGTCATGGCTGCCAACGGGCTGAATTTTTTTGACCTCAAGCAACACCGTATTTCCCGGATCCCTTCGGGATCCGAAGAGGGGCTCTTACTGGATAACTCGCCCACAGATATAGTAGAAACGGAAGATGGAAAAATATTTATCGCTTCTTACTACAGTGGGATCAGTTTTAGAGAGGGGCCTAAAGCTCCCTTTCGCTACCTGACTGACACATCGCCCAGGGGCACGTCGCTCTCTTCCAACAACATCAATACGCTGGGGCTTTTAGGAGATTCCCTCTTGCTGATTGGGAACAGGGGAGACGGCGTTGACCTTTATGATATTCCTTCCGGCCGGATCAGGCACCTTAGCACTATTGCTGGCAGTCCCATGGCTTCCGGAAACATATATACATTTTGCCCTAATGGTAGAAAGGGGTTTTGGATGGGTACTGACCATGGGCTTTCCTATTTCGATATAGAGGAAAACCACCTGACCAACTTCCCCTATGCAGAGGGGGAACGCAGCTTTGTCCTCGATAAGGACATCTTATCTCTTCATCTAAGCCAGGAAGGCCAGCTATGGATCGGTACCAAGAAGAACGGTCTTGTGGTCGTTAATCAGGAGGATATCCTTCAGAGGGGAAAAGAGGCTGCCTTCACGCATTATTTCCCGGACCAGCAACCGGGGAGTTTGTCCTACCGGACAGTCCTGGCGATTTTCCGTGACAAAGACCATCAAATCTGGATAGGAACAGATGGGGGAGGAGTCAACTTTGCGGAAACGAGGCAACAGCGCTTCGGCCACCTCAAACACGAACCCGGCCAGGAGAACAGTCTTTCGATCAGCAAAGTCTGGGGAATGGCTGAAGACCATCATGGCAATATATGGTTTGGCACCGACGGTGATGGGGTGAATGTCTGGAACCCGGAAGAAGGGGTGGTGGAACGATTCCGCTATGAACCGGATAATCCTTTTTCTTTGAGCGACAATGCAGTACTCAGTGCCTTCACCGATCATACCGGACAAGTATGGCTGGGCACTTACGAAGGAGGCCTTAATCGATATGATAAAAACGCAAACCGTTTTTACCACTATCAGGCTCCTGCACAGTTGCCGGTCAATGATATCCGCTGTATTTATGAAGATGCTTCCCGCCGACTCTGGATTGGTACAAATCGGGGAGGTGTTTTACAGTATAACCGGGAAGAAGATTGCTTTGACCCTGTTAAAGGATTGGAATACTACGACGTGAGAGCCATACATGCGTTCGGCGGAAGATTATGGCTGGGCACATTTGGGGATGGATTGATTGCCTATGATCCGGCAAGCCAGGAAATCAACCGCTTTTATACCAACGATAACTTTCAGCCTGCCCCCGGTATAATCTTCTCTATTTGCAGCAGAGGAGACCAGAATTTATGGCTGGGGACAGGCTCGGCAGGATTGTGCCGGTTCAATATTGCAACGCAATCTTTTGAGTCTTTCTCTGAAAAAGATGGCTTGGCCAGTAATAAGGTACATGCTATACTGGCAGATCAATCGGGGTACTTGTGGCTCAGTACCAATAGAGGGATTTCACGTTTTAGCCCTGGTGAACAGCTTTTTTATAACTACGACTGGCAGCGAGGTTTACAGGTAGCCGAATTTCACGATGGATCTGCTCTTAAAGCGAGCAACGGGCTCTTCTTTTTTGGTGGCATAGAAGGCGTTAATTATTTCAATCCGGATAATCTGTATTCCATCGCCGGGGAGGCCAATATCCAACTGACGAAGCTAAGTGTCCTCAATCAGGAAATCAAACAAGGATCGGTGCTTGATGCCCAATTGCGTAGCAACAATATTGATGGCTTGTATACACCCTTCGGATAATTTGAAACTCGTACG
>CAZNHN010000512.1:0-2753 GCA_964572415.1 uncultured Phaeodactylibacter sp.
AACTGTTCCATAGAATCTGTAGATTTCGAGGGTACTACCTACACCTGCGATGATACCGGGATGCAATTCGATGTGCTGGTCACCGTAGAGGATGGAAGCGGAAACTCCGACCAATGCACCGCTCAGGTCCTGGTGGAAACCGGGGATGCGCTGCCCGGAAGCTGGGAAGCAACCGACATCGGCAATCCAGGCGAAAGCAGCACCTTCAGCTACGACCCTTGTGCTACGGACAACCCCGTTCGGGGCGAGTTCAACGTCGCTACAGGCGGCTATAACCTCATCCCCAACACGTCAGATGAGGTAGCTTTCATCGGGCAGAGCCTTTGCGGCGATGGGGGGATCCAAGCCAAAATTGAGGGCGTCACTAATGGTTACGGAGGCCTGATGATCAGAGAGAGCAATGCGCCGGGCGCTAAAATGGTCGCCGTGTATTCCAACCTGTCCAGCCTGCTTCGGCGGGAATTGCGCACCGTTGATAACGGCCCGCGCACTTCCACCACCTCTTTTACACCATTTGCTACCTGGCTCCGCCTGCTCAGGCAGGGCGACTACATCCGCGCCTTTTACCGCAATACTGATACTGGCAATTGGCAACTGTTCCATCAGGTGTACCTGCCAATGGGCGAGTGTGTCGAAATGGGGCTGGCGGTATTCACAACGGACCCCAATGGGGACGCCAATGCCGTATTCAGCAATGTAAATGCGCGCAGCCTGGGCAGCAGCAACTTCTCTGTACCGTACTGGGGCAATGAAGCCCCTGCAAAAGCCGTACGCACGGCAACGGTTTTCCCTAATCCGGCCTCCAGACAGTTTACGCTCTCGTTCAGCAAGCCGTTGACAGCAACAGGCACTGCAACCCTGCTCAATGAGCTGGGGCAGCGGGTGCGCCAATTTGACCTGCACCCGGGCGACGTGGAAATCGACGGTCACCTGAGCGGGCTTCCTCCGGGGCTTTACTTCCTGCAGGCTGTTACCGGTGATGGGTATCAGGAAACGCTGAAGTTGTTGAAACAATAATTATTGAAGCGCTGAATTAGCCTCAGCCCGGCGGGCTGAGGCTAATTCAATCACTTATTCAGTACCCCTTCAAACGTAACCGGCACTTGCTGAAAAGGGCGCACCAGTTCATCCAGCAATACCGTCCATTGCCTGCGGGTAACAGCGATGTTTTCCTGAGGCAGGCTGAGCCCGGCAGCCTTATCCACTTCTTTAACAGCAGCTTCGAACGCGTCGGGCTTGCCCCGCCAGGAAACCTCCAACGACAGTGCTCCTGCCAATTGGACCAAAGCGGTTTTGGCCTGGGCTAGAGTGACAGGTGCCCCGGTAGTCTTTTCGTTCCATTCCACACCCAGCCGGGCCAGCCCCTGCGCCAGAGCGGTATCAATCAGGATGGAGTCCGGGTAGTACCAGGTCCGGTTAGCCCACTTATAAGGCTCGCCCGTGCCTGCCAGCAAGCCGGTAGCGCCGATCCTGTGAATGGCTTTGAAGTGGGGGTCGCCGGGTTTTACATCGTAATAAGGCATAAGGTAACCGCCAGCCTCCAGCATGCCCTGCTGCACTTCGCGTACGGGCAAATCCGACACACTCAGCCCGCGCTGAGCGGCCATTGCCGCCATCAGACCGGCCGCCTGCCCTACCTGAAGAATTACCGGTTGTAGCCGGGTGGAACCATTGGCAATATTCGTTACCGAAATAGCCTTATCGGCCATTAGCAGGTTGGGGACATCCTTAGCGACCAGACTGCCTGCCGGAATATTGAACGAAGGTACCTTTGGGAAGTCAATCTCCGGGGCATCCAGGTTTTTCTCATGATGGTGGTCGACCGGATAATCCCCTACAGCAATACCTGTCCGATAGAGCGGCTGCTCAATGTTGTAGGGGCTTTTGATGTGATTGATAGTGGTAAGTATCAACCCCTTGATGCGGCGGCCTTCGCGGTGGTAAGGCATCAGTGCCATACGGTCCTGAGTAGGGAACTCGTCATCTGCAAGGCCCAGGTTGGTATAGCCCAGCTCGTTCTGCAGGTAGTACACAAACTGCCGGGTTTGATTCTTTGCCTGCTCATAGGCTGCCGCACGTTCCTCACCGTCCATTTCCATCACGTTCACATAATAATCGTTGCCGATGATGGGCCAGTTGATCATGTACTTATTGTTGGGTAGCTTGCCATAGTCCAGCATTTTATCGCATTCGATGCGCTCCGGGTCATCGCAGCGCTTGCGGCAAAGGCAGAAAAACTCCTCTGGGTCATATCCTGCGGGCTTTTCCAGCAGCGGAGCCTTATCTTCGCCATAATCTTTGAGGATGGCTACGTAGGTCAGGTCCTGCACAATATCATTCGCTTGTTCCGGGGCCATGCTTTCCCCGGTTTCGGACCGGCTGTCCATGCCCACCCAAAAGTCGGCACCGGCGGCGGCCGCCACGTCCCCCAGGTCAGTACCATCAACCAGGATTTTACCTTTCAAAATCTGTGTCTGCCCGGAATTGGAAATCGTCCGTACTGCCCAAAGGTCACCCGAACGCCAGACAGAGTCCCACCTGGTAGACGCAAAAGGCGTCAGTAAATCTTCTTTTTGGATCATAGAATCCAGTATAGCGGCGCCCACGTGTGGCTCGAACTGTGTATTGCTCACCCAGCCCGTAAAAACCGCTTCCGGGCCGCCGTAGTAGTCATAGAGGGCAGACCGGAATTCTCCCCAAAGCCCCGCCGGCATTTCATGGTTACCATCGATGGCACTCACGCCTGCGGAAGT
>CAZNHN010000513.1:0-2751 GCA_964572415.1 uncultured Phaeodactylibacter sp.
GCCGGTCTGCGGAGGAAAGCCCTGCAGGTCCTGAAGAAACACCTGCCTACTCCCAATGAGTATGCGGTGGGCGCTGCGCTGACCATGGGGTACAAATCGGCTTTGACGGAGGAAGTAGAAAACGCCTACGCCAATACCGGGGCCATGCATGTGCTGGCTGTCTCCGGGCTGCACGTAGGCCTGGTACAGCTCA
Source organism: uncultured Phaeodactylibacter sp. (assembly GCA_964572415.1). Classification (GTDB taxonomy): domain Bacteria; phylum Bacteroidota; class Bacteroidia; order Chitinophagales; family Saprospiraceae; genus Phaeodactylibacter. The sequence goes on from CAZNHN010000513.1 coordinate 194, forward strand.
TTTTAATGTGGCTGCTGGGCCGTGTCCCCCTGCGCCATAGATGGTGGAAAGTGCTGAAAACGGTTCTAATAATAGTTGGTATATGGGGGTTTGCGCTCCTGACAGGCGCTGCGCCTTCCGTGCTTCGTGCCTCCACTATGTTTAGCTTTCTGGCCGTAGGCCTTGCCCTGCAACGGTCCACCAATGTGTATAACACCCTGGCAGCATCAGCACTTATGCTGCTGGCTGCCAACCCCAACCTGCTCTACCACGTAGGTTTTCAACTGTCTTATCTGGCAGTGCTGGGTATCGTCTACTTTCAGCCCCGCATCTACAGCCTTTGGCATATTGAGCACCGGATTGGCGACTATCTCTGGCAGTTGTCGGCGGTTTCTCTGGCGGCACAACTCGGCACACTGCCCATCAGCCTCTACTACTTTCATCAGTTTCCGCTCTACTTTGTGCTTTCGGGCCTGATCGTAGTGCCCGCTGCGGGTCTCATCCTTTCCCTGACACTTTTGCTGCTGGCTTTTCATAGTGTGCCCGTTCTGGGAGCGCTGATTGCCAAAGCTCTTTACGGCCTCATCTATTTGGTCAATGCTGGCATCTTCATCATTCAGCAACTGCCCGGCGGTCTGTTGGAAGGCATTTGGATTGGGCCCGCAGGCGTTTGGGGGCTCTATGCCCTGTTAGTTGGGCTGGCACTGGGGCACCGGACCCGACAGTTCCGGTGGGTGCTGGGCAGCTTGTTGATAGGAGCTTTGCTGGCAGGGAGTTACGCCTGGCAGAAGTGGGCAAGCTGGCAGCAACAATCGGTCGTGGTTTACCACGTTTACAAGCATACTGCGATAGATGTATTTCACGGCCCTGCCATCACTCAAATCACCAGCCCTGCACTGGAGGAGGACCGGCTGGCTTTCGCCTGTGAGGCGCACCACTGGCACCGCCGGGCTCGTGTAGACACCTTCTTTCACCCCCGGCAATCGGTAAAGGTGGATGCAGCGACCGGACAAAAGGGCTACTGGCAGCTGGGGGAGATCCGCTTGTTGGTTCTCGAAGACGCGGAACAGTTAGCAGGTCAGGGGCGCTTCCAGGTAGATGCCGTGGTCCTGAGCCAAAGCCCTAGAATAAGGCTTGCCGAAGTCCTGGAGCACATAAATACCTCATGCTTTATCGCTGATGGCTCCAACCCACCCTGGCGGGCAGCAGCCTGGTCAGAGGAGGCGAAAGCGCTGGGCCTGCCATTTTACCACACTGCTCAGACAGGAGCTGTAACTTTGGAAAACGGTATCATCGAATCATGGATTAAAAACCCGGCAGAATGAACGACTGGCTGAAAGACTTTTTCTACTACACCAAATCAGAGCGCAACGGAGCGTGGATACTGGCTGTGTTAATCTTCATCTTTGCTCTGCTGCCATTGGTGTACCCTATTTTATCTCCTCCAGCTTCTGTTGAATTTGATGGCTTTGAGGCGGAGTTAGAAGCTTTCCTTGCCCCCGAAGACGCCCCTTCGACCACTGCCCCGGAGCCAGCCTTATTCTATTTCGACCCCAACACATTGCCTTTGGACAGCCTTCAGCTGCTGGGGCTATCGCGAAAGACCGCCAATACTATTGTTCGCTTTCGCGAAAAGGTCAGGCCCTTCCGGCAAACCGAAGACCTGCAGGACATTTACACCCTCTCTGAGGAAGATTATGCCCGGATCGCCCCTTACGTTCGCATACTGAGCCGCCCACCTAAGTCCCATCCCCAATCGAAACCTGCTGCTGAAGCGCCTGCCCCTCAGCGTTTTGCCTTCGACCCCAACACCCTGTCCGGCGACAGCCTGATGCTATTAGGGCTGTCCGGGCGCACTGTGCGCACCCTGATTAATTACCGGGACAAGGGAGGGCAGTTCCGGCAGCCCGAAGACCTGAAAAAGATATACGGCTTACCATCCGATCAGGCCGAAGCACTGATGCCTTATGTATCGATCCCCAAAAGTGAGCCCAGGCGCGAAAGCCAGGCAGCGGATGCAGAAGCCCAAGCCACCCCGCCAAGGCTTGAAGCCACTGAGCCCCCTACATCCATACGCATCAATACCGCGACCCCGGAAGATTGGCAAACTTTGCAGGGAATCGGCCCGGCTTTTGCCCGCCGCATCTGTGGATTCAGGGATAAGCTGGGCGGTTTTGCTCATGTGGATCAGGTGGGGGAGACCTATGGGCTGCCCGACAGCACCTTTCAGCGCATCCGTCCGCAGTTGATGGTTGACCGACCGGTGCAGCGCTTGCGGATCAATCATTTGGATGCGGCCGGCCTGAAGGCGCACCCTTACCTGACCTGGAAACACGCCAACGCCATCATCGCATACCGGGGGCAGCACGGTGCCTTTACCTCAGCAACGGAGGTGGCAAAAATCCGGTCGATCCCGGCAGAAGTCCTGAAAAAAATGGAGCCTTACTGGTCGTTTGACTAAGGTTGCTGCTCCCGCACCAGCAACAAAGGCAGGGGCGTGTGCCAGGCCATGTACCGGAGCAGGTGGCCATGCAGCAGGTGTTCATGAAAGGCCCTGCGCGGGATGTACATAGCAAGCA
>CAZNHN010000514.1:0-1483 GCA_964572415.1 uncultured Phaeodactylibacter sp.
CGCATTGGGCTTATCCTGAAATGGGTTTTAAGAGTGATAATTACAGGAAAAATTATATTCCATTTATATGTTCATTTTTTTCGTAAATTATATAATCTATATTAATTTATCTTGTCATTCTGGTTAAAATTAAGAGATTCAGTATTTTCCATTAGCGTTTTTTACCATTTCAACAGAAAATTTACTCCCCCAAATTGGGGTATTTTTCTTATTTTTTATGTTGGAAATTTTTGCACCGTCACTCCTATCCCCTAATTTCGTTTTTTTTAACCAACCTATCTATACGAATGCTTAAACTTGTACAAATGCTGGCCTTTAGCCTCTTTATGATGCTGCAGGCCTTACCACTCTGGGCGCAGCAGAGCACCGTGAGTGGCACAGTACGCGATGAGGGCGGGGAAGCACTCCCCGGTGTTACCGTCATCGTGGAAGGAACGACCACCGGAACAACCACCAACATTGAGGGTAGCTTTCGGCTGAGCATCCCGGCAGATGCTGAAACCCTGGTGTTCAGCTCGGTAGGATACCGGGAAAAATCCGTAGCCATCAACAATCAAACCCAGTTTAATGTCACCCTGATTGAAGATGTGCAGCAGCTGGGAGAAGTCGTGGTAAATGCCCTGGGCTTCAAAGAAGACCGTGACAAACTGGGCTCTACGGCTTCCAGCGTAGATGCCGAAGCTGTGGTGCAGTCGGGTGAAACCGGGGTGATCAATGGCCTGGCAGGAAAAGCGGCCAGTGTGCGCGTAGCCCGCTCTAATGGTGATCCGGGCGCGGGTTCTACCATACAGATTCGGGGTGCCAACACCATTACGGGCTCTTCCAATCCCCTGGTTATCGTGGACGGTGTGCCCCTCAACAACAATACGGTTTACGGAGGAGGCAATGGAGGCAATCGTTCTGGTGGTACCTCCCAGCAATCTCGCCTCAACGATATCAATCCCAACGACATTGAATCTATCCAGGTGCTCAAAGGAGCCTCCGCAGCATCCCTCTGGGGCTCAAGAGCTGCCAACGGGGTGATCGTGATCACTACCAAACAAGGCAGTGCCGGACGACCTAAAATCTCACTAAGCTCTTCATATTCATTTGATCAGATCAGCGCCCGCCATCCCCTGCAGACTACTTTTGGCCAGGGAAGAAATGGTCAGTGGAATCCCGGAAACCGTGAGTCGTGGGGAGATAAAATTTCAGAAAGACCCGGCGGCGCCGATGAAGTAGACCAGAGCGGTGAATACTTTGAGGCTGAGGACGGCACCCTCTATTATCCCATCATCAACAAAAACTCGCGGGAGACATTTGTAGACGAAAACTTTGACGAAGTTTTTCAAAACGGATACTTTTTTCAGAATGACCTCTCCATCAGCGGCGGCTCTGAGCGCTCTACCTTCTTCTTCAGCCTGGGAAGACTGGATCAGGAAGGCATCATCAAAAACAGTGATTATAACCGTACCAACGTGCGTCTGAATAACCAGACCTTCTT
>CAZNHN010000514.1:1597-2751 GCA_964572415.1 uncultured Phaeodactylibacter sp.
CAGCGCCATCGTGCTTATCGTCGTAGCCTGGGTTCTACGCCTAACCCGATCTACAACAATCCGCTCTGGACTACCAATGAGCAGGTGAGCAATACGCTGGTTGATCGTTTTATCGTCAACTCCGATGTCAACATTGACGCCACCGACTGGCTGGGCTTTACCTTGCGCGGAGGCGTAGACACCTATACGGATCGCCGGAATTATTTCTTTCCCATCGGTTCAGGAGGCGAAGTGTTTGGCCGCTTTGACGAGGACATCATCACCGAGAGTGAGTTTAACTTTGACGCCATCGGTCGGGCGCAGTTTAACCTGAGTGAAGGTATTGGCCTGAACACCACAATAGGCTGGAACTACAATAATCGGGTACGCCGCAGCAACTTTGCTACCCTGACCAATTTCCAGGCGAATGTAGACCTGCTGACCACTGACCTGAACTCCAGCAATGATGTGAGCAGCATTGAAAACTTCAAGCGTTTCATACGGTCCAATCGCTTGTACTCCGTATTTAACTTTGACTTCTTCAGCCAGCTGTTTTTCAATGCATCCGGAACGCTGGAAGCAGCATAACGCAAAGAGACAGGTGCCGTCTATCCGGCCTTTGACGCTGCCTGGCAGTTTACCGAACTGGACGCTATTGACGAGACCGGCTTCCTGAGCTTTGGTAAGCTGAGGGCTTCCTGGGGTCAGGTGGGGGTTCAGCCGCAGGCACACCGCTTCCAGACGCTGGCCGAGGGTGGCTTTGTCTACAGCACCTACGACGATGGCCTGTTCATTTCCCAGTTTGGGGGTGGCTTCCGGGTAGATGATGACAAAGGAAACCCCAACCTGAAGCCGGAAATCAAGACTGAGTGGGAAATCGGTACCGACCTGCGCTTTATGCAGGACCGCCTCTCACTGGCCATGACCTATTACCAGAATGAAATCCGTGACCTGCTGTTTGAAGTAGCGACCACGCCTTCCTCTGGCTTCCTGAGCTCATATACCAATGCCGGGGTCATGCAGAACGTAGGCTTTGAGGCAGAACTGGACTATGCCGTTTTCCAAAAGGACAACTTCAGCATGAATGCTTACGCTAACTTCAACGCCAACGAAAATGAGGTAATTAGCCTGCAGGGAACCGAATCAGTAGACCTGACGACCCAGTTTATCAGCTC
>CAZNHN010000515.1:0-2746 GCA_964572415.1 uncultured Phaeodactylibacter sp.
GAAAACTTCTGCCATTTCCTTTGACCTTGCTTTTTGTAAAACTTGGTCTTTGTGCACTCTTGGCATAATGATGTCACCATTCTCTGCTACGGTCATATTGGTAAGTTTGGGACCCCTTCGGTACACGTACCGATATTCCCATAGAATTTCCCCATCATTATCGTATCTGCGCAGCAGTGGGCCCTCATCTGTATAGACTCCAGGCTGAGAGATGGTATCAAAGGCCCAGCCCGTGACAAAACCGCCATCCGGGTAGGGGGCAATAAGGGCTGGATAATCGTCGGACCTCGTCACTTCATCATAATTGCGTACCCATTCCACTTCGCCCTCACTTGAAAGCTTGGCCACAAAATAAGCCCTGCCTGTGCTTGTCCACTCCAGGCCGGAGTAAAAAGCAAGCAGGATAGAGCCGTCATTTAGGATGGCTAATCTTCCCTCGTAGGCATAGTCAACATTATCTTCAATTGTGGTGCTCCATATCATTTCCCCGGTAGTATCAGTTTTGATGACTGACCATCTTCCGAATTCTCCAAAACTCCCGCCATTGACGCTAGTAACAAGGTTGCCCTCATGATCTTGCTCAATATCAAAAGCAGCATCCCAGTATTCCTCATAATAGGTCTTTAGCCAGAGCGTATCGCCCCAGATATCCATTTTAGCGATAAAAGGCAGTTTGTCTTCATCTTGAATCCTTCCGCATGCATATAAGAATTCCTCATTAGAGTCGATGATGTAATCAAAAAAAGCAAAATCTTGTATGTCGTGGTCATATTGCCTGTGCCACAAGCTGTCCCCGCTATTATTGATCTTGAACAGTATGGGGCAGAAAGTGAAGTCTTCATCGCACCAGGTCCCGCAATTTACGTACACACCATCTTCAACAACAGTCATGTTGTAGGCATTTTCAGAAGCCCCATTAGTGAGATCGTAGGTACGGTGGAAAGTGGGCTGGGCTAACAAGAGCAGGTTTGGCAGTGCCCAAAAGCAGAGTAATATAAAGTTTTTCATGCTTTAACCTTATGATAGAGCTCCGCATTGAGCCCATGAGGCTTAATGCGGAGCGTAGTTAACAATTAAAATTTATCGTACAATTAAGCGCTGCTGTAATTGGAGCGGTTCCACTTTATTGATGGCTTTGACAACATAAAATCCGGCAGGCAGGCTTTTCAGGTTGAAATCATGTTGATTGGAGCCTATTTCCAAAGACCGGACGGAAATGCCGCTTGAACTCCAAATCTCGAGTCGCCATTCAGGAGTAGGATCAACGGGCAATGTTATAGTCACCTGACCTTTTGCAGGGTTGGGCGACAATAACATTTTCGCTGCCCGGATTTTTGATTGCTGGGAAACTGCTGTACCCTGGTTTTGCTGTATAAGCCCATCTACTTGACCGTCAGGTGCGATAGGCAGGTGAAATTGCGCACCGGTCAAAGTACCTAACAAAGCCCTGCTATACGTGTAAGTAGCCGAGAGCGTATCTTCTGCCAGGAGCTGAAGGTAGGCCTCGTCTCCGTCCGGAAGCGTGTAATCTGCAGGGTTAGAACGGTAGGTTACTTCCAGTGCTAATAGGTCAGCGACAGTAGACTGGTCATCCGTCTCTGTGGGCAGTGCCTGTACATAAGCCTCTGCTTCGTCAAAGGCTCCAGCGCGCATTTTCAGCCCAATGAGCTTGCGCATGGAAGAGAAAGAGCCTTCTTCAATCAATAGGCTTTCGGCGGTTGCCCAGTCCCCTTCTACAAAAGCGGTATTGTACAAATAGTTGAAGGCAGCGGATCGCTGAGATTCAAGGTCGCTGATCTCTGCAAGTAGGGCTTCCATCGCTGAATAGCCTTCAGATGCTCTGATATCCAGCAACGCCTGATAAGTATCATCACTTACTATATCTTGTGCAGCACTAAGAACTGAGCTAGGAACCGGGGCGTTTTGTAATAAAATGACCTCCTGATTGGACAGCTCCATTCCGGATGACAACACAGCAAAGAGCAAATCTTCTGATAAATATGGGGCAGCATTGGATAATTCATCCAACGTACTTTGTTCGTTTGGTGCCAGTGCAAGCGCATTTTGCAGGCTTTCTGTATCTCCTCCGTCAATCAGGCTACGTTTATTGCCTAAAAGGTTGCTAAGGGAGTCCAGGCATTCTTCTGTTTTGCATTCTTCCTCACGGGGCCGGTCTCCAACGCCTTCCAGCTCAAGGCAGCCATCGTCATACTCATTCATATTTAAAGGCACACTTACATTCGTAAAATTCTGCCCCGTATTATCCGGTACAAATGTTAGCGTAGGGAAAGCCGTTGTCAGGTTTGTCCCCGGGTGGTAGTAAGTAAAAGAGTTGGTTTCCGGTACGGGGGCGATGATATGCTGGGTGCCGGAGAATAAATTAAGCACAGGGTCAGTTGGGCTGCCCTGTGCCGCTTCGATCTCCCCCAGGATAGAACCCGAATCTGTGATCCACATGTCCTCACCTGCCGGGACATTGAAGGTTTCCTGCTCGAATTCAAATTCCTCATTATTGCCCCATATAGTTACAGCTATAACGTTTGCCGTTTCTTCAAAGTAATTGCAATTAAACCAAGCTTGGTCATTTAAGGCAAAGGTATTCTGCAACTGAGACCCTCTAAAGAAATCAATAACCGAATTGTGGGTCACCCTGTAATAGCTAGGCCCGCCAATGGCAATAGGTATTAAAATCGTTTCGAAGTTATTGTGGTGGACTTGAAGGTTTTGTGCATTCTCCGCCCAAACG
>CAZNHN010000516.1:0-669 GCA_964572415.1 uncultured Phaeodactylibacter sp.
ATATGAGCAGGAAAGGAATAAGTCAATGCCTGATAAATTTCATGCTTTCATTCAACAGCAATTGTTGTTCTTAATCAAGTTGGCCTACGGAGACCGGTTCGAAGTGCTGCCGGAGCTCAATATCCTGTTTGGAGAAGAAAGGAATGTTCCAGACCTGGCGCTTTTTGAAAAAGGTCAGCTCGACCTGACGTATAATGAAACCAACATCGCGGAAATTCCCGTAGGGGCTATCGAGATTCTATCTGGTCAGCAGCCCATACAGGAGTTGGTCATCAAGCTCGAACGTTATCTGAATGCAGGGGTGAAATCGTATTGGCTGGTGGTACCGGATTTGCGGTCTATTTATGTGTACCACCACCGGAACGACAGTAATATTTTTGGCAGCAATGATGTCCTCGTTGATGAGGTACTGGGCATTGAGCTTGAGCTCCAGGAAGTATTTGGCGCTCTTGAGCGGAAAGGCTAATCAGGAAGCGCCTCACCTTTTGTCCAAAACAGAATAAAACTTACCTTCCTGCTATCTTGAAAATAAAGTATAGCAGTCTCTATTAACCATTATCAGGCGCATTGCCTTTAATCATTTGCTCTGCTTTAAATAAGTCGACTACTATTGGTTTCAGTATATCACCAAGCCTGCGTTTGTTTTTTACGATCCAATGCTCAATTTCT
>CAZNHN010000516.1:679-1301 GCA_964572415.1 uncultured Phaeodactylibacter sp.
CAAAAGTCGCCGCAGGCAACCCCTAGTTTTAGCCTTGACAGACCACTAGAGTCTTGCTCATTCGTTCCATAATAAAACAAAACGAATTGCAGCACTGTATTCACATGCATATAAGCCTGCTGCTCGAGCTGAAATCCAATGTGCCCTAATCCTTACAGGAGGAACAGGATACCCATTGGAGTGATAAAAGTGTTATCGTCTGTTAGCCATTGTGGGAGGAATTGATTTTAATTTTTTTTCCGCTTTAAATAATTCCACTATTATAGGCTTCAGTATATCCCCTAATCTACTTTTGTTTTTTTTTCAATCTAATGCTCAATTTCTGATTCATCGGTCAGAATATCAATGCTAACTTTCTTTTCCGTACGTTGGCGGGCTTCAAACCTTTCTGACTTTTCCTCCCAGCTCAGTCCGGTTATTTCCTTTCCGATGACTAATTCATCGATTTCTTCGTCATATTCGATTTCAGTATCATCGTAGTATATATTTTCCTCAGGGATAACAATACCTCCCCTGCTCAGAATCATAGCGTCTCGTATATTGACTTGAAGCATTGACGATTTATCTAACACAACCCCTTCGAGGGACGCTCCGTTATTCACTCTTTCGACCGCTTCCTTAA
>CAZNHN010000516.1:1311-2743 GCA_964572415.1 uncultured Phaeodactylibacter sp.
GTGTCTTCATCTCCCTGAGCTTTAAATTTACGTTCAATGTAGAGGTTCCTCTCGGCACTGTTTGCCTGCCTGGCAGAGATCAAACGAATAACGACACCCCTCATGGTATAAACAACGAACAGTATGAATTTAGTTGCCGTTTTGCCTATCCTCGAAGGAAGTATTTGGCACCCTCGGGCGGAAAGGCTAACTTTCGCTCATCCAAATCCATCCTTATGTCCATCGCTCAGCGCATCCTGCAATTCAACCGCTCCCTTCAGCCCAACTGGGAACTGCCACCGCACGCCGACCTGCTTTACCCCTTCGACGGGGAGGAGACCTGGCGCGCTATGGAGCAATTTTACGGCAAGTACTACGATGATGACCGCCCGCGCATTGCCATCTTTGGCATCAATCCGGGTCGTTTTGGAGCTGGTGTCACCGGAGTGCCCTTTACCGACCCCATCCGCCTGGAAGAAGTCTGCGGCATCCCGAATGCCTTTCACAAAAAACCGGAGCTGTCTTCTGATTTCGTCTACCGTTTCATCGACAACTGGGGCGGTGCGGAAGCCTTCTACGAGCATTTCTACATCACCTCCCTCTGTCCCCTCGGCTTTACCCGTGATGGTAAAAATTACAACTTCTACGATGACAAAAAGCTGGAGCGGGCGGTAGAACCCCACATCATTCACAACATCCAATCGCAGCTTGATCTGGGCGTAACCAACAAAGTCGCCCTCGTCATGGGCGTAGGCAAAAACTGGAAGTACTTTGAGCCCCTCAATGAAAAGTATGGTTTTTTCGAAGCACTTAAGCCCCTGCCACATCCACGCTGGGTGATGCAGTACCGGCGCAAGCGGCTGGAGGAATTTCTGGAAGATTATCAGCAGGCGCTGGATTGGGCGGTTGGGAAGCAAAAACTGTGAGCATGAAGATAATGAAAACAGATGAAGTGTTTGACCTCATCAACCGTGGTGAATCGGCAGACAATATCGTATTGTCTGATTTGAACAGCAAAAGATTGAGTATCAGGGAAGCATTGCAACTGGTTGAAAATGGTTTTTCTGTTTCGCAGGAGAATATCAGGTATGATGATGCTGAAGTTGCTTATGATGCTGATTTCGATGAGGTAGAATGGGAAGGTAATTACAAAAGCCTGAGAGGGCTCTTGGTTTCCAGGCAAGTCGTTGAAGAAGAGCAGCCGAAAGAAGAGATCATAACCATAGAATTATCCGTTAAGGACAAAGGCTTGAAAAACTGGCTGGGAGAGAATACTGGCAAGCTAAAGGACATCATTAATAAGTTAGTGGTAGACCTGTACAAGACAGAGCAATTGTTGCACCCTGACCAGCATAAATAGTATAGCTAGTGCGACTAGACCGAAATAGTTGACAGTCTTTTCATGCTTGAGGGCTTACTGGTGCTGGGCGTTAACTGTCAAGCATCTACGGCT
>CAZNHN010000517.1:0-2736 GCA_964572415.1 uncultured Phaeodactylibacter sp.
TCAGGCGCAGCCACTGCTGGAAGACTGGGACAGCCGTTCCTACCCGCATCGTATCGTGTACAGTGAGCGCACGCCCTATCAGCAGCTGACGGTGACGAAGAATCGGTCGGACATCCGCCTGTACATCAACCGGGTCATACAATTTTCTTCCACCGATGAGTACCGGTACCACGAGTCCCTGGGCATCATCCCGCTGGAAGCTGCCCCTTATCAGGAGCAGGTCCTCATTTTAGGTGGGGGAGAAGGGCTGCTGGCGCGGGAAGTACTCAAGCATCCCGGGGTAAAGCAGGTGACCATTGTCGATCTGGACCCTGCTGTCTTCCGCCTCGGGCGGGAACAACCTTACCTTCGCGAGCTTAACGAAGGCGTACTGGACCATCCGAAGGTGCAGGCCATAGCTCAGGATGCGAGTCAGTTCCTGGCAGAAACCGAAAACTACTACGATCTTATCCTGGTAGATTTGCCTGACCCCTCCAATGAAGCCGTGGCCCGCCTGTACAGCACTTGGTTTTTTGGCATGGCCCGTAACCGCCTTACGGCAAATGGGGTGTTGGCTACACAAGCGACGAGCCCTTTCCATACCCGCGATGCCTATTGGTGCATTGTGGAGACCCTGAAGGCGACCGGATTTCGGCATGTGCTGCCTTACCATACCTATGTGCCCTCCTTTGGCGACTGGGGTTTTGTGCTGGCCGGTTCGAAGCCGCTTGCTATTACTCCCTTTAGTACCGATCTGCCCGTACGTTATCTGGACGGGGAAGTGGTGGATGCCATGCTTCATTTCCCGGAAGATTCCGCCCGGCCGCCTGGTCTGGAGCCTAACCGTCTGGATCAGCCCGCATTACTTGATTACTACCTGGAAGATTGGGAAAAGTGGAGCCGGGAGGTGGTGGAGTGAGCAAGGCCTTGCTGCGCTTCAGAACTGTAAAACGCTTAATGTAAAATGTAAAATGCAAAAGTGGCGAGCGTTGCCGTGGGGTCAATCCTGGTTTGAGCTGGGCTTTGGCGGTCGGTGGGTGTTGTGGTGTTTTGGTTTTATGGTGTTGTGGTCTCTCCTTCGCTTTGAGGCTTCGGCGGTTGGTGGGTTTTATGGTTGGGCAGGTTGGATGAGGGCTGGGCGGTTAGGGTATACTTTGAGCGTAGGCCTGGCTTGGTAGTATGCCCTAACCTTGGGGTGGGCGGTGTGCGACACTCTACGAGGTCGGAAACCCGGAAGCGGTTGGGGGTGACTAATATTCGACGCTCTGCGAGGTCGATTGGGCTGCGGGGGTACACTTTGAGCGCTGTCTGCTCCGGGCAGTGTGCTCCAACTTTGGGCGGGATTTTAAAAACTAAGGGAAATTGCGACGCGCTCCGAGGTCGTTTGGGCATTCTCGCCCGGTGCTCTCGCTGTCCGACGTAGTTTTATACGGAAGTCGGTCCTTTCGCCGTGCGTGCTTGTTGGGTGGCGAGCGTTGCTGGTGGGTGTGGCTTGGGAGTTTAGGGGTAAGTGGTGAGTGTTTAGGGGACACGAGCGTTGCTGGTCGGGCGGTCTTTGGGTGGCGAGCGTTGCTGGTGGGTTGGTCATGGGTTTTACATACTGTACTTATGGCACAGGGCGATGGGATTGGCTGGTGGGTTACCGACATTTTGCCCCTATGGGGCATTGGCTATGGTGGGGCTGCCGGGAGGCGGTCGCAAAGCGGCCGTGCCTTTGGGGGACGCGGGCTGGCGCTCAACCTTAACCTCGGCGGGGCATTGCTTTGGACCAACCTTAACCTTGGATGGGGGGAGAGCATTGCCGGCCGTTTAAGCACTACTTTTTTGGTGAATGGAAAGATAGAACTTCGCCCCCCGGTCCCGGCAGGTGCAAAATCTTTTTTTTGAAAAAGAGGTAACCTTTCTGAAGGGGGGCAAATAGAGTCTAAAGAAACATCAATTATTCTATTACTATTTAAACTTTAGACGATGGAACCATTTATTGGTCAGATTACCACCTTTGGATTCAACTTCGCCCCACGCGGCTGGGCTTTTTGCGAAGGGCAGTTGATGCCGATCAGTCAGAACACGGCACTTTTCTCCCTTCTGGGCACGATCTACGGGGGCGATGGCCGGACCACCTTTGCCCTGCCTGACCTGCGGGGGCGCGTCATCATCGGGCCGGGCCGCGGGGCAGGGCTTTCCGACTACCGCCTTGGGACTCGTGGCGGGGCCGAGACTGTAACCCTGACCACTGCAGAAATGCCCAGCCATAACCACGGCTTTGCACTGGGAGATACTGGGGCCTCCCCGGCAGGTACCAATGCACTTATCGGCAAATCCACCGGAGCAGACACCATCTTTAACGGTACGCCTGGTAGCGCTCAGCTGGCCGGGGGCGCGATCAGCAATACCGGAGGCGGACAGGCGCACGAAAACCGCATGCCCTACCTTGCTATGCACAATTGCATTGCACTGGTCGGTACTTTTCCTTCCCGTAGCTAAACCATTTTAAGAATTTACCGGGGGCGTGTTGTATCTGCTTTGCGGAACAGCCGTCCCCATCTAATCCCTGATTTTATGCAAATTATCGTCAAAACAGCTCCCGAGGAGCTATTGCGTGCCCGTAAGTGGTGGAATGATCTGGAAATGCAATGGAAAATGGCCTACAACGAAGCGGTATTTGGTGCAGGCCCAACCCTTGCCACTCCTGCCGATGACCCATTGATGATGCTCCTCATTGGTGTGGATACCCTACGCCTGGCTGGCCCCACGGCA
>CAZNHN010000518.1:0-2718 GCA_964572415.1 uncultured Phaeodactylibacter sp.
CCCGCTGCCCACTCCAATGAGTACCCATAACGTGCCGTTCACTGTGAAATTGGACAGAAAATCCGCCCATTCCCCTTCAGCAAGCAATTGCCAGCCGAAGGTGAGGGTGATTGCCCCCCCGCCCAGCAGAAATTGTTTGAGGAGGCTTTTCCACCTCAGGTCTCGCGTCCAGCTTGCATCTCGATTTGCCATTATTTTTCTTCTTTTTCCAGTTTAGCAGTAGCCTGTTCCAGCAGCTGTTGGTTGAAGTAGCTGCCCCAGGCAGGGTGCATTGGCGACGCAGGCTCGTAGCTTTCGAACCGTTCCCCTGCTTTTTCCAAATAGGATATCGCACGCTCCGGACCGCCGCCATACATAGCAGGCATATAAAACAAGTGCATGCCCATCAGGTGATAAGCCCTTGGATGATCAGGCCCGGCTTCAATAGCTGTTTGGTAAGCGGCTACGCTCTGCGGGCTGTACATTGGGCCATTGCCCATAGGGTCCGCCCAGATATGCCCTGTGTAAATATAACCCTGCAGGGCGAGAATTTCCGGATTTTCGGGGGAGATCTCTTTGGCTTTATCCAATGCGCCCTGCGCTTTTTCAAGGAATGCCGTGATTTGGTCTGGCTTGCCCTGCTGCATGGCGCCTACCGCCTGCATGATATGGCAGTACGACTGATAGTAGGCCGGCAGCCACTCGCCTTCCGGAGCAGCAGCAGTGATGCGCTCGAAGGTATTGGCCGGGGCAGAAAAGTCGCGGGTTTGCTCGGCTGCCTGCAGCTCGCCCACTGCTTTTTCCATGGCGGCGGTGTACCGGTCGTTTTGTGCGAAGGTGGAAATGGACAATACTAAGCTGAAAAGGATGATTAAAGTTCTCATGATAGTTGGATTTTTATGATGTGAAAAATTAGTTGCTAAAGGTGCTGCCTTCGCCTATGGAGACAAAGACGCCCACGAAAAAGAACCTTGGAGCCGGCGGGCGGATAGCCGTGGAAGTAAAGCGCCCGTTGGGGTCCGGCTGATTGCCGAAACGCTCCCCGAAGGACTGCTCAAAGCCAAGTACATTGCTCACTGAAGCGTGCACGATGGTAAAATGCCCGAACAGCTCGGTCAGGTAGCTCAGGTTCAGGCTGAGGTCCTGGAAAGTTGGGGTACGCAGGTCGTTAAACCGCGGGGTATTTGGATCGTCATAGGGCCGTGGGCTCCCGAGCGTGTAGGTTAGCCCCACATTAGTCTGCAGCTCCTGAATCCAGTGCTTGTAGACCACCGACAGGTTGTGCTTTGCCGCAAAATCAGGGGTCGCAGCCACCGGAAAATCCTCATAGTGGCGCTCCGTATCCAGGTAAGAATAGGATACCCAGAAGTCGCCGTTGGGAATGCTCACCCGGTCACGGTAGAAGATATCCAGCCCGCGGGCGTAGCCTTCACCGGAGTTCTCTGCCAGCCAGGGAGTGCCGGCAGGAAACTGCACCAGGTTTTGATATGCTTTATGGTAAAGCTCAGCACGGATCGTACGCCCCCCTTTGCGGTACTGATAGTTGACCAGATAATGATCGGCCCGCTCCGGGCTCAGATTTTGGGTAAACCGCAGCCAGTCTTGCTGTGGCGCCTGGTAAAAATGCCCGTAGGCCAGTGCGAACTGTCCGCCCTGACCGGCTTTATAGGCCAGGGAAAGGCGCGGAGACAACCGGTTGGCGTCAAGCAGATTGTACCGCTCTGCACGCAGGCCTGCCCGCAGAGCGACTTTTTCGCCCACGTAGCCTTCCGTTTCTGCGAAAGCGGAGATATAGTCCTCCTGAAATGCACTTTGGATAGCTGTTTCTGCTTCCCTGTAGTGCTCGTTAAAGTCACTATGTATCCACTCGGTTCCGAGCTTTAGGGCCCAGTCGTTTTCAAAGTAGCGGATGGCAACGGCGCGGCCCTGCATCATGGCGTTTGACCGGTCAACCGAAAAATGCTGATCTATGCGCTCACTATCGTATCCGGCGGCAAAGCCAGCGTCCAACTGCCACTCCTCACCAATCAGCTGATGGTAGGTGGCGCTGCCGTAGTAGTTGTCGTTTTGCAGGCTCAGCAGGGACTGCTCTGCTGGGTTTTCCGGCAGGGGGTGCCGCATGGAGAAGCCCGACCACTGTGCATTGGCTTGGGCCTTCAGCAGGGCGCCATTGTTCAGTTTTTGGCGGAAGCCCACCTGTGCCCCCTGTGCCGTGACCGGGTCTTCCCAGTCGATATTCTGAGGGACGAGCCGGGTGTAGGGGCCCAGATTGGTATAGTCCACGCCAGCCGAAAGTGCGCTGTTTTCCCAACGCTCGGTATGGCTGATACCAGCCCCGATGGTCATCATAGACAAGCTGGTCACGGAAGCTTCCGGCAGGTCTTTGGTCTGCAAAACCAGGGCGGAGGAAAGGGCATCGCCGTATGCGGCAGAGTACCCGCCTGTGCTAAAGGAAGTCCCTTTGAACAGGAAGGGGGAAAAGCGCCCACGCACCGGCAGATCCGGCACATTGCTCGTGTACGGATTGGGCACCCGAAGCCCGTCAATAAAGGTTTGTGTCTCATGGGCATCGCCGCCGCGGACGAATATGCGCCCGTCTTCGGCATTGGACTGTGTGCCCGGCAAGGTGTTGAGGGCCGCTACGATGTTGCCGTTGGAGCCCGCTATGGTGACGATATCGATGGGCTTTAGCAATACCGCTTTTTTCTCATCGCTCGCCTCAAAAGCCCCTGCGGAGAT
>CAZNHN010000519.1:0-479 GCA_964572415.1 uncultured Phaeodactylibacter sp.
TGACAATCTTGGAAAGGATGGTCGAGATTTGCTGGGGGGTATAAAACTCTCCTGCCTTTTTACCGGATCCCGCTGCAAATTGCCCGATCAGGTATTCATAGGCATCGCCCAGGGTGTCGGTATCGGTAGAGAATTCCGCAATGCCTTCGGCGATTTTCTGAATGATGGTACAGAGCTTCTTGTTTCTGTCCGTTGGTGTTTTACCCAGCTTTTCAGAGTTCAGGTTGATCTCTGAGAACAACCCCTGAAAGGAGTTCTCGAAGGACTCGTTTTCGATGTACCGGAACCCCCCTTCTAAGGTAATGAGCAGTTCATCGCTCTGCGTACGTGCCATTTCCGCGATATTGCTCCAAAGGTGCTGCGGCTCGATGACGTAATGCACCTTCCGGCGCATCTGCTTCTCGAACATCGGCACATCTTCCGCATTCTCAGCGTACCAAATGCCCAGCGGTGTCCGCTTGTCCTCTTCTTCCAGTTGC
>CAZNHN010000519.1:558-1751 GCA_964572415.1 uncultured Phaeodactylibacter sp.
TACCGCAAAAACAGGAACGACAGCATATAATCGCGGAAGTCATCCGCATTCATGGCGCCCCGCAGTTCATCCGCTATTTTCCAGAGAGTTTTGCCGAGTTGTTGTTGGCTTTTTTGTGTCATGCTTTGTTTGGACTTAGGTCAGCTGTTGATTGATGTTTTGCAGTGCTTTCTGTACAAATTTGGGGTTGGCAAACAGGGTGCGCTTCCGGTTGCTCCAGCCTTCCAGTTCACTCAGGATGTCATCGACCTGATCCTTTTGCTTTTCGGTCTTGATGAAGTCAATGGTAGACAGCAATTCCAGACCGAAAGGAGAATAATAGCCTTTCAGGAAATGCTTGGTTTTGTCTACAATCTCCCGGTATTCCTCGTGCCCGGACTGTTTGAGATAAGCCTCGACTTCCGGCTCTGCGTCCATCACCAGGCTCAGCTCTTCAAACGGGCGCTTGTCCTTGGACTGATAGCCCATGATGTAACTCCCATTTAAGTAGTACAATACATGCCTGACCTTACCCGAATAAGGGCCATAGAAATTCGGCTTGTAGTCGAGCTTAAAGGCCTCGGCAGCGCCGAACCGTTGCAGGAAGTAAGCGACCTTCTCAGCCGCAAACTCCGAGACAAACTCTCCATTCCTCACCAACTCATACAGGACCGATAGCAGCATGGCACGGGCAGGCGTCAGGCGCACCCGTTCCTTTTTCATCACCTCCCGGATGGCATTACTAGGCTCATAAATATAAACCTCGCAGTCGAGCTCTTGCACGGCCTCAATAATCATGGGCTTGACCCTATTCCAATCCAACCCACCGTTGCCGGAGCCCAGGGGCGGGATAGCAATGGAGCGGATGCCTCTTTCCTGAATGGTTTTCACCAAAGCTTCCAGGCCCTGACTGATGTAGTCATACTCGGAGGGCAGCCGCCAATGGTTTTTTGTGGGAAAGTTGATGATGATCTTTTTGCCGGTCAACAAAGACTCCTCTTCAGTCACCAAAAGCTGGCCGACGGAGAGGGCTTTGTCCTTGCAGGCTTGCTTGTACACCTTGAAATTATGCGGGAACTGATTTTTGAATTGCAATGCAATGCCTTTGCCCATCACGCCCACCGTATTGACGGTATTGACCAGTGCTTCCGCTTTGCTTTCCAAAATATTTCCGGTTACGAGCTGTATCATGGTTCAAAAGTATGCTTTGTCAT
>CAZNHN010000519.1:1877-2712 GCA_964572415.1 uncultured Phaeodactylibacter sp.
AGGTCCAGATCGTTATCATCTTTCCAGTATTTGGCTTTGATCGCCTTGAAGTCAAGCAATTCCGACAGCTGCTCCACATCCTGTTCGGTATACTGAGTGGAAAAGGTGTCTACCGCATGCCCATCAGTAAAAACAAAGTCGACATTGGCTTCCCTTACTTTGTCTACGGAACTCACACAATATACAATTTGCTCTGCACTTTGTGCTGGTACATCATTGAAGCCCTTCTGTATAACGTACAACATCGGCATGCGGGTGCCAAAGTAAAAGGGGATATAATCGCCCAGGCGCCTACCATTATCCAGTAAGAAGTCATTACGGGTGGAAATCAGGCTCGAATCCCCAATAGATACATAGTTAGCGTTGGCGAAGGTGGAGGCCCGGTGCGTAATGCCGTGCGCAAGGAGGTGAGGTACATTCTCAATGTGCGTCATGCGGTACAGGTATATCTTGCCTGATTTGGCCATGCGCTATCCGTTTGTTTTTGGAAACAACCCCTGCATCAGCCCACGCTTATGCTCCTGCAGCTGTGCTATCCGGTCTTCCTGTGCAGTGATCAGCTCATCTGCTGCGGAGAGGCAGTCGGCTATTTTTTGTTGTTCTTCGATGCTCGGTACTAAAAAACTGAATTCGAATAGACTTTTCAAAGTAATAGATCCTTGATTAGCATTCCCCCTTATAATTGACTCTATAAATGTTATGTATTCACCTTTTTTGAATATTGCGTTCAAAAACGGTTGACATACATCTTTCTCGGCTCTTATGCATACTGCATTTTGATTTAACAAAGAACCTTTATCTTTTTTCCTTACGACTATAGTTCTGCCAACCAAAG
>CAZNHN010000520.1:0-1789 GCA_964572415.1 uncultured Phaeodactylibacter sp.
AGCCCAAGTAATGCGCTGCCACGGTCGCCCATACCTGTCCGAAATGGCTGCGGCGGCTGTTATGGGTACAGATAAAGGTGAGTCGGACAGTTTTCCCATACTGATGCTCCTGGCGAATGGCTACTGCGATTTCACTGAGCAGCTTTCGCCTTTCAGGAGGAATGTCTGAGAAAGAAGCGGCGGCTTTCTGGAGGTAGTGCCGGATTTTGGCGTACATGTTAGAAGTGGTTAAAACTTTGGCAAAGCTTAAAGCTTTGCCAAAGTTACAGGTTTGATTAGCAGCAGCCCGAATTGGGGGTGCAGTCGACTTGGGCGTCCCCGTTCTGAATATCAGACAGCTTGACTTTGGGCTTGGCTGCATCTTTTGCTCCTGGCTTTTGCGCAAAGACCGTGATGCTGAAAATACCCACGTTGCCATTCTTGAAAGCATCCATTTCTTCAGCCGACAGATAACGCTCCAGGATATCATCCGGGAGTTGAATCGTCTTCTCTTTTTGTAAAGTGATGTTTTCAAAACCCTTCTCGCGGATATAGCACAAGTAATCCTCTTTCTGGATGGCACCCGCCACACAACCGGCGTACAATTCAGCATCCTTGCGCAGGGCTTCCGGCAGTTCACCTACCAGCACTATATCCGAAATACTGAAGTGGCCTCCGGGCTTCAGGACGCGGAAGATTTCAGAGATGACCTGCTCTTTGTTGGGCACCAGGTTGAGTACGCAATTGCTGACAATCACATCGGCTACATTTTCCGAAACAGGCATGTCGTCTATATCGCCGTGGCGGAACTCTACATTGTTGAAGCTCAGTTTTTCGGCATTTTCCCGGGCTTTACGAATCATGTTTTCAGTAAAATCAATGCCGATCACCTTGCCGGTTTCCCCCGTTTCGTGACGGGCTACAAAGCAGTCGTTACCCGCGCCGGAACCCAGGTCAATGACGGTATCGCCTTTTTTGATCTGCGCAAAGGCGGTCGGCAGGCCGCAGCCCAGTCCCAGGTCAGCATCAGGACTGTAGCCTTCTACTTCGCTGTAGTCGTCCATCATGATGTTGTACACTTTATTGGAGGGTGTACCGGAACCGCAGCAGGAGGCGGCATTGACGGCTTTGTCTTGCAGGGCTATCTGACTGTATTTATCGCGGACAATTTTTTTGAGGTCTTCTGAAGTGCTCATATTTGTAGGGGTTAAAAGTTAAAGGTGGCAAGGTTTAAAGATTTGATTTATAGCGTGTTTTGCTGTCAAACTGTAATAAATCTGCACTGTCGCTTTTGTTTTATTGCAATATTACGATGAATATAAATAAATTTTTTTAGCAGCAGCTATCACCTGAAGCGGAAGCACCGTACTGGGCAAACAGGTTGTTAAATAAGCCCTTCACTTCAGCCCAGCGTACCGGGTTGATGCAGTAGTTGACCGACGTGCCTTCTATCGTTCCCTGTATGATGCCGCTGGCTTTGAGCTCTCTCAAATGCTGAGAGATGGTCGCCTGGGCCAGCCCGATTTCCAGCACCAGGTCGCCAGTGATGCACTGATTGGCTTTGAGCAGATGCTGGATGATGGCGACACGTGCCGGGTGGGCGAAGGCCTTGGCCAGTTGTGCCAGGTCGTTCTGCTCTGCGGTGTACAAATCTGTTTTGGTAAGGCCCATATACTTATTTGTTATATTGCAATATTACGATGAATATTGGAGTAGGTTGCCTTAAGTAGGAAGTTTTTTTGCAGAAGGCAAGACGACAAATGGAGTAGTGAAGAAAGAAAGCGCAGATGACCATACTTGAGCTAATATA
>CAZNHN010000520.1:1806-2695 GCA_964572415.1 uncultured Phaeodactylibacter sp.
CAAAATTTACCAAAATAATTCGGCCTATGCGTTCGCGTGCTTTATATTCGCCTGAAACCAGCTTAGCTTATGAACCTACCTTTCTCCTTCCTTCGGCAAATATTATCCCTCTTCCTTTTTGGCTCAATGCTCATCACCCTGGCTGCTTGCAGTACCCAATCCAATGAGCTGGTAGAAAAGCAAATGCTGCCCCGGCAGGAGAACGAAGGGGTGGTAGGTGCCAACGGTATGGTGGTCACGGCGCATCCACTGGCTACGGAGATCGGGTTGGAAGTGCTGAAGAAAGGCGGCAATGCCTTTGACGCAGCCATCGCCGTCAAATACGCCCTGGCGGTGGTGCTGCCCAAAGCCGGTAATTTGGGAGGGGGTGGCTACATGGTGTACCGCACTGCCGAAGGCGAAAAGGGCGCGCTGGACTTCCGGGAAACCGCTCCAGCGGCAGCTTTCCGCGATATGTTCCTGGACGAGAACGATTCCGTGATGAACCAAAAGGCCCTCTACGGTCACCTGGCTGCTTGTACGCCGGGTACGGTAGACGGCATGGAACAGGTACACCAGAGCTTTGCTTCCCTCCCTTTTGAAGAACTCATTCAACCGGCCATTGACCTGGCCAATAATGGTTTTGCTATCACCGAATACGATGCTTCTACCTTCAACGATGCCATGGAAAACTTCCGTGAGTGGAACGATGAAAATATGGTGCTGATCCGGGATTCGGCCTGGCAGGCGGGTGATACGCTGGTGCAGAAAGACCTGGCGGTTACGCTGGAACGCATCCGCGACCAGGGAAAAGAGGGTTTTTACCAAGGCGAAACGGCCCGGCTCATCGTGGAAGAAATGCAGGAAGGCGGAGGCATCATCACCGCCGAGGACTTGGGAAATTATGAGT
>CAZNHN010000521.1:0-2684 GCA_964572415.1 uncultured Phaeodactylibacter sp.
CGAATACGAAGTTATGCGGCGACGGGCCAGAGTACGGGATATCCGTATTCTGATGAATCGCTTCCTGGGCGTAGCGCGGTCCCAATCTTTACTGACCGCTTATGAAAACCGTCACCGCGTGGATTTGTCCCGGCAGCAAACCGCAGAGGCCAACCTGATCAATTATGCAGAAACCCATCTGGCTGGTGCTATTGGGGCTGCTTCGGCGAAAATAATCATGGGTTCTATTGCCAAGGAAGACCCCATCAGCCTGGAAGAGATGTTCAAGGTGCTGGAACAAACCAAAGAGATCGTAGAGTACAGCAAGGCGCTGGAGAAAAAATCGGCTGAGCTCGAACGCACCACCCTGCAGCTCAAACAAGCTAACGAGCAGCTCAAGGAACTGGACCGTCTCAAAGCCGACTTCATCACCACGGTAACTCACGAGCTTCGCACGCCCATTACTTCTATCAAAGCGCTGTCCAAGATCATGTTGGACAACCGCGACATGCCCGAAGAGCAGCGGGCGGAGTTCCTCTCTATCGTGGTTACGGAAAGTGAGCGCCTCACCCGGCTGATCAATCAGGTGCTCGACCTGGAGAAAATACAGTCACAGCCGGAAGACCTGAAACTTGAACCACTTGACCTGGCTGAAGTGGCCCGGCAGGCTTTCAATGGCTTACGGCAACTGATGCGGGACAAAGGTATTGTGCCGGAGCTTATCATAAAAGATGCCCCCGTGCCAGTGTATGGCAACTTTGACCGCCTTACGCAGGTAGTCGTCAATCTACTGTCCAATGCTATCAAGTTTGCCGATGACGAACAGGGGCAAGTGCACCTGCGCTGCTATCAGGGGGCCAAAGGGGGCTATATCGAAGTGCAGGATAATGGCCCCGGTATTTCTCCCCGTGACCAGGAACTGATCTTTGAAAAGTTCACTCAGATCAGTGACAGCGATAAAGGCAAACCACAAGGCAGCGGGCTGGGTCTCTTCATCACCCACACCATCGTAAGTCAGCATGAAGGAAGGTTATCTGTAGAAAGCACGCCCGGAGAGGGCGCTACCTTTAAAGTCACCCTGCCTTTGTATTCTGAGAAGCAAAGCAATGCTGAACAGCTCTACCTGCAATAGATTTGTCGGACAAGAACCCGGGCTGAAATTTTTTTATTTTCTAAAAATCTGTAATTTTAGCAGGCCAACAGCAAAACCAGCAAAGTATTATTTCATTCGCCCTGATCAGACATGAATAAACAAACCACCAAGGTGCTACTCGTCGACGACGAGCCGCATATTCTGGTCGCACTCGAATACCTCGTCAGGCAGGAAGGCTATCAGGTATTCAAGGCGTCAGATGGCGAAAGTGCACTGGACCTTGTAAAGCAACACACTCCGCAGATTGTCGTCCTCGACGTTATGATGCCCGGTATTGATGGCTTCGAAGTCGCCCGCCGCATTCGCAATACGCCTGAGCATCAGGATACCCGTATTATTTTCCTTACCGCTAAAGGCACTCCCGCAGACCGCTTTCAGGGCTATGCCACCGGGGGCGAAGTCTATCTCACCAAACCTTTCGACAATAAAGACCTCATTAATACAATAAATGAGGTCGTGGAATTTGGATAACCGAATTCTATTTTTTTACTTTACAGATATAAACATCTAAATATCTAGATATTTTAAAAATTGAAAGCCTTTATTGCCTGACCAAGTAAGAAGGCTTGCCTAAAAAACAAGACTTATGACACAGCAAATCAAGTCCTTCGATGACTACAAAGCGGTCTACCAAAAGAGCGTGGAAGACCCGGAAGGATTCTGGGCAGAACAGGCCGCAACCTTCACCTGGCGCAAGCAGTGGGATAAAGTGCTGGACTGGAATTTCACAGAGCCTAACGTCAACTGGTTTGTGGGCGGTAAGCTGAATATCACAGAAAACTGCCTGGACCGCCATTTGGAGACGCGGGGCGATCAGGTGGCCATACTGTTTGAGCCTAACGATGCAGATGCAGAAAATATCACTTACACTTATAAAGAATTGCATGCCGAGGTATGCAAGGTAGCCAATGCGCTAAAAGCCAACGGCATTGGCAAGGGCGACCGCGTCTGCTTCTACATGCCGATGGTACCTGAACTGGCGATTGCCGTGCTGGCCTGCGCGCGTATCGGTGCAATCCACTCCGTGGTCTTTGCCGGCTTCTCGGCTCAGGCACTGGCTGACCGTATCAAGGACGCGACTTGCAAAGCTGTCATCTGCTCGGATTACAACAGCCGTGGCGCGAAAAACATCCCGGTCAAGAAAGTGGTGGACGATGCCCTCGCTATGGATTGCGACAGTATTGAGACGGTGCTGGTACACAAAAATACCGGTGGTGAGGTGACGATGGAAGACGGGCGCGACAAATGGTGGCACGATGAGGTAGACGGGCAAAGTACAGCCTGCGAGGCAGAGGAAATGGACTCCGAAGATATGCTCTTCATCCTTTACACTTCTGGTTCTACCGGTAAGCCTAAGGGCGTGGTACACACTTGCGGTGGCTATATGGTGTACACCAAGTATTCTTTTGAGAATGTCTTCCAGTATCAGGAGGGCGATATCTACTGGTGTACGGCAGATATCGGCTGGATTACCGGCCACTCTTACATCGTGTACGGCCCTCTGCTGGCTGGTGCGACTACCGTGATGTTTGAGGGCGTCCCCACTTATCCA
>CAZNHN010000522.1:0-2675 GCA_964572415.1 uncultured Phaeodactylibacter sp.
TTCTTCTTGTCGTCCAGCATTTGCTGAATGAGGCGGTGGCGCTCGGCAGCGATGGTTTCCCGGGCCTTTAGGTCGGCGGCCCGGTCAAAGAAGAGGGTGCCGTCGATGAACGTCTTTTCCGCCCGGCTGTACATGGACAGGGGGTGATCGGACCAGAGCACTACATCGGCATGCTTGCCTGCTTTGATGCTGCCCACATATTCGTCAAGGTGCAGGAGCTTGGCAGGGTTCAGCGTTACAAACTTCAGGGCGTCTTCCTCAGATACGCCACCGAAAAGCACGGCTTTGGCAGCTTCCTGATTGAGGCGGCGGGCCATCTCAGCATCATCTGAGTTGAAGGCCACCGTGACACCCTGCTCATGCATCAGCGCACCATTGTAAGGAATGGCTTCCTGTACTTCGTATTTGTACGCCCACCAGTCGGAGAAGCTCGAGCCGCCGGCGCCGTGGGCCGCCATTTTGTCCGCCACTTTGTAGCCCTCCAGGATGTGGGTAAAGGTGTTGACCCGGAACCCAAACTGCTCGGCTACCTTCATCAGCATATTGATTTCGCTTTGCCGGTAGGAGTGGCAGGTGATAAAGCGCTCGCCATTGACAATCTCCAGCAGCGTCTCCAGGTCGAGGTCGCGGCGGTAGGGATCGCCCGAGGCTGCCTTTTCGCCGTAAGCGACAGCCTGCGTGAATTTATCCACATACACCTGCTCCACGCCCATGCGGGTCTGCGGGAAACGGATGCGGTAGTCTTCGCCCCAGTTCGACTGCTTGACGTTTTCGCCCAGCGCAAACTTGATGAAGGGGGCGGCTTCCTTAAATTTCATTTCCTCTGGCGTGTAGCCCCACCGCAACTTGATGATGGCCGACTGCCCGCCAATGGGGTTGGCAGAGCCGTGCAGCAGTTGGGAAGTCGTCACCCCGCCCGACAACTGCCGGTAGATGTTGACATCTTCGGAGTTCACCACGTCGCCAATGCGCACTTCAGCCGTACTGGCCTGTGAGCTTTCGTTCACGCCCCGGCTGATGGCAATGTGGGAGTGCTCGTCAATAATGCCGGGCGTGAGGTGGAGCCCGGTGGCATCAATGACCGTTGCGCCCCTGGCCTTCAGCCCTTGCCCGATCGCCGCAATTTTGCCGTCCCGCAGCAGTACATCGGTGCCTTCCAGTATGCCGTCCGCTTCGTTGGTCCAAACCGTGGCGTTTTGGATGAGGTAGGTTTGGGGCTCGGGGCGCTCTGTCCAGCCATAAGCGGTGAAGGGGTAGATGATGTCGCCCATCTCGGGTAATTCCGGAGTAGGCGCGGGCTTTTCGGCTTCCTTTTCTTCTTTGTCTGTTTCAGCCGGTTGTTGGAAGGCCGCCCGCCAGTCTACCCACTGCCCATCGGCCGATTGCCCGCGGCCGCTCCAGTTGCGCCCGTTTAGGGTGCCGGAGAGGCGGACTTGCCCGGTGGAGTCGGGGGCAAAGGAAAGGGTCAGCAGTTCATCCGCTCTTTCCAGTTTGACCTTTACGGAAGTGGAATCCGTGGTGTTGATTTTGGCAGCGGGCTGCTCGTCGGTGCCGGTGATTTCCAGAGCATAGGTGTCGCTGCCGACTTTGAGGTTGTACTGCCCGGTCAGCTGAGGTGTGGTGATGGCTTTGTGGGTGTAGGCTTTGCCCTTGACCCAGGTCTGGTAAATTTCCGTGCCGTCCCCAAAGAGGGAGCCGTCCGTGACGATAAAATTGGCCAGTTTGCCTTTTTCCAACCCTCCGAGGTGGTCCGTCGCCTGCACCAGCTCTGCCGGGGTGTAGGTCAGCGCTTTCAGGGCAGCCGTGGTGTCGAGCCCGTACTGTACCGCTTTGCGCAAATGCTTGAGGAAGTCGGTCTTCTTTTCCAACCCATCTGCCGTAAAAGCGATGGGGATGCCGGCATTGGCCAGGCGGGCAGGATTGGAAGGGGCAAGCTCCCAGTGCTTCAGCTGTGCCAGGGTGACCTGTTGGGCATCGTAAGGGTCGGTCACATCGTAGGCATCCGGGAAGTCGAGGGGGAGAATGAAGGCGGTGTTAAGGCCTTTCAGGGCATCGAGGCGCTGATATTCATCCCCCGTGCCTTTGAAAATATAGGTTTTGTCAAACTCAGCACCCAGCTTCGCTGCCCGCAGGATTTCCAGCCGGTCGCCAATCGCAAAAAACTGAGGCAGCTCCTGCACGGCATTCCAGGCTTCCAGCGACAGGTTCACCTCTTCGTTTTGCTGTTGGTACCAGTCGGCATCGTAATAAGTTTGGCGGAGCAATGCGATCATGCCCATCAGGGAATTGGGATAGCTCTGCGTGGAAGTCCCTTTGCTGAAGGCAAGCGCATGACCAGCTTTTTCGGCTACAATCATTTCGTGGGCGCGTTCGTCACCCAGCCCTACCAGCGTCATCGTACCGCGTGAAATGCCATCCATACGCTGAGCCGCCACGGCACCAAAGCCAATTTGCCGCAGGGTTTTGGCAGCTTTGGCATCCGGGTTGAAATGGGCATGGGCTTCAAAGTCGGGCTTTAAAGCCTCATTCCAGCTGTAGGCCCCCTCTTTATTGGACAGCATCTGTGGCTTGCGGTCAGGAGATTTGCCTTCCGCTTTAGGCTCCGGCATGCCGTAGTCGCTGTAGAGGTCGATAAAGGCGGGGTAGATGACCTTACCTTTGACTTCCACCTCCAC
>CAZNHN010000523.1:0-2666 GCA_964572415.1 uncultured Phaeodactylibacter sp.
CCCCGACTCCATCAAAGACAAAATCTTCCAGCCCTTCTTTACCACAAAACCCACCGGAGAAGGCACCGGGCTGGGATTGTCGCTAAGCTATGATATTGTGAAAGCGCATGGAGGAGAAATCAAGGTTAATAGTAAGGTAGGGGAAGGAACCGAATTTTTAATCAGTTTACCATGCCATGAATAAGCACCATAAACAAAAACAGACTATGAGAAAATCTTATTATCTATATTTCATCAGCGTAATTCTTTTTGGAGCACTTGCTTCCTGCACGCAAAACCTGACCAATCAAAATGGAAAGGATTCAACGGTCTATAAAGCGCCTGTAACCAAATCATTTGAGCTTACTGCTCCTGAGCCCATCGAATGGGAAATTGTGGATACCGACAGTATTCCGCCCCCACGAACTTATCCGCTGGATATAGATAAAATGCCTTCAAAGCCATTTTCTATCAATGAGTTTAAACCCCTCCTGTCTCCAATTGGTGAGTATCCGTTGGATTGGGATGTTCAGGAACAAATCCAACTGCAGTTTGATACCATGCCGGTTACCCTGAAAACATCCATCCTTCCCAAGCCGGTTGTGTCGAAGATGAACAGGCCGCAAATACTGAATGATGTCACTTCAGGTCTCTTGCAGCTTTCAACCAGTGAAGGTCTGCCCTCCAACGAGATCAGAAGGGTTATCCAGAACAAGGACGGAACCTATTGGATTGCCACCTTTGATGGGGGAGTCTGTTTGTACAATGGTGATGATTTATATACTTATGATTACACGAATATCTGGGATATCGAATTGGATCAGGATGGCAAACTTTGGGTTGCCACAGGAAATAATGGGGTTTACGTCCTTGACTTCAAACAAAAACTCCAAACCCATTTTTTGCCTTATACCACAATCCTTGACCTGTATTGTGATTATCAAAACCAAATCTGGATGGTCCACTGGAGAAAAGGAACCTATATTGCAGATAGTGAAATGAAGCATTTCAGAAAAATTACGAATACCGGATTTGATTACCCGACAGAAATAAGAGAGGATCATGATCAAAATATTTGGGTAGGCCATTCAGGAACTGGCATAGATGAAATTTACCTCATTGGTAAAGACAGAACAAGCTATTCAATCATTCATGAAGGCAATCAGGAAGTAAACCACTTTGACTGGGGCAGACCACACGTGTTTTTTCTGGACCACAACAATAAGATGTGGGTAAGTGAAACCAGTGAAACTTCTGAAAGTGGAGCCATGGCCATTTCATTGGCAAATAAAACAGTCAGTACCCTGGGCGATAAGCAGGGATTTCATGGAATGGCCAAGCTCTATGAAGAAGATGACCAGGGCAGATTGTGGATCATAAAAAACGATACCATCCATGTGCTAAGCAAAGATCGCAGGCAGATGAAGGCAATTGTAACAAACAGTCCCGTTAAGCTACCCCAAAAAATTGGATGCGTCATGAAAGATGAACGTGGAGTGATCTGGATTGGGACACTTGGCAAGGGTGTCATTCTTGTGGATACTGAAGGTCCTTTGTCCGAGCACCTCGACGGATCGAACGGACTGGCCAATAGTGAAATCTGGAGTCTGGAAGAAGATCATCGGGGGGATATCTGGATAGGTTCTCTAAATGGCGTGGATATTTACAGCCCTTCAAAAGGAACCATCAAAACTATTGATCATTCAACCTTAAAAAATCCGGACAACGGCAGAATTCCATTCATCAAGGAATTCGAAACAGATAAAATTTTTGTCGAAGGAATAGACGGTTTCAATATTATAGACCGCTCTGAGAAGATTATGACCCGGTTTATTGAAGATGAAAATATAGTAAATCGGGTATTTGAAGCTTTAAAAGACAAAGACGGGACGTACTGGTTAGCCACCCTGGATGGATTAACGGTGTACAATCCGGAGTTAAATAGCTTAAAACTCATCCGGGAAACCTCGCTTCAACTGGACTGCAACAGGGTGACCAATATTGTAGATGATGGATCCGGACATTACTGGTTAGGTACAGATAATGGCCTGGCAATCATAGACCCGAAAAAAAACACGATCCGGCATTTGCGTGAAAAGGAAGGCTTATGCAACAACAATATTATGAAGGTAATGCTGAGCAAGGAAGGAAAACTTTGGGTGGCAACTACTGATGGTCTGTCAATTATTGATCCTGTCAGCCAAACCATCACCAATTTGGGAGAGGAAGAAGGGCTTGTGCCGGATGAACTCTACGAATTGAGGGAAAAAGAAGGGACTTTTTATATCGGTAGTGTAAATGGACTTATTCAGGTAAAACCTGCTACAGATAAAAATAAGCCCTGGATTTTTTATAAGCATGCAGAAGCCCAGGGTTTTCCTTCAAGTGACTATAAACGAAATTCGGGTTTAGTGCGCAATAACGGGCAACTTTGGTTAGGTAGCTCCCCCATGCATAAACTAACCATACTAACGCAGGACCCGGTGATTGATACCACGCCCTGCGCTGTGGCAATTACCGGCCTGGTTATCATGAATGAAAATCCATCCTTTGAGCGCATGTCAGGTTTTCAATCCTGGTTTGGAAGAGGGGATACGTTGTGGTCCGACGATGGCAATCAGCCATTCACAAAAAATACACTCCCTAAGGATTCCGGATATGTTTTTGAACACAATATCCAATGGGAT
>CAZNHN010000524.1:0-1789 GCA_964572415.1 uncultured Phaeodactylibacter sp.
AAGACTCAATAGCCCGGTGCTCTACGCCATTGGCAATCATGAAACCCGCTACCGCTCCGAGTTTACGCCCGGCTACAATATGGAGGCTTTCGCTAATTACTTCGCAGCCCAGAAAGCCCTGAATGGCATGGAACTGATGCTCTATTCCTTTGACCTGGGTGCCTGGCATTTCGTAGTCTGGCCTGATCCGCTGCGTAATAATTTCTGGGAAACGCATCCTCACTACTTTGACTGGCTGGAGCGCGACCTGGAGAAAAACCGGGAAAAGCCTACTTTCTTTTTTCAGCATGTACCCAGCCATCCCATCGGTATCAATCCCCTGATCAACTATGCGGAGTCGGTGGCCGTAAAGCGTACGCTGCTGGATATTCTGGCACAGCACGGCAATGTCAAATACGTTTTCAGCGGTCATGTGCATATTCCTGTGAAGGCTTCTTTCAAAACGGCCGTTACCTATCGGGGTATGAAAATGATCAATCTGCCGGCTGCCGGCTATCGGCCCCGGGGCTTCGGCGAAGAAGATTTTGCCGGTGGTCCCTGCCAGGGAGTTGCTGTGGTAGATGTCAATGGTAAAAACGCAGATGTTCGGTTCAGAACAGTCACCCAGGAAGAATTCCAATATCCTGAAACGCTGCCGGTGTTTGAAGAAGAGAAGTATGCCCTTTGGCTTAATTATAAATGGCAACTTCCTGCATCTGAGCAACTGATTGACGGTAATTTTGAGCAGGGACTCAAAGGGTGGACAAAGCGCTTTGTCTATACCGAAGACGAAAACCCTTCTAATATCTGTGAAGTCAGACCTGTTTATGACCGCCCCGGTTTCCATGCGCTTTACCTCTACAATAGAAAGCGGGGCTACGATATACCCGGACAAGACCGTTTGCCGCAGACCATCAACCGTATCGCCCAGGCAGTACAATGGCAAACGGGTGACCAGCCTCTTTTGAAACTGAAATACCAGGTGGATGGAAAAAATACCGACCTGGACGGATGGTGCGGGGCTTATGTACAGGTGGAAGCCTTCTCAAAGTCTTTCCGCAAGATGAGCCTGGTCTACTGGACTGGGATGGCGTATACCGGCCTGGGCAGTAGGGAAGAGAAAGAACTGGCTGATAATATTCACCTTAAACTTACCGACGAACCTAATGTGTGGCATAAAGCCGAGCTAAACCTCGCCAGCGATTTCAACAATAACAGCCAGAAAAATTTTGATACGCTTAATGCAGACCGCCTGGTGGTAACGTTGGGCGTCTGGACGATTAACGATGGTGGCGCTTATCCTTACGGTATCTACTTTGATGATCTGGAATTATCCAGTAGTCCTTCAATACAAATGGTAAGCCGCTCCGGAAATAAGAAGGTAGATCCTAAGCCGAATGAAGAGACTTGGTGGCTCAACAAGTACACCCCCTTTACGCATGTGGCGGGAGAGCATCGCTATATTTTTGCCACCAAGCCTATGGGGCCGGGGCAAGGTAAGTCTGAATCCTGACTGCCTTGCTCAATTCTCGTAAGGAACGGTTTGCTTGGCATCCACTTCATATCCCCAGCGGGCGATGTACTCCATGCCGGGCAGAAATTCATCGCCCTGGGCTTCCAATTTTTGCTGCAGCAGCGCGTCCATTTTGCTTACCAGCGCTTGAGCAGCCGGATCGTCTGCCAGGTTATTCATCTGATAAGGATCTTTCTCATTGTCAAACAGTTGCCAGGGGCCATTGAGGTCACGGGTGTAGGTGTAGCGCAGGGTGCGCAACCCCCGGTATTCTCTGCCTCCGTGGTCAAAGCGGTT
>CAZNHN010000524.1:1934-2660 GCA_964572415.1 uncultured Phaeodactylibacter sp.
GAGCAGCGTAGGCATGATGTCGTAGGAATTGACCAGCGCCCGGTATTCGCTGGCCTGCAATTGCGGGGCACGGATGAGCATCGGAATGCGTACAGATTCCTCGTAGGCCTGCTGTTTTTTGTAAGCCCGGTGCGAGCCCAGCAGGTCACCGTGATCAGAAGTAAACAGTATAATGGTATTGTCAGCGATACCTTGCTCATCCAGCGTTTGGAGGATTTCGCCCACCATATCATCCAGGGCGGTGCAGTGGGCGTAGTAGCCGGCCAGGTCTTTTTTCACCATACCTGCCATTTCAGGAGGCACATTGGGGTGGATCTGCATTTCGGCTGAATCGTACATTTGCCGGTACTTTTCGGGAGCCGTATGGTAAGGCGCGTGGGGCGTACCCCAGCTCAGGAAGAGCAGAAAAGGCTTTTCGTCCTTCGCTTGATTACGGATGTAATCCTGCGCGTCGCGGGCCTGGGCAATGGCATCGTAGCCCTCCCAGAATTTCTTTTCCGGAGATTCTCCTTCGTAGTAAGCCGAACGGTTGTAGTTGTGGCTGCACTCCAGCGCCTTCCAGTATTGGAAACCTTGTCGGCGCCCGCCCGGAGGAATGAAGTTGCTCCTGCCGCGGCCGTCCAGGTGCCACTTGCCAATGTAGCCGGTCGCATAACCGGCATCCGCAAACACTTTGGCCAGCGTAGTGGCATTGGTATCCAGTTGTACGTCGTTCATAAACAGCCC
>CAZNHN010000525.1:0-2659 GCA_964572415.1 uncultured Phaeodactylibacter sp.
GGAGGTGCTTAAGATCGTGCGGCAGTAGGGTGGTCGGGGACAAGGTTAGAGATGCTATGTTAGCATCTCTTAAGGTTGAGCCCATGTGGGACCTGCTGGCGGGAGCAATAGCTTGCTATTCCCGCCAGGAAGCCATCGCGCAGGCGCTCAACCTTGACCTCAACTTTTACCGGGCTTACCAGCTTACCCGTCATTTGATACTTGACAAACGCCAGTCCGAAAAACACGGCGTGTTTTACGCTTAAGGCCCCTGGCTTTCCCGAGCTTTTACGATCAGGCACTTACGCATCCATCCACTAGTGATGCTAAGTGCCTGCCCGTTTTTAAGAACTTGTTGGGATTTCTTCCTTAACTTGCTACTATTAACAGCCATTATTCACCTTCACATTTGCACCACTTATGAAATACCTTCTCTTGCTCTTCCCAATCCTGCTCCTGACCTCTTGCAGTACAGACACCAGCGGCGACACCCAGCTCACCGGCGAATGGCAGGGCGTAAGCTGGATGGTCAACGAGCAGCCCTCCAACCGGGATGCCAGTCAGGTAACTTTTGAATTTCAGCCCGATGAGACCTACAGCGCTTCCTTCGGTACGCAGGCCGAAGCCGGCAGCTACCGGGTGGAGGCCGATAAACTCTACACGCATGCTGAAGGGCAGGCCGAAAAGATGGTGGAGGTTGCCCTTTCGGGCACCGACACCCTCCGTATGAAGATGAACCGGGCGGGGACGCCGGAAACGCTCGTTTTGGTCAGGCAATAAACTGCTTTTTGTACCTTTCGGTAAAAAACCAATGTTACGTACTGCACTTTTCTGCCTGAGTATAATTCCGCTGCTTGCCACGGCACAGGTCACCAACAGAGGCATCGACCTCAGCGGTTTCTCCACTGACTACCATAGCCTCCCTTTTATCGACCTGGATACAATGAGTAGCCGGCAGGTAACCGTAGACCGGGAGCCCGGTGTGTACCTTGGGCACCCAACCTCGGTACTCCTGGAAGACGGGCAAACCCTCTACTGCACCTATCCCAAAGGGCATGGCCGCGGGCCTATTGTCCTGAAACGCAGCGATGACGGTGGGCAGACCTGGAGCAAGCGCCTGCCCGTGCCCGCAACCTGGGAAAGTTCGCTGGAAGTGCCCACCCTCTACCCCGCCGAAAGGCCCGATGGCACCCAACGCATCCTGCTCTTTTCCGGCCTCTACCCCGCCCGAATGGCTTACTCCGAAGATCAGGGCAATACCTGGACCGAACTGCAACCGCTGGGCGACTGGGGTGGTATTGTAGTCATGGGCGACCTGATCCCTTTGCGTTCCGGCAAGGGCCACTATATGGCCGTCTTCCACGACGATGGGCGCTACATCAGCCACCGCGGCAGAGCCGGTGAGCCTTCGGCTGAAAGGGCCAACAATCAGGCCGAATTCACCCTCTACAAAACCTTTTCCTACGATGGCGGGCTGACCTGGACCGAGCCGGAAGCCATGCTGCAATCCCGTTTCCTCCATCTCTGCGAGCCCGGGCTTATCCGCTCGCCGGATGGCCGGCAAATCGCTATGCTGCTGCGGGAAAACAGCCGCCGGATGAACAGCCAGATTATGTTCTCCGACGACGAAGGCCAGACCTGGACCCGCCCCCGCGCCCTGCCCAACAGCCTCAACGGCGACCGGCATCAGGCCATCTATACCCCCGACGGGCGCTTACTGATCTCCTTCCGCGATATGGCCCCCGCTTACTGGCGTTATCAGGCACTGAAAGCCGAATGCCAGGATTGCGGTACGGCTCAACTGAAAGCTCAGGCCGGGCCTGCCAGCCCCACCACCGGCGACTGGGTCGCCTGGATAGGCACCTACGAAGATCTCGTGGAAGGCAGGGAGGGACAATACCGCATCCGGCTAAAGGACAATACCAAAGGCAGTGACTGTGCCTATCCTGCGCTGGAATGCCTGCCGGATGGTACCATCGTGGCGACTACCTACGGGCACTGGGCGGAAGGGGAAGCGCCTTATATTTTAAGCACCCGGTTTAAGCTGGAGGAAATAGACAAGTGGGAGGTTGGGGAATAGTGCTTTACCTTCTGCTTCTATTCCATATACTGCCGGTACAATGCCGCTGCCCGCCCGCCGAGGGCTTCCCTTAAGGCCGAAGGAGCCAGGACTTCCACCGTTTCCCCAAAGGACAGGAGCTGATTTTCCAGCTCTACATTATGCACGAGGTGGTAAGCAAAGATCACGCTTCCATCAGCAGCCCGTTCGTGCACACGCTGTGACGGGTGGAGCGGCTTGGTTTCGATGTAACGAGCCCGCTCCGGGGTCGCTTTAAGCAGGACCGGCTCTGGTTGCCGGCCGGTAGGAACGGACACTCCAATGACCGCCTCAAAGAATTGCTGTGGCTGAAAACCCGGATTTTCGATAAAATCAGCAAGCAGGTAAACCTCCGCCTGCCGGATACGGTCAAAAGCATAGGTCCGGATGCAGTGCGCCTCATGGTCGTGGGCAAACAAAAACCAGCGGTTGTTGTACTCCTTGACCAGGTGCGGGCTGACGATGCGGCGAAACTTATACCCTTCCGGCACCTTAAACGGGCGATAATCCAGCAAAAGGCAACGCTGATCACGGCAGGCGCGGTACAGCAAATCGAGCCATTCCAGCCCCTGCCCCACCATA
>CAZNHN010000526.1:0-2621 GCA_964572415.1 uncultured Phaeodactylibacter sp.
ACCAAAGTTGCCGTCAATCTG
Source organism: uncultured Phaeodactylibacter sp. (assembly GCA_964572415.1). Taxonomy (GTDB): domain Bacteria; phylum Bacteroidota; class Bacteroidia; order Chitinophagales; family Saprospiraceae; genus Phaeodactylibacter. The sequence continues at coordinate 22 of CAZNHN010000526.1, forward strand.
GAAGGGTGGATGTGCATCGAACAAATTGAAATACAGACCGCCTTTGTCTTGGTAGTTGGTTTCTTCACTTTTGGATGGCACCATCAGGTTTTTCAGCAACAGGAACGCATGGTCGCCATCGAGCAACCGTGCCCAGAAGTTGATTTTCCATGCCCGTGACCAGCCGGTACCGCCATCGCCACGGTGCGAAAGCGTTACTTTACATGCTTCGGCCAGGTCGGGTGTGGTAAGCGGGTGTATTTCATTTCCGGGATGCAGGCCCCACAAATGCGAAACATGCCGGTGCTTTTCGTTCGGGTCGTCCACATCTTCCAACCATTCCTGCAACTGGCCGTGTTTACCAATTTGGTTAGGCACAATTTTTTCGCGCTTGCTTTCCAGCAACGCAGCAAAATCTTCGTCCACATCCAGTATTTCTGCCGCTTCGATGGTGTTGGCAAACAAATCGCGAATAATCTGGTGGTCCATGGTGGGGCCCATTACCAGGCCACCCAGCTCCGGACTGTTGCTCGGTCCGCTTACGAGCCACTCCGGATTCTTGGGCCAGGGAACCAGGTAGTCGGCAAAAAAACGGGAAGCTTCTTTTAAAACCGGATACGCCCGGTTTTTCAAAAATCCTTTGTCGCCGGTGTACTGATAGTGCCACCACAAGTGCTGGCTCAGCCAGGCGCCACCGGTTGGCCAAATGCCGTGGTTGGCGTTGTTAATGGGCGCTGCTCCACGCCACAAATCGGTGTTGTGGTGTGTTACCCAGCCTTCCAGGTTGTAATGTTCTTTGGCTACATTCTGCCCGGTTTGCGACAAATCTTCCACCATCGAAAACAGGGGCCCGGCACATTCTGTGAGGTTGGTCATTTCTGCCGGCCAGTAGTTCATTTCGGTGTTAATGTTGATGGTGTATTTGCTGTCCCAGGGCGGCGCCATCCGGTCGTTCCAGATTCCCTGCAGGTTGGCGGGCTGCGTTCCGGTCCTCGATGAGGAAATAAGCAGATACCTTCCGTATTGAAAAAGAAGTGAAACCAGGCTGGGGTCTTCATCTTCATAAAATGATGTCAGCCGCTGGTTGGTGGGGCGTTCAGAAATTTCAGAACTGCCCAAATCGAGGGAAACGCGGTTGAATAAATGCTGGTAGTCGTTTATATGGTCTTCTTTCAGTTTTTGGTAGGGTTTGCCTTCCAGTTTAGCCAGGTCTTCCCGGCAACTTTCTTCCGGATTTCCGCTGATGTCGTCATAGCTGACAAAACTTGTGGCAGCCACCAGGAAAAGCGTGGCTTTGCGCGCATTCACAACTGCAATGGAATCTTCATACTGAACCAGCCCGCCGCCTTCGTGTTCGATGCGGAGCCGTGCTTCAAAGGTAAGTTTGCTTTTGGGGTAGGGATTTCCATCGCGACCAAGTTCATTGTGATAATCGTTGGCTTTTCCTCTCAAAATAACCAGGTTATCTTCAACCAGAACATCGTATTCCGAGTGGGGCGAATTCAGGCCGGCTGCAAAATTTAACGCTTTGCTTTCAGAAGCCTCCAGCCGGATGATAAGTGCCTGCGCCGGTTCCGATGTAAAAACTTCGCGTTTAAACTGAACTCCGTCCAACTCATAAAAAACCGATGAAACGGCATTTTCCAAATCGAGTTGCCGCCGGTACGAGGTAACATTTTGGTGGCCGGGGAAATTCAGTTCTATGTTTCCGAAGGGCAGGTAACTTAGCTGCCCAAACGGCTGCGACATAAAATGTTCATTGCCAAGTTCGTGCGCTTCATCCTGTTTCCCTTCCCAAAGCAGCCTGCGCAAATCTTCCAGGTAATTGTGAGCGCCCTCGTTCGCATAATCGTGCGGTTGACCGCTCCAAAGGGTTTCCTCATTAAACTGAATATGCTCCTCCTCTACAGTGCCATAAACCATAGCGCCGAGCCTGCCATTACCGATGGGGAGGGCTTCTGTCCATGCAGCGGCAGGTTCATCATACCAAAGGCGCAAATGATGTTGTTCGGGTTGATTGGATGTGCAGGCGACGGCGGCAAAGAGTAATAGGAGTGTCAGTGTTCTCATGGGAAAAAGTGGATTTTATTGGCAATATGGTGATTAGTGGTCAAAAAAGACTAACCTTTTTGGATTTATTCCATGTGTTTAGCTAAGTCGCAATTGCAATGCGACGGAAACTTTCAAAGGCATTTGAAATGTCCGGTGGGTGTGATTATCTTAGTTGCATGGGAAGTCAATATAAAATACGAGATTTGGAAGGCTTGTACTTTATGACTTTTACAATTATTGGCTGGATAGATCTCTTTATTCGTGATGAGTACAGGGATTGCATCTTGGATTCTTTTAAATTCTGCATTGACCATAAGGGCTTTAACCTACATGCATACGTAATTATGACCAGCCACATACACCTGATTGCCAGCTCAAGGGAGGGGCATAAACTGCAGGAGACCATTCGGGATATGAAAAAGTTTACGTCAAAGCAACTGATCAACCTGATTAAAACGATTCCCGAAAGTCGGCGTGAATGGATGCTAAATAAGTTTGAAGATGAAGCGAAAAGAACCAAAAGAGGGCAGGACTACATAGTGTGGCAGGAGGGATACCATGCCAAACAG
>CAZNHN010000527.1:0-1363 GCA_964572415.1 uncultured Phaeodactylibacter sp.
ATTCGAACTAAAACTTCGAATTTTCAAGGTTAATCTTTATTTTCGGGCATGAGCAAAACGCTACTCGATAGAAAACAAGACCAATCAGCGGTAGCACAACTGATGCGCGTGTTTCCCGTGACTGCCCTGTTGGGGCCCCGTCAGGCGGGAAAAACAACACTTGCCAAGACTTTCCAGCCCGACCATTACTTTGATTTGGAGAACCCGCGGGACTTGGCCATGCTGGATCAACCTCAGCTAGCATTGGAAAACCTGGAAGGGCTGATAATGATTGATGAGATACAGCGAAAGCCAGAGCTGTTTTCGTTACTGCGCTATTTGGTCGATCAGCAGAACAACCAGAAATATCTTATCCTCGGTAGTGCTTCTTCCAGTCTGAAGCAACAAAGCGGCGAATCGCTGGCCGGGCGCATCGGCTATTATTATTTGTCTGGTTTCAACTTGCCGGAGGTAGGAGCTGCACATTACCGAAAGCTTTGGTTACGAGGCGGTTTCCCCCGGTCTTATCTGGCGGAGGGGCTGGAGGAAAGCCGACTTTGGCGGGAAAACTTCATTGCTACTTTTCTGGAGCGGGATTTGGCCACCCTGGGTAGCTCCATACCTTCCTCTACTATGTACCGTTTCTGGGTGATGCTGAGCCATTATCATGGTCAAACACTAAACTACAGTGAGTTGGGGCGCTCCTTTGGCATATCGGACCATACGGTGAAAAAGTATATTTCCATTCTGGAAGACACCTTTATGATCCGGATACTTTTGCCGTGGCATACGAATGTAGGAAAGCGCCTGGTCAAGAGCCCAAAGTTATATATCCGGGACGCGGGACTCTTTCATACCTTGCAAAATATCCATCAGGAAAATGACTTGCTTACAAACCCTAAGCTAGGGGCTTCCTGGGAGGGCTTCGCGGTAGAGGAAACCATTGCTCAGCTGGGCAAACGGGACAATGAGGTATTTTTCTACGGCACCCATGCTGGCGTTGAGCTGGATTTATACTGGCAGTCCAACGGGCGCTCCTATGGTGCCGAATTCAAATACATGGATGCCCCCAGGCGTACCAAGTCTATGCACCAGGCTATAGAAGATTTGAACCTGTCGCATCTCTACGTCATTTACCCGGGAAGCCGGGAGTATGCGCTATCTGAGCAGATAACGGTGCTGCCGGTTCGCATGCTCTCACGAACAAGCGAATGAACTACCGTTCCTACGGAACTCAATGCATCATTCATAAATACCCAAGTCCCGTAGGGACGGCAGCTCTTTCCGACAATCGTTAGATTGTTGGAAAGCAAAAAAACAGAATTAGTCCTGTAAGGACGGCACACTAATTTCACCAAAAATAAAACCCCATGCCCAATACCTT
>CAZNHN010000527.1:1373-2617 GCA_964572415.1 uncultured Phaeodactylibacter sp.
CTTGCTTATGTATACAATTCCGGCACCAAGTCCCAGAGGGACGATAAACCATTCCGACAATCGTCAGATTGTTGAAAGGGACGATAACTCATTCCGACAATCGCCAAATTGTTGAAAGACAATAAACGCTGTAACCAGTCCTATAAGGACGGCATTATCCAAAATATTGAAAATAGCCCTATATTCCCCCAATACAAACAAATGATATGCCCCATAACCACCCCAATACCTACCGCCACCCCCTCCCCAACGGCTTGTACTACGATATGGTACGGGTACGACCGGGCGTGTTTGTGATGGGGAGTGAGGCGGAAGAGGCATTTGACCGGGAAAAGCCAGAACACTTAGTGCGAATTACGCAGGACTATTACATCGGTATATATCCGGTGACGCAGGCGATATGGAAAGCCGTAATGAACGGGCATAATCCTTCCAGATTTCAGGGAAACGACCGCCCGGTGGAGCAAGTCTCCTGGCAGGATATTGTGGAGGGTGGGCAGGACAAGGAGGTTCCGGAAGGCTTTTTACCTTTACTAAATGCCGAGTTTCAAGCAAAGGAAGAAGCGTTAGAAGGTTTTTCATTCCGATTGCCAACGGAGGCGGAGTGGGAGTACGCCGCTAAAGGCGGGCATAAAACAGCTCTTTCACCGGAACAAGAGCAGTCATTTTTGAAAACCAACCAACCCAAGGTCGCTGAGTTATACACGACTTACGCCGGTAGCGATCAGTTGAAAGAAGTGGGCTGGTACGATAAAAACAGTCATGAAGAGACTAAGGCAGTCGGTAAGCGGCAGCCTAATGAGCTGGGGCTGTACGATATGAGTGGCAATGTGGAGGAGTGGTGTTTGGATTGGGATGATACTGACTTTTATGCCAAGTGTAAGGAGCAAGGTGTTGTGCCGGACCCACTGAATGCAGAAAAGGTCCGGTTCCGCGTGTACCGCGGCGGCTCGTGGCGCAGCCCCCCGCAGTACTGCCGCGTATCCTCTCGCAACCGCAGGCGCCCGGCGCGCCGCCTCTTCTACGTCGGCTTTCGTTTGGTGTTGGCCCCAGTTCAGCGGTAGCGAAGCGAAGCCAGCCTACGGAGCGGAATGGCCACTGCGCTGAGCCGTGGCCGATGGAGTGGAGGGGGCTGGCTGAGCGGAAATTTGGAAAACTAAACCTCAAATAGTGGAAATTCCGAAACATGTTTTAGATTATTATCATCAAAATAAATATGGAATCATTAAAAATTGATAAATTAG
>CAZNHN010000528.1:0-2613 GCA_964572415.1 uncultured Phaeodactylibacter sp.
ACCGTAGCAGCCTCCACCGAAATACCATCAGCGGACTGCCCGCTCCTTCAATGCAGCGCCACCTGCAACAACAACCCCAACGGCGACCAGGGCTGCCTCCCCTTCACCGTTAACTTTGCCGATGCTTCCCAGTCGGAAGCCGGCATCCGGACCTACTCCTGGGACTTCGGAGATGGCAACACGAGCGACGACCCCAGCCCCACGCACATCTACAACGAAGCGGGGGACTACCAAGCCTCGCTCATTGTATTCGACGGCTATCAGTCTGATACCACCACCCTGGAGATCACGGTCTTTCCGACGCCTACTGCCGAATGGGACTACGAGCCCTCCATCTGCACACCCGAACAAATAAGCTTTACCACCCAAAGTGCAGATAATATCACTTCCTGGTCCTGGTCGTTTGATGATGGCACGACGAGTAATGAAGCGTCACCAAATCTAACCTTTTCTGCTGCCGGTACAGCGATAGCTGGTACGCTGACCATAATCAGCGCAGAGGGCTGTACAAACGAGTTGCCGGTCGAGCTGGACATACCCGAGGCTTATGATTTACAGCTAACGGAAGGAAGCACTGTTATGCCCAGTTGTGCAGAGGCCAACGGGAGTATTGCTCTTTCCGCTAGTGGTGGTGCAGGACCTTATAGTTACAACTGGTCGCATGATGCCATGCTCAATCAGCCTGCTGCGGAAGGCCTGCCGCCGGGTGATTACAGCATTACACTGACGGACGCCAACGGCTGTGGCACGGATCTTGCCCTGAGCCTGTCGGATATGACAGAGCTGCCCGTCCCGGAATTAGGTGGTAATCTGAGCTTCTGCGCGGATATGCCACAACCCTTGTCCCTTACAGGCAATTTTGCCAGCATACAGTGGTTTTTGGACGGGACAGATATTGTAGGTGCCACAGGGTCAAGCTACCAGCCTGTTACAAGTGGGGTTTATAGTGTGGAAGTAACCAATGACGATGGGTGCTCAGGAACAGCAGAAACTTCGGTGACCGTCTTTGAACTGCCAGTAGTAGCGCTCGGAGAAGACCAAAGTTTGTGCCCGGAAGAGACCGCCGGGCTTGATGTCAGTTGTACGGGATGCACCTATATCTGGAGTGACGGAGGTACGGCAGGTACGATTGATGCTGCTCCCGGAGATACTTATGCTGTAACAGTAACCAATGCAAACGGATGTGCTGCCTCGGATGAGGTTATTATTGAAGCGTTGTCTCAGCCTACAGTGTCATTGGGTGATGATGTGGAGATTTGCTCCGGGGAGTCTACTGTACTGGTAGCCGGAGGGCAGCCCGGGGATGCTTATGTCTGGTCAACCGGGGCGGTGGAGCCCACTCTAACTGTCGGGGCTGCGGGCGAATACGCGGTGACCGTTACGAATACCGAGGGCTGTGCTTCGTCAGATACCGTGAGCGTTACTCTAGGAGAGGCCGTAACTGCCTCTATCACCGCTTCCGGTACTCAGCTATGTCCCGGTGATACCCTGAGCTTAGCAGGATCAGGTGCCTCCAGCCTGCTTTGGATAGATACGAGCTTTATGATAACAAGAATCAATGCGGCCAATGTTTCCCTGGTGCCAATGGCTACTGCTGAATATGGGCTCATTGTAACCAATAAGTGTTTTAGTGACACCACCTACCTCGAAGTCAGTGTATCGGTACAGCAAGCTTTTGCCGGTCCTGATACCTGCGTGGCATTCCGGCGGCCGGCATTGCTCTTCGCGGCCGGTGCCGAAACTTATCAATGGTGGGATGAAACAAGAACAACGGAGCTAGGCACTTCGGCTGAGCTAACCGTTACCCCTGACTCGACAACCTGGTATTATGTAAATATGACAGATTCGCTCGGATGCCAATTTACAGATTCGGTACAAGTTGAGATCCTCTACCTCGAAGATTTAGATTTGCCTGCTATTAACACCATTACCCCAAACGGTGATGGATTCAATGATGTCCTGGAGTTCCCAAATCTGACCAAGTTCGACACTTACACCCTTACGGTTTTCAACCGGCACGGTATGACGGTCTACGACAGTTTCAATTACCAAAACGACTGGGATGGCACCCGCAATGGCGAGCCGTTGCCGGAAGGTGTGTACTTCTATATCCTTCGTATTGGTCAGCAAGAGCTTAAAAGTTCCCTCACTATAATTCGCGAATAAGATGAAAGCCTATATAATTGTTTTGTTTTTGGTAGTTGGGCTGCTCAGTAGTTTGCATGGGCAGCAGTTGCCATATCGGAGTTCATTTGCTACAGCGGACTTTATTTGGAATCCGGCGATGACGGCTATTCATGAATATATGGAAACCAGTGCGGTATACAGACAGCAGTGGTTGGGGTTTGAGTCTGCGCCATCTACGGCTACAGCTCAGTTTCAGTTCCCGTTTGTGGATCAGAATATGAGTGCCGGAGCCTGGGCTATGATGGATGAAGTAGGGCCTGTTCAGCTATATCAGTTTGGAGGAGCTTACAACTATAAAATAAGAACCGGGCGTTTCGGGCAGCTTTCGATAGGTATTTCCGGGGCAATAAACCAGTGGCAGTTCAATAGTGGCAACGCCATTACGGTTGACGATGACGATCCGATTTTATCCGGGCAGTGGAATTC
>CAZNHN010000529.1:0-2599 GCA_964572415.1 uncultured Phaeodactylibacter sp.
CTGAAGTTGTTGAAACAATAATTATTGAAGCGCGTAAAATAAATTAGGTGGGCAGGGCATCAGGCTTTGCCCACTTTTTTTATTTTCCCTGATATCACTTACGCTTATTCGACCAGTGGAAAGAAGTCACAACATGGGTTTTATGCTCTTTTGCAGTTTCCCCAGCCAGGTTAAGCGAACTAAACCCAATAATCCAGGTTTATCTTGGTGTCCTAACACCAATCCATGAAGTATTGTCTCTTCATAGCTTTCATATTTTGGAGTGCCCTCATGGCAGTGGCTCAGCCTTTCACAAGCATCACTGTACAGGACGGGCTTTCTCAGGGCATGATCAATGACATTTTGAAGGACAGTGACGGCTTTATGTGGTTTGCGACCAATAACGGCCTAAACCGCTACGACGGGCACACCTTCAAGGTTTATGCGCACAACCCCTTTGACGCTCTGACCATTTCCGGGGACGAGATCGCATGCCTGCTGGAAGAGTCCGAAGACTATATTTGGGTAGGTACCGTAGCACACGGGTTGAATCTCTTTGACCGTAAACGGGAAGTCTTTTACCCAATCAGGCTAAAGGAAAACCAATCGTCTGGTTTACCGGCTTACAAAGTCTCCTCTATTGCAAAAGATGCGGAAGGGGGGCTCTGGATCGGCACAGATAATGGCGTATATAAGCTGAAACTAACGCAACAACTAGCACCGGGAAAGCCTCCTCAGTTTGAAACGGCCTTTCTCCCCCTACCCAATGGGGTTGAAAATACTGTATCCAGTATATTCTGCACCTCAACTGGAAAAATATTGATCCGGGTTATAGCCTACGGGATATTCTCCTGGAATGTAGATGACGAAAGATTTGAGCCGGTTGTGCTCAATAATGGCACTGGTGAATTATGGAGCAGGCAGATGACAGAGTACCCCGCTGGCACTGTGTGGGCGAGCTCTAACCTGGGCTTAATGCAATACCAGGAGAAAAAAGGGCCTCTCTTGATCAAAAATGCGGAAAAACCTTTCCTGGCAAGCGTTTATGACCTCGCCATTCTGGAAGACAGAGAAGAAATATGGTTTTCTACTGGTTTTGACAGCCGGCTTTATTCCTTTAACCCTATGCAGCCTGCCGGTCAATTGCAATTTGATACCGTTTTAGATGTTGGGGGTACGACGCGCCTGGTTTCCATGTATTTCGACGACCACCATACACTGTGGATAGGCACCAATGGATATGGCATTTATAAGTACCAGACACAATCCGCGGCTTTTGAGCACCTGGACGAAGGAAATAGTGTTATTTTTATTACTGAGACAGAGGGGCAGCTTTTTACGGCCAGCCGGCTATCGGCCAGCGCTTATTCGACCCAAAAAAAGCGGTTCCTGCCCTTATCCGATGAGTACCCCCTGCCCGATGAGACCCGAGGGCTGTACCAGGCAAAAAACGGTACAATCTGGGCAGTTTCGAATGGCACGGCCGCCCAGCTTTACCAACTGGACACCGCTTTCGAAGTACAGCAAACTTATTTGCTGAACAATATCAACCCCCTTTTCGGGCGGATGGTTGAAGATGCACAAGGCAGGCTTTGGTTCCCTGGCTATACACAGGAGTTCCTGCGGTTTGACCCACTGACCGGAGAAAGCCAGGAAATTTCCTGCGACGAAACAGAGAACCTGCCCCTTACGGGCAATTCTAGTTTTTGCTTTTACAAAGACCATCAGGGCCATCTCTGGAAAGGCGGGCCCAGAGGACTGGTACACCTGAAGCTGGGTCAAAATGGCCAACCTTCAGGCTGCCGTTTTTTCAAAAACGACCCCAACGATGCCCAAAGCCTCAGCCATAACAGTTTAAATAAGCTCAATAAGCAGACCGGGCAGTGTGAGCACTTTACGACGGCACAGGGGCTGCCAGACAACGTGGTCTATGGCGTACTTGCAGATGAAGAAGGCTACCTCTGGCTGAGCACCAACCGGGGACTGTCCCGCTTTGACCCCCGCCAGGAAGTGTTCCGGAGCTACAAAGCCGGGGATGGCCTGCAGGCAACCGAATTCAACACCGGCGCTTTTTTCAAAAACGAAACGACCGGGAAGCTATTCTTCGGTGGAGTAAACGGCGTCACGGCCTTCTTCCCGGACCAGATCAAGCCAGACCCATTTGTACCGCCCGTGCATATCACCGGGCTGAAAATTCAAAGTGAAAAAGTTGGTATCGGACAGGCGCTGGAAGACGGGCAAACGCCCATTTTGAAAGCATCTATTGCCTCTACGGATCGTATTGACCTGGACTGGCATCAAAACCATGTCACCCTGGAATTCACGGCCTTGGACTTTACCATCCCGGAAAAGAACCAATACCAGTACCGGATGTCCGCCGTCGACAGGGAGTGGGTGCGCGCCGGGAACGACCGCAGCGTGACCTATGCCAACCTCGTGCCCGGCGAATACCTTTTTGAAGTCAAAGGCAGCAACAGCAGCGGGGTATGGAACGAAAAGCCCGCCCGGCTTCACCGCCTGCCGCACGCACCGACAGCACGCCAGCAGGTCGTCCTCTGTCAGCAGGTAATCCCCGGAAAAACCGTGATTTACCTGTGCGTTGCGCAAGGAATCAGTAAGT
>CAZNHN010000530.1:0-2596 GCA_964572415.1 uncultured Phaeodactylibacter sp.
ATTTTCAGTCCATTGCTCTACCACCTGAGCTACCGCACCATGGTTTATACAATTTTCGCTACCCCGCTCTTTTGAAGAAAATAAAATACTCACCTCCGCTATTGCTGCGTTCGCATTTTATTTTCGCCGCGGACCTGACGCGAAAATTGAATATTGCAAAAATACTTTTCAAATTCTTTTGATCAGCCACCGCTTTCGGTGTTTTGCGGTTGCAAATATAAGCGTGATATCCATACTGCGCAACCCCTTGGCTTAAATTTTTATTCTTTGCCTTTGGGTTTAGTTTTTAAGGCTTTGCAGTACAGTGAGTTGCGGCTAAAGAAAAAAAACAGCCCGGCATTTCCTGATTTTTGAATTACCGGGCTGTTGCTGCTACTCCAATTGGATAGATGGGGGCTAGGCGACACGCTGCGTTTGGAAATCCAGGGCCGGGTAGCGGAGCTTGATGAACTCATAAGCTCCGAACATGACACCGGTAAAGATGAGGTCACCGGCAAAGGTCGCTTGGTAGAAAGGCCAGCCTGCACCGTAGCAAGCCATCAGCCCACCGATATTTTGCGGGTACATGGGGCTGCCCAGCCATACGCCAAAGTTGGAGACCAGGAAAAAGATGGCACCCGCGCCAAGCGCACCACCGAGAATACGGGGCAGGGTCACCTTAGAAAGGATACCCAGACCAAATAGTACGATGAGCAGGTAGCTGCCGTACTGCCAGAAGAAGCCTTCGTAGAATACGGTGAAGCCCTCGAAATAATGGGCGTAGATGACATTATTGATAACTATATCACTGGCAAAAACCGCCAATACCGGCACCAGGAAAGCCAGCCAGCGCTTGCTGAAGTAGGCGGCACCAAATAAGCCCATCGCGGCAACTGGCGAAAAATTCAGGGGGTGTGGGAAAATCCGGAACAGCGCAGCCACGAGGATCATGCCCGTTACAACGGCAAACCGGATGTTAAGCTTCTGATCTTGCATATCTTAAGTAGTTTATAGTTTTCTGAAACGCCTGATGCTGAGGCGTTAGGAATTGGTTTTAAAAAGTGTTTTGGCCAGGTAGCCATTCGCGGACTGTACCTGCAGTACGTAAATGCCTGCGGGCAAAGTTAAGGCATCTATGGCGTTTGTCCCCGGGCGCAGCCGAAAAGTTTGCAACACCTGCCCATTGATATTCATCAGCCTGGCCTCGGCTTCCTGATCTGATGCCCACTGTGCATGCCAGGTGTCGCTTGCCGGGTTGGGAAATACATTCAAATCAGTGGCGGGCAGTTCCGTGCGCTGCGTGCTGACCGGCATGTCGGTAGTCGTCAGGTCGTCTATGCAAAAATACGCCGGCGTGTTCATACCAAACATGCTGTTATCCGTAGAGCTCATGGTGAATTGCAGGCTGTCGGCGTTGCCGAGTGTGCTCAGGTCCACGTAGGTCCACTCTTCCACGATATAGTCCTGGCTGTTGTCCTCAAACCGGTAATCAGCCAGGTAAAAGTTGACACTATCGGTACTCAGTTCCCCACCAAGATACTTTTTTATAGTCAAAAGAAAAAAGTCGGGGTCGTTACCGGTCTCTCCGCCAAACTTTTTAGCAAAGCCATCGCCTTCCAGCATGCTGAGGTAAGGATAGGTGCCATTGGTGACGTAAAAGCCTTCCACTGCACCCCCGGCAGCTGCGCCCTGCAGTACGATGACGGATTGTGGCGAAGCAAAGCTTACTGCGTAGGCTGTGGAGTTGTACCCCTCTCCGGTAATGGCGCTCAGGTCATTCATGAAGCCGGGTGTGATGACATCTGTGCTGGCTGAGATGGCCCAGCCAGACCAAGAGTTAAAATCGGGGTTGTAGCTGTTAGGCAGAAAAAGATTGCCGCTTTGAAAGCTGCCACTGCCGTCACTCCCGTTCAGGGCTTCGCCGGGCTCGAGATCGAAGTTTTCGAAATCAGCAGTCGTCTGCGCATAGCTCAATGCGGTACAGAGCAGCAGTAGAATAGTCGTTGAAGTCCATTTCATATAAGGCTAATGTTTATGTTTGAAAAATAGGTTAATGCCTAGTTGAAAGCTGCGGCCCGGCATAGGGCGCCGGTCGACGATGCGGTAGGAGGCATTCCAGAGATTGTCTGCCCGCCCAAATGCCTGCAGCGTGAATTTTTGCCAGTTCAGCTGATACTGTAGCTGTGCAAAACCAAGGTGGTACCCGGGCAGCTCAGTATTATTCAGGGTCTGAACCGCACTCGTCAGCCGATGCTGATAGGTGAATTGCAGGGCGTCTTTACTAACGGATATGCGGGCAAAACCCAGATGCTCCGGTGTGTAGGCGAGTTGCTCACCTTCTGCAATCCGGGGCTGCTGAATGGCGATTTCATTGGTGGAGCGGATGTAATCATAGCCGATTTGCCCTTCCCATTGCCATTCTCCGGTGGTGAAGCGGCAGGATAGGCGCTGTTCCAGCCCCCGGCTCCAGACCTCTGTTAGGTTATTGGCGGACCAGAAGTTTTGCCCCTCGGTAAGCCCCCACATAATCCAGTCGTCGATGCGCCGGTGGAAGCCGGTAACGGTATAGCTCCATGCCTCCTTTTGCCAGTTTAGCCCTCCCTCTGCGCTCCAGCCG
>CAZNHN010000531.1:0-2586 GCA_964572415.1 uncultured Phaeodactylibacter sp.
CACCAGTGCAGCAAGGTGCCCGCCCGCCGAGTGGCCCGACACCACGATCCGACCGGGGTCGCCTCCATAATCCCCGATGTGGGTGGCGACCCAATCCAGGGCTTTGGCCGTGGCCAGGCCCATGGCATGCACCTGATAGGCAGGACTCAGCGGGTAATCGATGATGACGGTCAAAATCCCCCGACGGGCCATCCGTCTGCCGAAAAAACCGTACCGCTCCTTATTTCCCGATCGCCAACTTCCCCCGTGAACAAAGACCAGCACCGGCAGGGGTGCCGCTGCTTTTTTGGGAATGAATAACGAAAGGTGCTTTTCCGGCAATTCCCCAAGGAAGCCTTCCTCCATGTAGCGAATGTTTTCGCTCACGGTAATCCCCCGAAACGAGCAGGAGGCCAACACCGCAAAAAGCAGCAGGTAAAGATAGTGTATCATGAATTCGTTTTAATACCTACCTTTGGTAGGTGAAAAGAGACCAATTTTCCGGCAATAAATGAAATATCCCAACATAAAGGAAATGAACGGGGAAATAGTGTGTTTCCCGATTTGGATTCGCTCGTTTTCCAGCATTCAAAAGGAATCTTGTTTTCCATGAAATCCAGCACCTACATCCCCTTTCTCGACCTGAAGGCCATCAATCAGCGCTACGAGCCGCAGCTGAGCCGGTCTGCCCTGGAAGTAGTGCAGGAAGGGCAGTATTTGGAGGGAGCACAGACCCGGCAATTTGAACAGGAATTCGGAGCCTTTGTCGGTACCCAGCATGTCCTGGCGGTGAGCAACGGCACCAATGCCCTGGAGCTCATTCTGCGAGGTTATCGGGAACTGGGTCTGCTGCAGCCAACCGACGAAATACTGGTTCCAGCCAACACCTTTATTGCCACCTTGCTAGCGATCGTCAATCAGGGCATGGTGCCGGTGCCGGTGGACGCCGAACTACCGACGTTCCTCCCGGACCTACGGAGCCTGCAACGTTCGGTGGGTGGGAAGACCAAAGCATTGGTGCTCGTCCACCTTTACGGGAGAACTGCCTACTCGGAAGCAATTGCCGATTGGGCAAAATCCCGGGGCCTGCTGCTGATCGAAGACAATGCGCAGGCTGCGGGAAGCCGATGGGGCAACAAAAAAACGGGCAACCTGGGGCATGCCGCGGCGCATAGCTTTTACCCCACCAAAAACCTGGGCGCGCTGGGGGATGCCGGAGCCGTGACTACAAACGATCCGGAATTGGCCGGTTGCGTACGGGCCCTGGCGCATTACGGTAGTACCGAAAAACACCGGTATGCCTATACCGGATTCAATTTTAGGATGGACGAGATTCAGGCCGCTGCTTTACGGGTGAAGTTGCCCCATTTGGATAGGGACAACCAAAACCGGGCGGTGCTCGCTGCCCGCTACCTGGAGCAGATCAGGCATCCCGATTTGCTTCTCCCGGGACCAGAATACCGGCCTTTTCACCATACCTGGCACCTGTTTACCGTTTTGACCAAAAAAAGGGACTCCCTGCGCGCTTTTTTGGCGGAACAGGGCATCGAAACGGCCTTGCATTATCCGAGGCCCCCGCATCGGCAGCCGGCTTTCGCCACGCTGCTACAGGGATACCGCTTGCCGGTAACCGAGAAAATTCATCAGCAAACCCTCAGTCTGCCCCTTCATCCGGCGCTGAGCGCGGAGCAGCAGGAATACATCATCGACCGAATCAACCGCTGGTAACCCTTACCGCCAGCGTTTTGCCAGGGTATGCTTGGCAAGGATTCGTTTCGCATCGGCCTTTACTTGGGGCAGGGATTGCGCTTTCCAGATGGTTTCCCGCGCTTTTTTTGAAGCCCGCTCCAGATCCACTACCGGTAAAGGGTAGGTTTCGCCCAGCCTGAACCGGTAAAATTGTTGCTCAATGGGCGGTATTTTCCAGGGTTCGTGGATATACGGAATGGGAATGTCCGCCAACTCCGGCACCCATTTTTTGATAAAGAGACCCTCCGGATCCTGCTCCTTGGACTGTTTGAGGGGGTTGTAAATCCGCACCTGATTGATGCCGGTGACACCCGCCTGCATCTGCAACTGCGGATAGTGGATGCCGGGTTCGAAATCCAAAAACAGCCGGGCAAAATGGGCCGCTCCCTCCCGCCAGTCCAGGTGCAGCTGATGGCTGAGGAAGGAGACCAGCATGGCCCGCATGCGGAAATTCAGGTAACCCGTCTCGGTCAGGCAGCGCATGCAGGCATCCACCAACGGAAAGCCGGTAGTCCCCTGCTTCCAGGCGTCCAGCAGGGCGGGATTTTTATCGTACCCGTAGTCGCTAAAGCCAGCATTGATGGGGACCGACTCCATCCCAGGCTCCATTTCAAACTTTTGGATGAAATGGCAATGCCAGCGGAGTCGGGATTGAAAATTCCCGAGCTGGCCGGCATACCGACCGCTTTTGCGCAAGGCCTCCGCCGCCTGAAACACCTGCCGCATCGAGAGGTTGCCCCAGGCAAGGTAGGGAGAAAGCCGGGAACAACTCCTGCGACTTGCCTCCGGTTTGCTGATGTGCCGACTGTACCCCACGACCCGTTCTTCCAGAAAGCCACGAAGGTATCGACTGGCTTT
>CAZNHN010000532.1:0-2570 GCA_964572415.1 uncultured Phaeodactylibacter sp.
ATAACTTCAACTTAAGTATCAGAGATCTATGACTTGAGGCACTAAGCTGGTGATTATTGGGCTGGTGGATTGTATTTTTGAAGAATTCAGCTATTTTACCACCATGAGTTTACCCAAAATTAGTACAAAGGCAGCGCTTAAGCTAAAGCCCCGGAAAAAAAAGCGGCAAAATACCGGGCTGGCACCCGGTAGCCTGATCTTCACAGGGCAGAAAAAACTGGAAGAAGCGCAGGTAATGCTTGTTGAATACAGTATGAATGGTGAAGCCCGGGAGCAAAAGGCAGCGGGGCGAATCCCGGTATCAGAGGAACCAGCAATGGTAAAATGGTACGATGTACGCGGATTGCACGATGTAGCCCTTGTTGAGCAGCTGGGTAAACAGTTTGGAGTCCACCCACTGGCGCTGGAAGATATTTTGGATACTCAGCAACGCCCCAAATTTGAAGATTATGAAAACGGGCTCTTTCTCATCCTCAAGGCACTGGCTTACGACGAGGAGCAGCAACGTATCCAAACGGAGCAGGTCGCCATTTTCGCGGGCGATGGCTTCGTGCTGTCCTTTCAGGAAAACGAGACAGACCTTTTCCCGGGTGTCCGGGAGCGTATCCACTCCGGCCGGGCCAAAATCAGAAAGCGTAAAGCGGATTACCTGGCTTATGCATTGGCAGACAATATTGTGGACCAGTATTATCTGCTGCTGGACCGCATCGACCTCGTATTGGATGATCTGGAGGAGGAGATCCTCTCAAAAGCCAACCGGGACAGCAAAGGGAAGATTCACAATCTCCGCCTGCAAACCATAACCCTCCGGAAGGCTATCGCCCCTTTGCGTGACGCCATCGGTGCTTTTTCCCGGGTCGACAGCCCGCTCATGTCGGAAGGGACAGACGTCTTTGTCCGTGACCTTTATGATCACGTGGTGCAGGTTATGGAGAGCATCGATACGATACGGGATATGATGAATGGCTTGTATGACCTTTACCTTAGCGAGATCAGCTTCAAAATGAACAGTATCATGCAGGTGCTGACCATCATTTCAACAATTTTCATTCCACTCACTTTCCTGGCGGGCATTTATGGGATGAACTTTGAGCACATGCCGGAACTCCATTGGGAATACGGTTATTTCTACCTCTGGGGGCTAATGCTTATCATTAGTGGTGGGCTTATTTACTATTTCCGAAGGCGCAACTGGCTGTAAAGCCTTAGCGGTCTGCGGCCTGCTCCGCCCATCTGTTTTCCCGAAAAGACTTGGGCTGGATACCCCGGTTTTCGCAGTACTGCTGATGCCGGACCTCCGCTTCCCAAAATACAGGTGCGCTTTCGATTTCGGTTTTAACGGCATACCCCCGTTCCTGCAGTTGTGCTTTCAGGATATTCGCAATGTGCTGTTGGGCTGGGGTATGGAAAAAAATGGCAGACCGGTACTGCCCGCCTTTCCCACGCCGGTCCACGGTAGGATCATGTATCTCAAAAAAGAAACGAACAAGCGTGTCGTATCGCACTTTGTCTGGATCAAATGTGACTTCCACCGCTTCCGTATGCCCCGTCTTTTTGGTGCAAACCTGTTGATAAGTCGGGTGGGAGCGTTGCCCGCCGGTGTAGCCTACTCTGGTGGCAACCACACCGGGGACTTTGCTGAAAAAGTACTCTTTGCTCCAAAAGCAGCCACAGGCAAAGGTGGCTATTGCTGTTGTTTGTCCCATTCTTCCTGCGGAATAAACTTCATGGAAATGGAATTCACGCAATGACGGGTGTTTTTTGGCGTAAGCCGCTCTCCGATGAAGACATGCCCAAGGTGACCTCCGCAGTTGTCGCACAGGATCTCAGTCCGCCGGCCATCGGCATCTGTTTCCCGCCTTACGGCTCCGGGGATTTCATCGTCAAAGCTCGGCCACCCACACCCGGATGAAAACTTGTCTTCCGATTTGTAAAGCGGTGCCTCACAGCGTCGGCAAACGTAGACGCCAGGTGCTTTGTGGTTGTCGTATTCTCCGGTGAAGGGGCGTTCTGTGCCTTTATGCACGATGACCCGCTCCTCCTCAGAGTTGAGTGAATTCCAGTTCTCTTTGCTTTTTGTCATATGGATTAATCTTCTTCTACAGCTGAAAAATCAATGGTTCTGATAATTTCCAGTGCCTTTTGTGCTTTGTCCTGAGGTGCATACAGCGTAGCTGCGCCCAAAGAAGGGATGGCACTGTCGGGCCTTTCGAGAATATGGCTTTCGACGCCCTGTTGCTTTAATGCATCTTCGACCAGTTTGGTTTTCAGAATTTCTCTGGATTCGAATACTTTTACCCAATCTTCTTTCATGAGGTTGTTGCTTTAAGTTGGTTAGTAATGATTTTGAATATGCAGATTTTAAACCCTGCAGCGATTATGTAACAAGATGACCCCGTCTGATGTTAGTACTGGTGGGGTCAAAACCTAAATTTATGATACAGGCACTTCGGGCTACAGTACGTCAATGCCGGATTTGCAAAGCTGCTTTGCCGGTGCCTCCCCGTCCGATATTTGCCGTACACCCGGAAGCGCGTATTGCTTTAATCAGCCAGGCTCCGGGGCGGTTG
>CAZNHN010000533.1:0-2566 GCA_964572415.1 uncultured Phaeodactylibacter sp.
TAATATTGTAAGAGAGAACATAGTGGTAACAGGGGGGAAACAGAAGAACAGTTCCAGGGGTTCAAAACGAAACGGTATTACCCAAAAGCTTGCCCAACTTGCCCATATCGGACCAAAAGGCTTGTCATTAGGCAACCTTGGCGATTCCCGGGTTTGCCCAAAACGTGCCCATTCCTACCCACCATCATTAATCCATGCCCAAACTGCTGGGCTCAAACCAATAAGAAAAGGAAATTTAACATAATGGAAAAATTTGCAAATACGAACGAACTCGTAACACTTAATGAAACTGAAGGAACCATAACAACCACTTCGCGGATCATTGCTGAGACCTATGGCAAACGTCATGGTCATGTCATTCGTGATATAGAGGAGCTCAAGAAAAACATCGATGAACTCGAAATTCAGGAAGTATTGTCCACTCGACCCAAATTTGGAATCAGTGAATACAGGGATGAGTCCGGCAAAATCAATAAAATGTATTTGCTGGACCGGAATGCCTGGACCTTGCTCGTGATGGGTTATACCGGAGCCAATGCTATGCGATTCAAACTGAGATACATTGCGGCATTTGATGCCATGGAGGCAAAATTGAAGAGCATCATTGAGAATCAATTGGATGAAGCAAAGGAAACCATCGAAGAACAAGACCACTGGCTCCAAGTAATGGAAACAAATCAGAAAGCCCTGTTCAATTTGACGGGTGCAGCTTGGCATGTCGGTATCCCGGTTCGAGAAATGACAAAAGCCCTGAGGGACCGGGGATATTTCAAAAGGTATCAATACAATAGGAATGAACCTCTGGATTATCTTCAGGATGGTCATTTATTCATTGTCCGCGAGGGGTATAAAGGTCCCAAAATGGATCACCCAAATAGGCAAACACATGTCACTTGGGCGGGAATCCTCTGGATCAAGGGTGTTCTCGAAGACATACTTGTTGAAAAAGGGATAGTCGAATTTGCTGATACCGGCTATTACAATGATTTTTGAGAAAGGCTGCCTGATCCAGCATACTCCTCCAGATCGTTAAAAGCCTTACTATTAGGGCATCTTTGGATTCCTGAAGGTGCCCTTTAATCAACCCTACAACCACCAAAATTTATCAAAGGAATTTATATTGCTGATATATCTCATGGCGGTCGATTACATGTTGTACTGCCAAACCATTGAATTTTACATGAACCTTTTGACTCTATACAAGGATGGCCATACTGATGTTTGTTGTGATTGAAACCCGAGAGGAAAGGCGTAGACCCCCAAAGTCTGGGTGGATTTACAAAGATCCCGTTTTGAAGGACTACGATAAATCTGATCCTGATCCATGGAAGTATGAATTGACCGGTGAAAAAATCCCCCGGGACCCAAAATGGAAACTTGTTGTTAAGCTAAGGCACACTTATCGGCAGGATGGAAAGGTCAAAGGAAAATCTGTAAAAATCATCACGGTTTCCTTCTGGGATTTTATCGAGTCATGGCTGGATTACCGGATTCAGGATTATGAAAGCTATGAATTTTATGTTCCCGAAAAAAGGGTTTACTCAGCTTTTGATAATCTTGTCGAGGCCACGGGTGCTCAAGGGGATGCAGAATTTATCCTGATGGAATTAGCCGAGAAATTAAAACCCTGGCAGGAGACCGCCCTGGCCGAATATAAGCAATGCGAAGAGTTCACGTATGCCCAGGGTCACATAGATGGCTGGAAAGAGGTCATACGGCTACGTATGGAAGCCCATATGAAGGACTGGGAGGAACGAGAAAGGAAAAGGAAAGCCGATGAGGAATTCCGTAAAGACCATAGCCGGTATCGGAAGGAGAGCTTTGGTCAAGGTGTCGGATCTCTTAGCCTATCCGACGATGAGCAACGGATCTTCAAGCGGATCTGGAAAATCGGCTATCGCACCATGAGCATGGAATTACATCCTGACAAAGGCGGTGATCCTGAACAGATGAAAATACTGAATGGTCTCAAAGATAAACTGGGCAAATAATGAAATAGTGTGTAGATCCCCTGGAAGTTCTTTGTGATTTTTTCGGGGGTCTACAGTTCAGTCCATGGTGAGCATGAAACCGGTGGGATTTCGGAATGATTTTCCACCGGTACCTTTTGGGCATGATGGGCAAGATTTATTGACAAAAATGATGAAAATAAAAAGGAGCAACATGAAATACCACGTAATATCGACATCAGCACGACCGGCAGGCTATGGGGCAATCTTTACGAATGCCACGGAAGCCAAAGAGTACCAGAAAAAACACCCAGGGAGTGTCTATCAGGTCTTCGATCGGTTCCCCACAGGAATACCACCGATCCAAACAAAGACCCAGGGCGAGACCACAAAGTCGGGACCATCAGCCGGGATTACCGTGTACACCGACGGATCTGCTTTGGGTAACCCAGGGGCAGGGGGATACGGTGTGGTCATTCAGGTCGACGGCAAGACCCACGAGTTTTCTCAGGGATACCAGCATACCACCAATAACCGGATGGAAATGATGGCGGTCATTACGGCCCTGGAGACCCTGCTGAAGGACAACCCCAAGGCTGCCATTACGGTCCACAGCG
>CAZNHN010000534.1:0-992 GCA_964572415.1 uncultured Phaeodactylibacter sp.
AGTTGATACTTAAGCCGGAAATACAGCTCATCACAGCTGGTCAGGAACGTACCCGCAGCAAGAGCCTGTTTTGGAATACCCTGTTGGGCGCAGCCAATACCTGGGCGCGGCATCAGCGCAGCCGTAACTTCAAGCGGCGGCTCAGGAAATATTACCACCGCCCCCTCATGGTTTCTGAAGGAGATTCCTGGTTTCAGCACCCGGCCATTATGGAAATCATTGACCATCTTAGCCTGAGCTACAATATATTCAGCCGGGGGGCTGCCGGTGACGAAATGCGGAACTACCTGATGTCAGGAGAATACCTGGACGCATTTACAGACCTGCAGGAAATCGTGAAAGAAGTGGCGGATGCATTGGGCGAAAAGCCGAAGGCGCCTTCTTTTTTCCTCATCAGCGGGGGCGGCAATGATATTCTGGGCGATCAGTTTAAAGACTTTTTGCTACCTTTCGCAGAAGTAGCCACAGCGCCTCCGGGTGAACAGCCGGAACGCTTCCTGAACCAACGTCTTCAGGATGAGCTTGATGCCATCATGGCGCTTTATCAACAGGTCTTTCAGCGTTTGAAAATTGAGCAGCCGGAGGTCCGAATCATAACCCACGGGTACGATTATGTCATTCCTAAGGGGGTAAATGAAGAAGGCATGAGCTGGCTGGGCAAGCCAATGACGGCGCAGGGTATTACTATGCCGGAAGACCGACAGGCCATCGTTAGCTACCTTATCGACACCTTCAATGCGCGGCTGATGGAGGTTGGAAGTGCTTTTGAGCAAGTCACGCACGTAGACCTTCGCGGTGCGGTCAAACCTTATCAATGGGCCGATGAGATCCACCCGGACCAGGAAGGCTATCAGAATGTAGCATTGCGCTTTAGCGCGGTAATCGATCAACTTTTGTAAAAAACTAAACCATGGGCTTTTTCAGAATTTGCAAAAACGATATCACCGACCTCCTGCGGGATACTTTCAATGCTTTTCCCCTTAGAATTCCTG
>CAZNHN010000534.1:1025-2510 GCA_964572415.1 uncultured Phaeodactylibacter sp.
TATTGAAATTGAACTCCGGGAATCCGCTATGGCCAATGCAGCTTTGGACCGTTCGAAGTCCATCAGCCTAAACTTCGGGCTGAAAATCCTGGAAGGGTTCCTTTCCGGGTTTGGTATGTCGCCAGCGCCCATTGGTGCCAGCCTGAAAGGGGTTAAAGAGATTAGTTTTAGTTTTACCAATTGCAAGCGGCGGTTTATTGACCCCGCACAACTAGGCAGTGTGCTTCGGGGGCGAAATATTGACCTTGGGCATGGCTCACTAGGGGTTTTCAAAGGCGAGGACCCTTACCGGATGCTGCTGGTTTCTGATGCCATCGTCAGCAAAAGCTTTACCATTAATATAGAGAAGACCAACGACAGCGAATTTGATGCTTCGCTGCCCGAGCTGCAGCCCTATCTGGCTGATGTCGACGCCAAAGTAAAAGTCAATACCCAAAGCGGCAAGTCCATCACTTTTGAAGGAGAAGAATACCTGACCTTCGCCTTTTCCTGTCTGCTCCTGGAGATGGATCAGCAGAGTGGTACGCTGGCAATTGGAGAGACTGTACGCAGTAAAGGCGCTGGCGGACAGGAAGAAGCTACCCCCTACGCCACGATCGATGAGGATGCATTTGAACCGGGGATGGTGGAGATTGAATAAGCTTTTTTAGCCCTCAGCCCGGCAAGGGAAATAGAGCGTCAAACCTCACATCAGTTGGATAAGGCAGAACTGATGGTTTGGAAAACCCCTTAAAAACAGTTAAATTAGCTTTTGACCAATTAAGTTTTAGGCTAGATTAGTTTGTTTTTTCCTTTCTATTTTATCCTTCCTTAGTTATTTCTATTTTTTTTGACTTTTCCGCTTATGCGGAGCACTAACTTTTTGTTATGAATATTTTTGTTGCGAGACTGAATTACGACACCCGGGAATCTGATTTGCAATACGCATTTGAAGAATTCGGAGCTGTTGATTCAGCAAAAATCATCATGGATCGTGGAACCGGCCGTTCCAAAGGTTTTGGCTTTGTCGAAATGCCAGATGATGAAGAGGCTCGTGCAGCCATTAATGCACTCAACGAACAAGACCTCGACGGTCGCTCTATTGTGGTCAAAGAAGCCGAACCACGAGGCAACCGTGGTGGTGGAAGGTACTAATCATTTGAGGCATTGCCTCAGTGCGTGATATATTCTGTCTTGGAAAGCCCGGGAACCTGCTCAGTACTTTTCTCCACCCTGAAAAGTGCTTCCTAAAGCAGGTTAATGGGCTTTTTAAAAATAATTATGCTGTTTTGTTAAATTTTTTTTTGGAAAAACGAGCATCATAACAAAATATATTGCACCTTTGTGACGGAATTAATTAAGTAAACAGATCTAGTGTTCAGGTATTCTTCCGCTCTACTTTATCCTTTCCTTAGTTTTTTTCATCTTTCACCTTATTTTTAGTTTGCTGTGCTATGCACAGTACCAATTTTGTTTTATGAATATTTTTGTTGCTAAGCTCAACTA
>CAZNHN010000535.1:0-1436 GCA_964572415.1 uncultured Phaeodactylibacter sp.
CCTGATGCAAGAGGAAATCTTTGGCCCGGGGCTGCCCATTCGCACTTTCCGGGATTTATCTGAGCCCCTGCAGGTCATCAATAGCAAGGAAAAACCTCTGGCCCTCTACATTTACAGCAAGGACGAGCGAAACATTAAGCGTATTCTTCAGGAAACACGTGCTGGGGGCACTTGTATCAACAACAACGATGTACATTTCATGCAGCCCAATCTGCCCTTCGGGGGCTCCAACAACAGTGGTATCGGTAAAAGCCACGGTTGGTATGGCTTCGAGGCATTTTCCAATGCCCGGGCCATTTACCGGCAACATCTGCCCGGTGCGCTGGAGGTGCTCATGCCGCCCTACACCGATTTTAAGCAGCGCCTCATTGACCTGACCCTTAAATGGTTTTGATTCTGTAGCGCGACAGACATTCCGGCGATCTCTAAACTTTCAGGCAGGGTCTATCCTTTACATTCGCAGAAAAATAACTGTTAAGTATGAAGAGGACGACCTTGTTAATGCTGCTGTGGCTGAGCGGGCTTACCGCCGGTCTGGCGCAGCAACGCAATTACTGGAAAGATACCGCAACACCTGCGATTGGCTGGGCACAGCGCCTGATTGAACCGGAGGCTGCCCGGATTGTCGACATCGATAAAGCCACCTTGGAGGAGCTGCTTGAAGCCGCCCCGGTAGAAGGCAGCGTTACTGCTGCTCAGTCGGATTTTATTTTCACTCTGCCCACGCCAGATGGGGGCACGGAGCAGTTCCGGCTGGTCAACTCGCCCATCATGGCGCCCGGCCTGGCCCGGCAGTTCCCCGGTATGCAGACCTTCCTGGGCAAAAGCCTGGACGACGGGCATGCGCTTGCCCGCATTGATTACACCCATAAGGGCTTCCATGCGATGGTACTAAAGGGCAGCGACACCTATTATATAGATCCGTTTTACCATAACTACGAGCATAGCGCGCATCAGGTGTACTTCCGCCGGGATTTTACATCAGAAGACACTTTCAACTGTGAGGTGGATCATGCGGAACCCCTTGCCGGGAATACTGGCGGGAGCAGCGCTTTCGTGGGCGAGGAACTGCGGACCTACCGTTTGGCAGTAGCTGCCACAGGGGAATACACCCAGTTTCACGGGGGTACGGTTGCAGATGCCATGGCAGCGATTGTCACCACCATGAACCGGGTAAATGGCTTATACGAAACAGATATATCCTCCCGGATGATCCTGGTTGACAGCAATCATCTCATCGTCTACACTAATGGTGGCAGTGATCCTTATTCAGGGGAGAGCGGTGCTCACCTCGGGCAGAATCAGACCAATTTGGATGCGGTGATTGGCAATGAGAGCTATGATGTAGGTCATGTTTTCCACCAAACCAATGGAGGCGGAGTTGCTTTTCTGCAGTCTGTTTGTGATGAGAACAACAAAGCGCGTGGCTACACTTC
>CAZNHN010000535.1:1446-1828 GCA_964572415.1 uncultured Phaeodactylibacter sp.
AGCGCACGAACTGGGGCATCAATTCGGAGGTAACCATACCCAAAACAATAACTGCAACCGCGTGTCCTCAGCTGCCATGGAACCTGGCAGTGCTTCTACGATCATGGGCTATGCGGGAATATGCCCTCCGAACTTACAAAATAACAGCGACCCCTACTTCCATGCCATCAGCCAGGAGGAAATGATTGAGCATACGATTTTCGGAGGGGGCAACACTTGCGCTACAATTATACCCACCGGTAATACTCCGCCGGTAGTGGAAGCTGGAGAGAACGGACTGTTTCTGCCCGTTTCCACGCCCTTTGAGCTCACGGGTACCGCAACAGATCTGGAAGGCGACTCCCTGACCTACTGCTGGGAACAATTTGACCTGGGGCCATCC
>CAZNHN010000535.1:1971-2472 GCA_964572415.1 uncultured Phaeodactylibacter sp.
CCGGGGGCTTCGGTTCGGGCTAACAGTGCGGGACAATCATGGATTTGGTACCGGGATCAGCTTTGATGACCGCACTTTCAATGTAACAGAGCAGGCCGGGCCATTCCGGGTACTCACACAAAATACGCCTGATACCTGGGAAGCAGGCAGCCTGCAAGCGGTGGAATGGGATGTGGCGAATACTGACCTTCCACCTGTTGCCGCAGATGAGGTGGATATCTTCCTTTCCGCAGACGGTGGATTTACCTATCCCTATCAGCTTGCAGCCGGTGTGCCCAATGATGGTGCGGCACTGGTAACTGTGCCGGATACACTCTCCGGAGCCGCTTTCAGGTACAAAGTCAAGGCGGCAAATAATGTCTTCTTCGATATCAATAATGCCAATATTACGATTGAAGCTGCCACCGCGCCCGGGCTGGCATTAGGCACGGAGAATGCAGGAGCTGAAGTTTGTGCTGGCGAAACCGCAGTCTACACGGTACAGGCGCAACCAATTTTAGG
>CAZNHN010000536.1:0-1076 GCA_964572415.1 uncultured Phaeodactylibacter sp.
GAACATCAAGGGCAGTTCCTGTTTGAACATCAGCGCACAAGAAGGTATCGGCGCCACGATGTCCCAGCCCTCGTCGACAAGCCTGGCAAGTACCGGGATATTGGCATCTTTGGCTTTTTCGACGGCCTCAAGGTCACCGAGTTCGAGTTTGGGCATTCCACAGCACTGCTCCTTCGGAGCCAGCGTGACAGGAATCCCGTTGTGCTCGAAGACTGCCTTGAGGTCCTCGCCAATGTCAGGGGCGTTATAGTTGCCATAGCAGGTGGCAAAAAGCGCGACCTTGCCTTTTGTCGGCCCGGCGGGCTCGGCGCCTTCGCCACTCGAGGGCTTGAGGATCTTGCGCATGGTCTTGCTGTGATAGCTGGGAACCACGGCATCGGCACTGACACCGAAACTGCTCTCGAGCATTTTACGGAAACCGCCATTCCTGTTTGCCGCGTTGACCATACCGGAAACAACCGGAATGCCGGCGAGCTTGCCCACCATGTCGGTACTCGTCAGCACCTTGTCGCGCATGGATGCCCCCTGCTCCTTGTACTTGACGGCCTTGGCGCGCAGCATCAGGTGGGGAAAGTCGACATTCCACTCGTGCGGCGGCACATAGGGACACTTCGTGAGGTAGCAGAGGTCGCAAAGGTAGCAATGATCCACTACCTTCCAGTAGTCCTCCCTGGCAACACCGTCCACTTCCATGGTGTCGGATTCGTCGACAAGGTCGAACAGGGTAGGAAAGGAGTTACAGAGACTGACGCAGCGACGGCAGCCATGACAAATGTCATAGACACGTTCCAGTTCGTTGAAAAGGTCATCCTTGTCATAGAAAGATGCATCTTTCCAGTTCAGTGGATGCCTGGTAGGAGCCTCTAGGCTCCCTTCTCTGGTGACTGCCATTGCCGCTAGCTCCTTCTCTGAAAATTCTTTTTGGGAAAATCTTCCCCGGCAAGACCGGGGAAGAGATCAATCACGCGAAGTGATCAGGCCTCGAGGTTGTCGAGAGCTTTCTGGAAACGGTTCGCGTGTGAACGCTCCGCCTTGGCCAGGGTCTCGAACCAGTCGGCGATTTCGTCAAAACCTTC
>CAZNHN010000536.1:1086-1606 GCA_964572415.1 uncultured Phaeodactylibacter sp.
TGTCAGAAGTTCCGCCGATAGGCAGACCGGTTGCAGGATCGCCAACTTCTTCCAGGTACTCGAGGTGGCCATGCGCGTGGCCGGTTTCACCTTCTGCAGTGGAACGGAAAACCGCAGCAACGTCGTTGTAACCCTCAACGTCAGCTTTTGCCGCGAAATAGAGGTAGCGACGGTTGGCCTGGGATTCACCAGAAAATGCGTCTTTCAGGTTCTGCTCGGTTTTGGAGCCTTTCAGTGACATGAGATATATCCTCCGTTTTTACGTATTGAAACCGGTCGACCGGTCATATCGGTTGCACCAGCATGGATGCAAAGCTTTTCACAATTGTGAGAAAGATTCATGAAGAATCATCAATCTCCTGATGCCGGTCACTTCTGTTCAGAAAAGGACCAGCACAACCAACAACACGAAAGCGTGTTTTGATGGTCGAAGTCTATACAAAGCCAAAAACAATTAAAAATGGATTATCACAACATATGCAATAGGCTTCACCTATGACACATTCCTTGAATCAAGACG
>CAZNHN010000536.1:1616-2470 GCA_964572415.1 uncultured Phaeodactylibacter sp.
CCTCCACAAAGACGCCGGCAACAAAAAAACCCGCCCGGGCCTGGGCCCGCGCGGGTTTCTCGTTCAGTCGCGGATAGCTATCAGCGCTGAGCAGGTGCCGGAGCTGCTTGCGGTGCCTGTGGTGCAGCAGGTGCCTGCTGCGGGTACTGCGGGTAAGCAGGCTGCTGGTACTGCGGATACTGCGGGTAGCCGTAACCGTAGCCAGGATAGCCGCCACCGTAAGGCATGCCGTAGCCACCGTAACCGGGCATCATCGGACGACCACCCCAGGGACCACCACCGTAGCCACCGTAATTGTCGTCATCATCGAATGCCTGCTCCATCTCTTCCATCCAGTAACGCGGATCCCACTCATCGTAGGGGTTACAGTCAGGAATGCCCCAGCACTTCCAGTCTTCGTCATCGTCCCAGAAGAAAGCCGAAGCGCTTGCGGAGACAGCCAGCAGGGATACTGCCATCATCGATTTAATCAGAGTTTTCATGCAAACCTCCCAAATTAGATACTGCGTCGTGAAAATACTCATTATGCATTTTTCCAGCAAGTCAGTGGCGGTGCATTGACATGCATCAACAAAGAATAACACAAATTTAGCAAATACTAATATTCTTTTTGTTGTCGAAGACCCGGCGATTTGAAACAATCGCCCCCTTGCCTTGCTCAACCATCTGTCATGCTGACTGAAATTGTAGCCATTCTTGCCGGATTTGCACTGCTTATATGGGCTGCAGACCGCTTTGTGAGCGGCGCTGCAGCCATTGCGACAAATTTTGGCGTTTCAACGCTCGTTGTCGGTCTGACGATCGTGGGCCTGGGCACTTCTGCGCCGGAAATCCTCGTTTCCACCATTGCCTCC
>CAZNHN010000537.1:0-2466 GCA_964572415.1 uncultured Phaeodactylibacter sp.
ACCGGCCTCGAAGCGGATCGCGAGAATCCGGCCATCGCCGCGGGGCGTAAAGCCGATCCGCCCGGCCCGGTTGACCCAGAGTTGCCCGCCATTGATGATGTCGGTATCTTCATCGATAATGGGCTCTGTGCGATATACCGGGAAAGGCATAGGAGGGTTGGCGTAATCATAGACCTCCGGGCTGTCCCCGTGGTTGAAGGTACGGTTGTCGAGCGTGGCAGGGGTTACTGCCCCATTGGAAGCTACGGAGAGCAGCATGCCAGTGTTATCAATGCTAAAAGGATTGTCGTGTTCCCCGTTTGCATTTTCTATAGTTGGATCATCATTAGCCACCATGTAGTCCATGGTCGTTTGTGACAAGGCCAGCACCGCATTATTATCATTGATAGGCTGGAAGGGGTCGCTCAGTGCCCCTGTTAAAGACTGATAGGGCCCCACTTCTAAAGCGCTTATGGTTGGAATGAAGCCAAAATTGGGCTGAAGCAGGCCTGGCAAAGCTCCGCCTTCATCATCAACCAGAGCGGAACGCCCAGCCGGAGCACTATCGAAAGGCTGGGTACCCATTACTTGCACATCCACAAAGTCGAAAACTACGGGTATAATGAGTGCACGTGCTGTCACAAAGTTTCGGTAAATTGATTTCGGAGAAATTGGATTATTAGGTAAAGCCCAAACATCAAGGTCGGCATACCCTGCCATACCGCCACTGAATAAATCTATGAGAAAAGCCCAACCGTTACTTAATGGCCCCAACTCACTGGCTAGTGTTGTCAACGATCCATCAACCGCAAAAAGTTTATCTCTTGGATCAAAGCCCTGCCCAATGCCAATCTGAGAGCCAGCGGCTATCGCCAAATGCTCACATTGCTGTAGCTTGCCCAGGCTCGTGAAATAATCATAGAAACTCCGGTAGGGGTTATTGAACAACAGGTCTTCTTCACTATGGTAGATCAACAACTGACGGACAGAAGGGCGTTTTAGGGTGAATGCGGCATCTGCAAGGTCAGGTACTAATGTACCCAGTGATATACTTGCAACGCCAGGAAAAACGTTCACTTTCAAGCCATTCAGGTGATGGATCATATGCTGCAACCCGAGCGGGATATTCGCCCCCCGCAGTGGGGAATCCACACTGACGAACAAACGGGCATCATGGGCTTCCCCATCGCGCTCCATCTCCAGCAGAGCCAGCTTGCCCACTACTCCGCCCATGCTTAGGCCAGCAATCACCAATGGCTCATCGGTAACTTTGCGTTCATTGATTTCCCGGATGGCTTGCTTGACTACTTGGGCATTTTGCTCCAGAGGTTTAGTCTCATCGTCAAAGTCTAGGAAAATGAGGTCGTAGCCGTCGTTGAGTAGGTCTTGGACTAACAAGTTTCCAGTCGGTGTCTGAGCCTCTGATAATCTTTCAATCATAAAATCAAAGTCATTATCAATAAAGAAAGGGTGCCCGTCCAACTGATTATCCTCAATGCCCGGATCGAATAAAGTAGGCGTTTCAAATCCGCCTATAATAAGTAAGGGCCGGCGGATGATGTCATCGCAACAAGAGGTTTGGACAAACAACTGATCTGTTTCATCATCCCATGCGGGCACTGTAGAGCCGAGATCAATTGTGAACTCTGCTGCCTCGCAATAATTAACCGGATCAATAGTCGGAGACGCACTTGCATTAGGGGTCACAGTCATTTTGCTCCGGCTGAGCAGTACCTTACCGTTGGTGAGCGTCACCCGGGCTTCAAAATCCATTTCGCTGCCCGATGATGCCGTAAAGGTGTATACACTGCCCGGTGCAACAGCAGTGAACCCCTGCCCGGTATTGATTTCGTACCCCGATACAAACTGTGCCGGAATGTTAGTCGCCACGGTGGGGCTGAATACATAAACCTGGCCGGCCGTCAGCGCCTTCTTGCGCCATGGAGCAGCCGCAATAGCAAACTCCCGCTTGTAAGGCGAATCCTGAGGCCCGGAAATATCTACCAGCTGATTATTGGTGATACTGATGAGGTTTTGGCTGACCGCATCCGGTTTAAGTTTATGGTAGGCGTAGAGCAGAATTTGGTAATCGAAGGTATCAGAGCCAGACTCCGCAGGGAGCGCTGCCGTATCCACCTGCGCATTGGCATTGACAGTGGCGCTGAGCAAAGTGGCCTGCACGAGGCGGCAGCGGAGGGGCGTGGAGATGGTGGTGCTG
Source organism: uncultured Phaeodactylibacter sp. (assembly GCA_964572415.1). Taxonomy (GTDB): domain Bacteria; phylum Bacteroidota; class Bacteroidia; order Chitinophagales; family Saprospiraceae; genus Phaeodactylibacter. The sequence continues at coordinate 2,198 of CAZNHN010000537.1, forward strand.
TCCGGGTCGCCGTTGAAGGCGCTGAGGCGCGTGAAGGGCGTACCGTGTTCCTGCAGCAAGCCGGTAGACAACCCACTTAAATCGAGGTTAGCAAAGACCCAGTCCGGCGTGTAATATCCAGGAGGTGGGGACGTATCTATGGTCTGTTGCGCGCATAGCGCAGGCGCTGCCAGGATGAATACTCCAAGCAGCAGGTTTCTGAAAATAGCGGTTAGTCGCATGTGATAAGAGTTGAAATAGGTTAATTAATTGGCCCAGTCGTAGTCGAA
>CAZNHN010000538.1:0-2466 GCA_964572415.1 uncultured Phaeodactylibacter sp.
GTCTTGTGGAGTGATTTCATCCGTTTTGACCATTTCCAGTACCGTCTCCAAGTCGTATTTTTTAGGGAAACCATTGCTGCGCAGGTAGCCCTTGATTTGATAGGGCGGCAGTTCCAGAAAATCTTCTTTGTTCATCGTGCGCAGCTTAGCCTTGGTCAGTTCATCCTCTTTTTCCTTTGCGGGGCGGCGGCCGTAGTTGTCAATAGCGGCGTACAGTATGGTATTGCCATCTGCTTTTACGATATCAAGGCCAATGCGCCCGGTGCCTTCGCCGGTTGGGAATCCGCTGTTGATGTTCGTCAGGCGGGTCCAGGTGTCGCCTCCATCTGTACTTTTGTAAATGGCGGACTCTGCCCCGGATTCGACAAAGTTCCAGGCGCGGCGCTCCCGTTGCCAGGTGGCAGCGTAAAGTACGTCAGGGTTGCCCGGCTCCATGATCAGGTCAACCACACCGGTTTCCGGGCCGGCGTAGAGGGTGCGGTCCCAGGATTTGCCCCCATCGGTGGTTTTAAATAGCCCGCGCTCGGGGTTAGAAGAGTAGAGGTGCCCAAGGGCTGCCACCCATACGGTATTCGGGTCATCGGGGTGCAGGAGGATGCGGCCAATGTGATGGGTCTCGGGCAGGCCGAGGTGCGTCCAGGTTTTGCCCTCATCGGTACTTTTGTAAATGCCGGTGCCAGCGTAGGATGAGCGGCTGGAGTTGACCTCTCCGGTGCCTACCCAAATGGTACCGGTTTTCCAGTCCACTGCGATGTCGCCAATGGTCATGACCACTTCTTTGTCAAACAAAGGAGTGAAAGACAAACCGTTATTTTCTGTTTTCCAAAGCCCGCCCGAGGCATAGGCAACGTAGAAGTGCGTAGGGTCTTCTTCCCAAACGTCAATATCGGCCACGCGCCCGCTCATCACGGTTGGGCCGACGTTGCGAAACTCAATGGCATTGGCGATGGAAGCGTCCCGGAGTGCCTGCCGTTGGGCATAGCTTTGTATACGGGATTGGGCGGGAGTGGCGGGAACCGGGTTTTGGGCAAACACCACATTGAGGGCAAAAAGGCAGAGGGTGAAAAGGGTAAACCGCATGTTTTAGGCGAAAGATAAATAAAATCTCTGCATTCAGGGGCAAATCAAAATACCCCGGACAATTAAGGCTGACCGGGGTAAGTGTCGGGTGGATGATCTACAAGAACGGATTACACACGTGGAATATCTTCCTTTTTGTCTGGCAGATTTTCAAAGTGCTCCATACCTTCAATATCCAGGTGCAGGTCATTGAGATCGCTGAATTTCAGCAGGCCTTCCAAACTGAGCAGGATGAAGTTGTCCTGGCCGTGCACGGTGAGCAGGACGTTGGTGACTTTCTGGTGCTCCTCCCGGATGTAAAGCCCCACATCTTCATGGCCTTCGCGTACCCGGAAGAGCTCTTCGAAGCCGTTTTTGCGCATGTTCTTCAGCAGCTTTTGGTACTCCTTCGGCGTGACGAGGTTGCCATCATCCATAGTGAGGATGCGCAGCTGGGTGATTTTATCAATGATTTTTTCGGCGCCTTCTGCTTCCTCCGCATTGATTTTCAGCTTGAGCAGCCAGCCCTGTATGTCGATATGGCTGACCTGATCCTGGTCTTTGTACTGATCATAAAACTCAGAGATGAAATGAGTCTGGCTCATGCCAAATACCGGAATGAGTGCCAACAGGCACAATAGAATGAAATCTCGCATGGTATAGAGTAGTTTCGGGTGATTAAAATAGGGTTATACCCTTGGGATAACAGGGGCAGGCTTGGGTTGCTCCGCTTCTTCCTTTTCCTCTTTCTGCTCGCCCATTTTGATGAAGTAATTGATGAGGTCTGAAATCTCCGAGTACTTAATCCGGGACTTCATATCCATAAACACAAAGCCATCTTCATCACGGACCAGTAGCAACAGATTTTTGATCTTATTCCTGTTGTCCCGTGCCATGATCCGGACGGAAGAGCCTTCACTGTCCACCTGCAACAGGTCTTCGTACCCATTGTCCTGAATGTTATTGACAAAAGCTTTGAGTTCGGACTCTGGCAGGGCTGCTCCCTTTTCAGAAGCCAGCATACGGAACTTGCCAATCTTACGGGCATAGCGCAGGGCTACTTTGGTTTCCTCGTCTTTCACACTGTTGTATACAATGCCTCCGCCCAGCCACATGACCCAGCCGGGCAGCTTGAAGTTAACCACTCCGGGCTGCTTTTTGTGGGTTTGGTAAAACTGAGCTGTTGTTTTGGGGCTGCTGCAGGAAGTAAAAGCAAAAGCTGCTGCACAAAAAATAAGAATAGGCAGTCTCATAGCGGTCGGGTTTGTGGTGGAGTAAACAGCATTGGTGGGGTACAAGACCCCAACCATGGCTCTGACAGACTAATTTACTGTTTTTGCTCGGCAGGCTCTTCGTTATCATCAAACTCGTTGATGAGCCTGGAGATTTTCTCCATATCGATTTTGC
>CAZNHN010000539.1:0-2463 GCA_964572415.1 uncultured Phaeodactylibacter sp.
TACATACACTTTGTGCAGCTCTGACCATGCCACCCATTGGTTATCGGGGCTGGGTACGAAGCGCTGCGCGTATTTGCCGTCGAAGTGTTTTTTATCGTCACTGCCATCGGGCTTGATGGAGTGGTAAGCCTTGGTGATGCTGCCAAAAAGGTAACCACCGGTCTGATAAAAGATTCGGCTGCCATCAGTACTGAAAACCGGATATTCCCCCTTAGGAGTGACCAGCGTGGGCTCACCTCCTTTGACGGGCAGGGTGTAAATACCGGGTTCCTTGCAAAAAGCATACCCCTGATGCGAATTCCCGCCATCCTTGCGGTAGACAATGGTTTGGCCATCGGGGGAGAACTGTGGTGTGCGGTAGATGCCTTTTTCGGTGGTCAGCTGCGTCTGCTCACCCGTTGCCAGGTCAAGCAATTGAATGCTGCCCATCTCCTGATCGTTCCAGGTGACGTAGGCGAGTGTTTGGCCGTCTGGCGAAAAGGCGGGCTCAAACTCAAGGTCAGAGGCTTCTGTCAGGCGCTCGGGCTTGCCATCAGGCAGTGTTTTCTTCCAGAGGTGCCCTACAGCAGAGAAAACGAGCGACTGCTCATCCGGTGCAGTCACGGCGTGCCGGATAACCTTGGCGGTAAATTGCTCATCGAAGGCATTATTCTGAAAACGGACGGTTTCCTGGAACCTATGCTTAGCGGTGGCTTTGAAGGGGATTTCAGTGGCCTCGCCGGTGGCGACTTCCACTTTCCAGATTTTGCCCTGTCCCCAGATCACGATATGCTTGTCGTCTGGTGTCCAGTCATAGCCGGTATACACCCCAAAAATAGCCCAGGCCTCCTGCTGATCCTTGCTCAGTCCCTTGAAGAGGGGGAAGTTCTGCCCGGTAGCCAGGTCGTGGATAAACAGGACAGACTCGGTACGGATCCGGCGCACAAAGGCGAGCTTTTTGCCATTGTGGGACACCTGTGGGCGGCAGGCTCCGCCCGGTCCCGAGATGAGGGTCTTTTCCTCTCCCTTTTCCCGGTCGTACCGCTTGATGACATAAATCTGGCTGTTCGGATCTTTATTGTATTGGAAATAGCCGCCCGGGTACATGTCCTCACTGTAGTAGACGTAGCGGCCATCGGGCGAAATGGCAGGCTCATTGACATCCTGCTGATCGTTCTTGCGCTCCGTCAGCTGAAAGCCGCTGCCACCTGTTTTGTGGTACATCCACATTTCTCCGGCACCCAGTGAACGCGAAGAAGTGAAATGCTTGCGGGCAACGAAATACTGCCCATCGGGCATCCAAACCGCATTATTCAGCAGGCGAAAGTCTTCTTTTGTCAGCTGTTTGGCGGCACTGCCATCGGCATTCATCACCCAGATATTATCGCCCCCACCGGCATCAGAGGTGAACAGGATTTGGCTCCCGTCCGGGCTGAACCGGGGCTGTACTTCCCAGGCCAGTCCACCGCGCAGTAATTGAGCCTCCCCTCCGGAAATGGGCATGGTGTAGATATCCCCCAGGAGATCAAAGGCAATGGTGTTTCCATCCGGGCTCACATCGAGGTTCATCCAGGTCCCTTCGGTAAAGGTCAGTTCTTTTTCGTGGTGCGCTCCGGAGGGATCGTTGACATCCCAGCCTTTGTCTTCTTCCTGTGCAATTAGGCTGCCGGTGACCAGGAGCAACAACAATATCAGTCGTAAATTCATTATTTGGTTAGTTTGTATGCAGAAAATTTCAGTTTGCAAGTCTATGAAAAAAATACCTATTATTGTTGTTCTTGACCTAACCATCAGAAAATGACCACCCAAATTACTACCACCCTCAACCGACAGGAAATCAAGTCTTTATTCGAAAAGCAGCGTGCCCATCAGTTTGCGGTGGCCCGGACTGCCGCCAGTGAGCGCATCCAAAAGCTCCAAAAGCTCAAGTCAGCCATTCTGGAGCGCAGGCAGGTCATTCGCGATGCCGTGTACGCCGATTTCAAGAAGCCGGCTGCCGAGGCCGACCTGACCGAAATTTACGCCATTACCACCGAAATCAAGCATACAGCCCGCCATCTAAAGAAATGGATGAGCCGGCACTCCGTAGGGACGCCCCTGCCATTCCTCGGCAGTTCCTCCTGGGTGCAGTACGAGCCCAAAGGCGTTTGCCTGATCATTGCGCCCTGGAATTTCCCGCTACAGCTGGCTATAGGCCCCCTGGTTTCGGCTATTGCGGCAGGGAATACGGCTATTGTGAAGCCTTCCGAGCATACGCCACATACTTCGGCTGTGGTGCGGGAAATCGTGGAAGCGGTTTTCGAGCCGGAGGAAGTAGCCGTGGTGGAGGGAGCTGTGGAGACTGCTTCCGAGCTGCTGAAATTGCCTTTCAACCATATTTTCTTCACCGGTGCTCCGGCAATTGGCAAAATTGTCATGCGGGCAGCAGCAGACCACCTGGCATCGGTCACCCTGGAACTGGGCGGGAAGTCGCCGACCATTGTT
>CAZNHN010000540.1:0-2444 GCA_964572415.1 uncultured Phaeodactylibacter sp.
ACCCACCTGATCACAGTCACCGATGCCAATGGCTGCAGCGATTTCGCTACGGTTATGGTTGAAGCGCAAGACCTTTTTGAGATAGATCTGATTTCAGAAGGCGTAGATTGTGCTTCCGGTAATCCGGATGGTTCGATTTCTGCAATTTTAACTGGGGACAATGGCTGGTCTTATGCCTATGAGTGGTCCAAAGCAGGCGACCCTGGTTTTTCAGCTACCGGCAGCACCCTCACGGGCTTGGATATCGGGACTTATTGTGTCACGGTTACCGATAATGTATCAGGCTGCCAGAATACGGCCTGCACAACTTTGGAAGGGATGCCCTGGCCCTACCTAAAGAGAGTAGTGGTGAAAACAGTAGGCACCGTAAACGAGACCATTTACGATGGCAGATGGGTGGAAGACGGCAATGGCTGCCTGATCTTTCAGGGCGGTAATACGCCCGAATTTACTGCCGCCGTCCTGAGCGAGATGCAGCAGGGCAATGTGGCCCTGGAGGTCTATGCAAGGGCTAACCGGGCGTTGAGCTTTTTGTCTGTAGCTTATCCGGGGAGTACTGCCGGTGGGGATATATCTAATGTCGATGCGATCAACTTTCAATTTACAATTTCTTCAAGTGAGGTCCCTGGTTTAATCCAAGGTGGAGCCATCAATCAGGTACTGCAGTTCACGGGCCAGAATGTTGGCAACCGTCCCCTTATGGACCTGAGCCTCGCTGATGGGTCAGTATGCGGGCTGCTGTCGGTACAGCAGGAAGGGTGCATTTGGAGCCCGGCTCCACAGTATACGGGCAGCGGAGTGGACGAAGTGCATGTGCTGCAACAAGGCTGTATGGACATTGAACTGGCGCTGGAGCCTGCCATCAACGGAGTGGTTGTAGCCCAAATCCTGGGCGGGCAGCCACCTTATACCAATATTCAATGGAGTGGGCTTAACCCGGGCGCCGCCATTCTGGATGGCCAAATGGGCGTGAAAAACTTAGCGCCCGGAAGGACTTACTGTGTCCGCATAACCGATGCTACGGGCTGCTCCGCCGAAGAATGTATTTATGTCTGCAGAGATATATCGGATAGCTATACCCTGGACTTTCTTTTGCCATGCGGCAATCAGCCGGAAAGCGGGGAGATTTGCCTGACCGTAGAAGATGGTATTAGTGTGGAATGGGATAACCCTGCTGATGGGTTGTGCTGGGAGGGCCTTGTACAGCCTGCTGTATACGAGCTGACGCTAGTCGATTTGATTTGCGGGCAGGAACTCCCCCTTACGGTGCCTATGAATTCGACAACTGCCCCGTTGAGCGTGTCCATAACAGAAAGCACGCCTGCATGTGAGGGCGAAGCTGATGGGAGCCTTACGGTTGCAGCGCAGGGCGGGCGCCCCCCTTATCAGTTTAATTGGGAAACCGGGGCAACCGGGGCTACTGCAAACAATCTGATATCTGGCACCTGTTATGGCCTGACTGTAACCGATGACTGCGGGCAGCAGACGCTTACCTGCTTCGAAGTACCGGCAGTGGCTGAGCTGGTGGTTCAGAATGTGGAGATCATGGCCCCTTGTATAAATTCAGCCAATGGGTCAGCTGTCGCTACGGTATCTGGTGGCAGAGCACCGTTTATTTTCAGGTGGGTCAATGACTCAAACAGTGATTGGGCGAATGGTGGAGTGGCTATCACAAGTTCCCCTGAAATTGGCGAGCTCCCGGAAGGGAATTATACTCTAACCGTTTTTGAAGACTGTGGCAGCCTGGTGGATTTCTCCTTCACCATAGATGGGGTTGACCCCCCGGAGATTTTTGCTGCACCTGCTCAGGTCACCCGCAGTTGCCCCGATGCCGATCTGGGCGCTATAGATATTACGCTGAATGAGCTGGGGCAAAACGGCAGTATTGAGTGGAGCAACGGTGCCCAAACCGAAGATATTAGCGGGCTGGCAGCAGGGGAGTATACGCTTAAGGTAGTGTTGAAAGGTGGGTGTGTGGTAGAAAAAACCTTTACAGTTCGCCTGTTTGAGCCCCAAATTAAATTGGACCCTTTGCTTTGTAGCTCAAATGGGACAGGGGAGATTGAATTTTCTTTTTTCTCCAACAGCTACCACGGGCCTTATTCCGTTTCATGGAGTAATGGAGAAACCTGGGATTTGGTGGTTCCTACTGACAAGTATCGCTCCGACAATGGGAATCATTGTTGACCATGCTGCTGCTGCGCTTCTATCTGGAGAAACTGGAATATGCCCAAGAGTTCCGACAGCGGCGGCCGGCTCACGCTCGAGCAGATTGCGCTGAGAGTGGGCTTCCCTTCCGCCCAAACGCTCCGGCACCACTTCAGGCGGCTCCTCGGGACGACACCAAGCCGCTACCGGGCAGGCTTCGGCCAGTCGCATCAGGCAATCCGTGGCGGATGCAACTCGACGTTGTGCGAGCCCTACTCTACGGCCGAAGCGGACGC
>CAZNHN010000541.1:0-2440 GCA_964572415.1 uncultured Phaeodactylibacter sp.
TCCTATTGCAAACCAAGGACTTATGAACCTGGCGTCATCTTTTTTAGCTTATTTGGCCCGCCAAACGCGCCAAAAAAGATTTAGCCAGAGCCACAATTCCTTGATTTTCATGACGAACCCGCTCCAAACATAGTCTAAAGAACAGCCACAGGTCAAAGTTTCCTAAAAAACTTCCCCTTCAAAAAATCCAATCGGCGCTCAGGCTCGTATGCCTGTCGAAGATCACCTGATTGAATCATTTTTTAATTGAAAAGTAAGCTATGAAAAATTGTATTGCATTAGTAACCAGTATTATGATGGTCGCGCTCTTAGGTTCTCCCTTGCAGGCGCAGTACGATGGTAAAGCAAAGATGAAGAAGGAAAAAACTAAGATGATGGTTGAAAAGGACATCGTTGATGTAGCGGCTTCTTCCAAAGTGCATACCACCCTTGTCGCAGCCGTAAAAGCTGCAGGTCTGGTAGAAACCCTGCAACAGCCGGGGCCATTCACCGTATTCGCGCCGACCAATGCGGCTTTTGAGAAGTTGCCGGAAGGCACCGTAGCGACCCTCCTGCTCGAAGAGAACAAGGAGAAGCTGCAGGCCTTGCTGACCTACCACGTCGTGCCTGGTAAAATCACTGCCGATCAGGTCGTGAAAGCCATTAAAGCCAACGAGGGCACCGCTACCCTAACCACCGTCAATGGCGCAGCACTCAAAGCAATTGCTGAAGGCAATGCCGTCTACCTGATTGATGAGAATGGCAACCGCGCCCAGGTCTTTAAGACTGACCTTGAGGCGTCCAACGGCACCATTCATGTCATTGATACCGTGGTGATGCCATAACAAGGCAAGGTGTATCAACCTGCATCAACATAAACAACAGGCTAAAAACGCCTCTTTAACAGACTTGGCAAGTGCCCGTATCAGGGTTTTGCCAAGTCTTTTTTTATCTGGCCCGCCTTATCGTTCAACTGCAATCGGGCCGGTGCTCCAGTCCACCTGAACCCCCCGCCTGCCCATCTGTTACAACAGAAGAACCAACCCACTACTCATGCGATATTTACTGACTTTAACGCTATTGCTCGGGCTTATGGCCTGCGCCAACAACACCAATGTGTCCGAAGAACTGCCGGCAACGACCAAGGCGAAGTCCAGCCGCTGGTCAGACCCGACGCTCATCCTGCCCGATAATTTCGAAGCTATCGTGGTAGCCGATGCAGTAGGCAGAGCCCGGCATATTGCGGTACGCGACAATGGCGATATTTACATTCAGCTCCAAAAAGCGAAAGACGAAAAAGGCATCGCTGCCCTGCGCGATATTGACGGCGACGGCCGGGCCGATACCCTGGCTTACTTCGGTGAACATACCGGCACTGGGATGGAAATTTATAAAGGCTACCTTTACTGCTCCTCCACAACGGAGGTCTTCCGCTATCCACTGCCTGAAGATGGTGCCCTTGTTCCGGACGAGAGCCGCCGTGAACTGGTGGTAAGCGGGTTTCCGGAACAAAGTTCCCACGAAGCCAAATCGGTCACCTTCGACAACGACGGGCACCTGTACGTCAATGTAGGCGCTCCTTCCAATGCCTGCATGAAAGAAGCCCGCACCAAAGGGTCAACTGGTATGGATCCCTGCCCGCAGTTGGAATGGCAAGGCGGCATCTGGCAGTTTGATGCCATGCAGGCCGGGCAAACGCAGCAGGCAAATGGGGAGCGATTCGCCACCGGGCTGCGCAACTGCGTTGGCATTCAGTTCAATCATGAGGGCAATCAACTGTACGCTATGCAGCACGGGCGCGATCAGCTCAGCTATCTTTTCCCGGGCATGTACAGCTACGAGCAAAATGCCGAACTCCCTTCTGAGGAATTCCTGAAGGTGGATAAGGGCGACGACTTTGGCTGGCCCTATTGCTACTACGACCACAAGCAGGACAAAAAGGTGCTGGCGCCGGAATACGGGGGCGATGGTGAAAAGCAGGGGCGCTGTGAAGGCATCGAAGAGCCGGTGGTGGCCTTCCCCGGGCATATGGCGCCGAATGATCTCGTCTTTTACCACAGCGACCAGTACCCTGAAAAGTACAAAGAGGGCGTTTTCATTGCCTTCCACGGCTCCTGGAACCGGGCACCGCTACCCCAAAAAGGCTACTTCGTGGCTTTTGTGCCCATGCGCAACGGCTCAGCTACCGGCGACTGGGAAATCTTCGTGGACAACATCGCCGCTGAGACCACCATCGAAAAACCTAAAGATGCCAAACACCGCCCCACGGGGCTGGCAGTCGGGCCCGATGGCAGCCTCTACATTACCGACTCCGTAGAAGGTAAGGTCTGGAAAGTCCGCTACCTCGGATAAGCTAAAAAATGAATGGTGCCTTTTTCATGGGGGGCACCATTTGAATTTAAGGTGAGTGCCGCCGGTGTGCATACGAGCGTGTTGGGATTTTGGTCTTCTAGTCGAAAAC
>CAZNHN010000542.1:0-1770 GCA_964572415.1 uncultured Phaeodactylibacter sp.
CATGCCCCTCATCAACCCGCAGGGCTACCGTTTGGGTACACTTTGCGTCATTGATAACAAGCCACGCGATCTGGATGATCATCAGAAATTTGCCCTGGAAACACTCTCCCGTCAGGTAACTAAACAAATGGAGCTTAAGCTACAAAACCGCAAGCTGAACGATTCATTACAGCAGATAGAAAACCAAAACCAAAAATTATGTAAGCTTAACCGCACCAATACCAAATTGCTTTCCATCATATCGCACGATCTGCGGAGTCCGCTCACTACAATGAGTGGATTTCTTAGCCTTTTTGAAAGCAACGCACTCTCGCATGACGAGGTACTGAAGTCCACTCAGGGATTGCATGTATTGCTGGAATCAAGCACCGACCTATTAGATAACCTTTTGCAATGGGGCTCAAGTCGTGCTACTGAAGATACCATACAGTTGCAGGAACTTGAACTTAGCTTGCTTGTAAAAGATATAATGACAAATATGGAGGTCATTGCCCGACAAAAAGACAATACTATCTATTCTCACATTGACATGGGTTTCAAAGTAAAAGCAGACTCAGTCATGCTACGATTTGTTATTCGTAATCTGATTCAGAATGCATTGAAATTTACGGATGCAGGGGTGGTTGAAATTTCTGCTGAAGAAAATGAGGCTTATCATATTATCTGTGTCAGAGATAGTGGGATAGGAATGTCTGCTGAAAAAGTAGCCAGCTTATTCAACTGGGAGACGAGGTCCAGCAGCCTGGGCACATCTGGAGAAAAAGGCTCCGGGCTGGGGCTAATACTTTGCAAAGAATTTGTAGAACACCATGGCGGTGAAATTAAGGTAGAAAGCAAACCAGGATGGGGAAGCACTTTCACCTTTAGCCTGAGTAAATACCTCTCATAACAGCCGGAAATTTCCGGCTTTTTTATTTTTAGGGAAGTACAAATACAGCTTTTTAGCAGAAGGGCCTTATATTGGGCTTTCAATTTGAATCAATCTACCTAACCTAATGTCAACATTTACAAATCTACCAAGCAAGGGCAGGTACATCCTGTTTCTGCTGGCTTTCATTCTAGTATTTTCTGAGTCTGATGCACAACGCCGTGGAAGACGTAGTGCCGATCCTGTTACCTTACAGTACGACACTGCACTTTACGGAGGTATGAAATGGCGTTCTATCGGGCCTTACCGCGGGGGACGATCCGCCACGGTTACCGGCGTATCCGGAAAACCCAATCTGTATTACTTTGGCTCCACCGGAGGTGGCGTCTGGAAAACCGAAGATGGAGGCCAGTCCTGGTCAAATATATCCGATGGTTATTTTGGAGGTTCTATAGGCGCAGTAGCCGTTAGCGAGTACGACAACAATGTGATATATGTCGGAGGTGGTGAAAAAACAGTCCGTGGCAATGTATCTTTTGGTTATGGTGTCTGGAAGACGACTGATGCCGGAAAAAGCTGGCAAAACCTGGGTTTAAACCAAACGCGGCAGATAGGGCGTATACGCATCCATCCCCGCAACCCTGATATCGTCTATGTGGCGGCCATGGGTAATCTTTATGCGCCTCACGAGCAGCGTGGTGTTTTCCGCTCTACCGACGGAGGCAAAAGCTGGGAAAAGGTGCTTTATGTAAATGATCAGGCGGGTGCCGTAGATCTGGTCTTTGACCCAAACAATCCCCGCATCATGTATGCTAGCACCTGGCGAATCAGAAGAACGCCCTACAGCCTGGAGAGTGGTGGCGAAGGCTCAGGTCTTTGGAAAACCACCGATGGTGGGGATA
>CAZNHN010000542.1:1884-2425 GCA_964572415.1 uncultured Phaeodactylibacter sp.
CAATGAGGGATTACCTGAGGGTACCCTGGGCATCATTGGCGTAACTGTATCGCCGGTTAACTCAGAGCGCGTATTTGCCATTATAGAAGCTGAAGAAGGTGGGGTTTTCCGCTCTGATGATGCGGGTAAAACATGGACACGCACCAACGACAGCCGAAGTCTTCGCCAGCGGGCCTGGTACTACAGCCGTATTTATGCAGACACCGAAGATGAAGACATTGTCTACGTCATGAACGTGCGCTATCACAAGTCAAAAGATGGTGGAAAAACCTTTGAAGCTTATGCAGCGCCTCACGGAGACCACCACGACCTCTGGATAGCACCAGAAGATAACCAGCGGATGATCATCGGAGACGATGGAGGTGCCCAGGTTAGTTTTGACGGTGGAGATAACTGGACGACTTACTATAACCAGCCTACCGCGCAGTTTTACCGGGTCACTACTGATAATCATTTTCCTTACCGCATTTATGGTGCACAGCAGGATAACTCTACCGTGCGCATACAGCACAGAAGTGATGATTATGGCATCAACGAGGAT
>CAZNHN010000543.1:0-2414 GCA_964572415.1 uncultured Phaeodactylibacter sp.
GCAGAGTGGGGCAGCTCCCTGTATCTCCAGTGTGGGAAAAGCCAGGCTGTCTACGGTGAAGACGGTATCAAATTCTCCGCACCCATTAGTCACTGTGATGTGATACGTGCCGCCACCTGTTAGCATCACGCTGTCGCCAACGCTGCCGTTTGACCAGGTATAACCCGTAGCGCCTTCCGAAAACACACTTGCCCCGGCCGTTTCATCCGGACAAAGGGCACCGGGTGCCTGAAGTAGTATGGGCGGCACGTCCAGCACATTCAGCATCAGGGTATCCGTTGCCTGCCTGCCACAAAGGTCGGTAAACAAAACGGTGTAGAGCCCTCCGGTGGCCACCTGTATCGTTGACGTGGTATCCCCGGTAGACCAGAGCAAAGAACCTGTGATATTTGCTGTTGCAGCGAAAGCGGCGGTATCACCCGTACAAAGGGTGTTCGGGCCGCTGATGTTCACAATAACGGTATCGGTGAGTTCCTCCACCTCAATGGTGTCGCTCACCATGCCACAATCGGCGGTAACAGTCAGGCTGTAGATCCCAGGCTCGGTAACGGTCAGGCTGGTATCAGTAGAGCCGTCCGACCACAGGAAAGCATCGCCATTGGTTTGCGGAATGAGCGTAATGGGCCCATTATCACAGCTAAAGGTGGTATCCGGGCCCAGGTCAGCTATGAGGGTTTCCTGAGTGTCAAAGATGTAGTCCATAAAGTTAGGGAGGCCCAGGAAGGGCTGATCCGGTGTCTGAAAACTAAAGACTTCTTCCTCCAGGTTGGCCTGCTCTGAGTTCGGGCAATTGATGGCGTGCAGGTGGGTTACCTGAGGGGCATCCTCATCGTAGGAAACGAGGTAAATGCGTCCGTCCGGAGCGAGCTGCATGGCGCCAAGGCGTTCATTTGGGCCCGGCCCGATTATGGTTCTTGAAGACAGAAAACTGGGATTGAGCGGTTCGTAACGCACCAGCAGCGAACCACTAACGGTAGGCTCCATCACATACAGGTAATTGCCATTGGGGGAGAAGGAGTAGCTAATGGAGTTGACGGCCCCGGGGAGGGTCCGGGGATTGGAAATATTGCCATTGTTGGCATTGAAATTATACAGTACACCTCCAACGAACAGCCGGTTGCGCGCCGGAGAAATCTTAATCGGGCCAGCCAGTGAATCAATGACGTCCCGCTCTTCCAAAGTTGGGCCGAGGACTTCGGTGGGCGTCACACGGTAGTTGAAAAAATCACCGGTATTGTCATCCACAATGATGACCCAGAAGTCGGTACCGTTCCCATGCAGGGTGCCGCTTAGGGATTCAAAGCTGGGGACATGCAGCCTGTCATCCTCAAAAACAGTGCCCCCGAGCCCGCCATTGAGGGTGCGGTTGAGCAGGAAGTGCGTGAGGCCGCGTCCCTGTAGTTGACCGGCTGGCAGCCCATCATTGGCATATTCCCGTTCTTCCATGGTGAATAGATAATGCTCATCCGCATTGCCGGGATTTGGGACAAAGAGTGCGGACTGAATCGCTCCGAAGCCACCGCCCCGGAGCCCTTCCATGTCGTACAAAACATTATGGTTGGCGTTCCAGATGCTGCCCGAAGGTTGTCCTGCAGTGGTGCGCCCGCCTCCGTTAGTGTAGTACAGGAGGTTACCATCTGCATCACAGACCGATGCACAGCCTTCCGTAGTTTGCAGCGCACCATTGGTGATCAGCACCGGGTCTCCGGAAGAGAAGTCAATACCCTGTTGGTTGCCGAAGTACCAGATGTTACCTTCATTTTGGCTCAGCGCGGCAAAAGAAAGGAAAAGGAGGGGGAGGATCAGGCCAGCAAAAGGCGTTTTTTTCATACTGCACGGTTTTGCCCAAAAGTAAGGGTAACCGGCCAATTTTTCGGTCGGTTACCCTTCAATACTGTTTTTTGCAGGTTGGGGCAGCGTTAAATATCTTCTCTGCGCTCCTGTTTTACGTTACGCTGTGTACAGCAAATCGTAGTATTCTTCCAGCATCCGCTTGACCCCAAAGGCATCACGGGTGCTCTGAATGCTGGCGTGCATCATTTTCAGCCACTTTTTGCGGTCATCGTAGTAGGTGGGCACGACTTTGTTCAGCAGCACGTCGTAGAGGGCTTCCCGGTCGTTGTCATCCTGTTCTTCCACGTTATCGCTTTCGAAAGCGTTGCCGATCTGCCAGCCATTGACGCCATCCTCGCAGGCTTCCGGCCACCAGCCGTCAAGCACACTGAGGTTGAGCACACCGTTCATAGAGGCCTTCATGCCGGACGTGCCGCTTGCCTCTTTGGGGCGGCGTGGGTTGTTGAGCCATACATCGGACCCACGGGTGATGGCGGCACCAATCTCCATGTCGTAGTTTTCGAGGAAGACTACCGCATTGGGGTAAAGTTTGGACATGCGTACGAGGTTGGCTGCAATAG
>CAZNHN010000544.1:0-741 GCA_964572415.1 uncultured Phaeodactylibacter sp.
AGAGTCGCTCAATGCGGCGGTGGCAGCGGGGATTATTATTGGTGTGCTGCTGAATTAGGCGGGGGCGGCTGAGAAAGGCTAAGCCGGAGGCTGAGGTTCAGGATAAGGTTGAGCAGACGAGGGGAGGGCCTTCATAGGGAACGACCGCTTTGCGATCGACTCGGGGTGCTGCCGGATAGCATGCTATCCACTCTCTGAAGCCACTGCTTGGTACTTAACCTCAACCTGATCCTTAACCTACCCCAAGGCACCTTCAAAAAAAGCCATCCGGGCAATACCCAAATGGCTTTTAATCAGACTAAATTACAGCCTGCTTACAGGAGTTTCTTCAATTCCGCTTCGATTTGTTCCGCACCACGGACGCTGGTAGAAACAATCCGGCCCTCCTTGTCAATCATAAAAGCACGGGGGATACTGCGCACACCGTAGAGGGCTGCTGCGTCAGACTCCCACTTTTTCAGGTCGCTCACGTGATACTCCCACTTCAGGTTATCCTGTTCTATAGCTTGCACCCACCGCTGTTTCTGGTTTTGCAGGTAGGTTTCGGCCTCCATTTCAGAATTCAGGCGGCTGCGGGTACGGGAATCCAGCCCGTCCAGAGAAACGCTAAAGACCGTAAAGCCCTGATCCTTGTACTTGTCGTAAACGGCCACCACATTTGGGTTTTCCCGGCGGCAGGGGCCACACCAGCTTGCCCAAAAGTCGAGCAGGACGATCTGCCCGCGAAGGTCGGACAACGCA
>CAZNHN010000544.1:751-2410 GCA_964572415.1 uncultured Phaeodactylibacter sp.
CTGCTGCTGCATGTACTGACGCTCCACGGCGGTAAGAAAAGCGCCATAGTTGGCACCCATCTCCGAGTTGGGGATGGCTTCGTTGAGGCGGCGGAGGGCATTCTTTTGGGTATCCAGAAACTGCCCGTTGGAGCCCAGGGAGCGGTAAGCGACAAAAGCGCCCAGCACCGGGTTGGAAACGGAGTCAACAAAGTTCTCAATATCAGAAGCCTGATACTCCCGCTTGAAGAGGCTGTTCATGGTATGCGCCAGGATTTTGGAATCCGGAGCACCCTCAATATCAAAGTTGAAAGTTTGGATATCGTTGAGGTCGCCCTTGAGCGTGACCTGCTTTTCGCTCCCATCAAAGACGAGGTTGAAATTCTTGGCACCAATGCGCATTTGGTAAACGCCTGCCTCAATGCCTTCCGGGAATTCCATTTTGAACTGCCCGTTGGCATCCATATCCGCTTTCGCTAAAACATTGCTTGCTTTGCCGATCTTCACCTGATCGAGGTAGACCTGCATATTCGCTGCATTCTCAATCTGCCCGTCGATAACGGTACCTTTGACCTCAGGGGCACACTGCCAGACGGCCAGGGACAGGAGGGTTGCCAATAGGGTAATTCCAATATTCTTCATGCTCGTTACGAGTATTTTGATTCGGTAATGATTACTTATTTGTTACTGAGGCTTTCAGCTGATTTTCAACGCCACAAAGATAAAAATAGTATGGAAAATTGGGATTATGGGCGGATAAATCGGTGGGGTGGGGGGCTGCTCGTGTCATCCGGCTGAAATCCAAATGAACGCTAACCACCATAATGATAATGGCATTGAAGAATGGTGCACCTTTGGTCTGGTCTTTTTTTGTTCAGTCTCTATTTGGCTTTCAAGTCATAAGCAGAGCGGGCTTGAAACGTTCCCTTTTCGCTGACCAGAAACCAATTAATGCCTGAAAGTGTAAGAGGCGCAATGTTTTTTTGAAAAAACAACCCAAAAATTTTGGAATCTCGCGGGGGGGGGGGGTAAATTTACCATTGTTAGTAAACTACATTAAATTTCAGAAGCAATTAAGGCTTCTGTCTCCTGTACAAAAAAGACATTTTCGCGCAAGCGCTTAAGTATTGCACATTTTCAATCTGGGGAACAATTTATGGGAAAGGCATTACTCCCTTTATCAGTCTGGCACCATGCTATGCCTGATGAAAGTCGGATAAACGTTTGGTCTTTCCAATGAGGTAAGGTTGTCTGTTTCATAGGCAGCTGATTGCCTCTTTGGTCATAGCGTTTGAAAATGCCTGTGTTTCAACTGGCTCTAATCTTTAACTTGATTGGTTTGTCTTGGAATTGGTTTGTGCCAATGTAGAATTTGTCAGGCAGCAGAATGGATTGGGGCGCCTTTGCGGCAATCCCGGCACAAAGATAATTAAAAGGTCTCAGTGCGGTCCTCCGCAAACAGGTTAGGTGTGTTCATAACAAATTGCACAAAACACAAAGGCAACCCTCTGCATTTAAGCCCTCTGGCTGCTGGGGTAGAGCTTCCCGCTCTGCTCCAGCTTATCCAGGAGAGGCAAACCGCAAATGCTATCAAGCTATTCAAAAAGTGCAATTTGTTATGCACACAACAGTGAGTTGTTAATACGACCCTACTGTATGCACAAGTTGGTGCATACCTAA
>CAZNHN010000545.1:0-2406 GCA_964572415.1 uncultured Phaeodactylibacter sp.
CTCCTCGGTGGTCGTTGCTTCGGTCACCTGAATGCGGATTTGTCCGAGCCGATAGGGCTTTGCCGCAAACGGGCAAAAATTAAGCCCGATAACGATTTGCTCTAACCAGCGCCGGGTATGTGTTATGTAATCCTGCGCGGCCATTACAATTGTTTCTTAGCCTGACGGTCCTTCAAATAGGTGCGCCAGCGCTCCAGGGCTTGCTCAAACTCTTCGGGCAACTCACTCTCGAAATACATTCGTTCCTTAGTGGCCGGGTGAGTAAAACCAAGGCTTTTCGCATGCAAGGCCTGACGGGGCAGTACCTGAAAGGTGTTCTCTACAAATGATTTGTATTTACTGAAAACTGTGCCCTTCACAATTTGGTCACCACCGTATTTCAGGTCATTGAAAAGCGGGTGACCAATATGCTTCATATGCACCCGGATTTGGTGGGTCCGCCCGGTTTCCAGTTTACATTCCACCAAAGAAACGTAGTACAAATCTTCCAGTACCCGGTAGTGGGTCACCGCCCACTTTCCGCCCTCCCCTTCCGGGAAGACCGTATGCTTTTGCCGGAAGCGGGGGTGTCGGCCCACATTCCCCCTGACCGTCCCTTTTTCTTCTTCAAAACCGCCCCAAACCATAGCTACGTAGCGCCGCTCGATGGTATGCTCAAAGAATTGCCGTGCCAGATGGGTCATCGCATAATCGGTCTTCGCTACCACCAAAAGTCCGGAGGTGTCTTTATCGATCCGGTGCACTAATCCCACCTGCTGATGGGTGTTGCCTTCCAGGACAGGGAGCTCCTCAAAGTTGAAGTGGTAAGCGAGCGCATTCACCAGCGTCCCGTCCGGATTGCCTACACCGGGGTGCACCACCATACCAGCCGGTTTGTGCACAATCAGCAGATCGTCGTCTTCGTAGCGGATATCGAGAGGTATATTTTGCGGTTTGACAAAGTTTGCCTTTTCCGCATAGTGCTGAGGGACAACGACTTCAATCTCATCCCCCGGCTTGATCTTGTAGTTGGGCTTCACCTGCTTCCCGCTTACGGTGATGGAGCCTAGTTTTATGGCATCCTGCACCCGGCTACGGGAAACGTGCTGTAGCTTATCATTCAGGAATTTATCAATCCGGATCATCGACTGCTTGGGATCCGCTTTGATGACCTTATGCTCAAAATATTCGTCTGAAGTATTATCTTCCATCGCTTTTTCCACAGTCTGTTTTTTGGGAATGGTGTCGGGTGTCGCTTATTTAGCGGGCAAAGTTACAGAAAATGAACACACCAAAACATATGAATCTTGCCAATCTCATCAGGGTCTTAACATTTACGTGGAGGCGACTGTTTAACACTTCTTCAAAGAAACGAAACACCCTACCGGTATGAAAAACTTACAATTCGGGTCACAATGCGTACGTGCTGCCCGGGACACAAAGACCACCCGTCCTCATCAACTCCCCATCTACGCTACTTCCTCTTTCGCTTTTGACGATTTACCGGAAGGCATGGCGGTGTTCAGTGGCGAACAGGCAGGGCACCTCTACAGCCGCTTTGGCAATCCGACGATTGATGCCGTGGCGGAGAAAATTGCTCAACTGGAAATGCATGGTAGCAGAGAAGACGGGCATGGGCTTTTTTGCAGTTCAGGGATGTCGGCTATCAGTACCCTTTGCCTGGGATTACTGCAGCCCGGAGATGCCATCCTCACCCAACCCAATCTGTATGGAGGAACCGATGAGCTTTTCCGGAAAGTGCTTCAGCCGCTCGGTTTTGAGGTTATCCTGGCAGACCTTTCCGATCTGAATACCGTTGCTAAAGCGCTGGAGCAGCACGCTGCCATCCGAATGGTCTACTTCGAAACCCCTGCCAACCCCACACTGAGTTGTGTTGATATTGAGAAGGTTAGCCAAATAGCGCATGGCCATCAGGCGATTGCCGTAGCTGACAACACCTTTGCCACCCCCTACCTTCAGCAACCACTGCTGTTAGGGGCTGACTACGTGGTCCATTCCACCACCAAGTACCTCAACGGGCACGGTAATTCCACCGCCGGTGCCATAGTGGGCAAAGACAAAGAAGCGATGCAGGAACGGGTCTTCCCCGCCCTGAAACTCCTCGGTACCAATGGCAGCCCCTTTGAAGCCTGGCTGCTGAACAATGGCATGAAAACGCTGGAACTCCGCATGGAACGTCACTGTCAAAACGCCGCAAAGGTTGCCGAATGGCTTACTCTGCAGCCACAGGTCAGCCGGGTCAATTACCCGGGACTACCCGACCATCCCAACCACCAACTGGCGACCAAGCAAATGCGTCACTTTGGTGGAGTAGTCAGCTTTGAACTTAGAGGCGGGCTCCATGCCGGGCGGCAGTTTGTTGAGGGGCTGGAACTTTGTACCCTCGCTCCTACCATGGGCGATGTG
>CAZNHN010000546.1:0-2404 GCA_964572415.1 uncultured Phaeodactylibacter sp.
GCAGGATAAAATTTGGCAAATGCAGCCCAAAGGGTGAAATCCCAATATAGTCTTAGAACTTCAGCCCTACGCTAAACTGCAGAAAGTGAGCATCTGCATTTCGGGTGCCCAGGGTATTCTCCTGATACCGGTAACCAAAGGAGGCCACATAGGCCATATTTGGATTGACGGAGCGCTGAATACCGCCTCCGACACCGAACATAATGCCCCCATCCGTTGCCTCGTCCAAAAAGCCAAGCCCGTAGCCCAGGTCGCCGTAGAAGAAAGGCGCCCACTCGGTAAGGGTCGGATAATACCGGACATCCGCGTAAAGCGGTACGAGCTCATAATCGCCATACCATTCCACACCTACCCCCAGGCCCAGGCTTACGCTTCGGTTGATATGGTAGCCATTGACGGTGTGGATCGCAAAGTAATCTTCATCATTATTAACGGCCCGTTCGTCCCCTATTGTCCCAATACCAAAACCGTAGCCCAGGGTGGTGATATTAGTGAACCCCTCTCCATCATGGACAATGATTTTGTTCTTCAGGTTATCGTGCGGGACTTCCTCCCGGACAATACGGCGTACCTCATCCGGCGAGAAGGTGTACACATCACTCTCGGTTGTCATAATCTGCACGCCATCCGCATCCATAGGTTTGATGATGGAGCCTTTGATGACTTGTCCGTTTTTGAGGTAAATGACGTCCATTTTGTCTTGTCCGAAGGCTGCAACGGCCATTAGGGTCATAAAGCAAGTGAGCAGTATCGTTCTCATGGTTGTACAGGTTTTTGATTTTGAGTGGCAGCCGGTTGTAATACGCGGCTGTCGGGTGTGATTACATGCCTGACCTGCAGCCTGCCCCCACCATTGAGGCGCAGGTAATGCTCTTCCAGGCGTTGATTGTATCGGTTATAAAAGGTAATTCGGATTTCATTAGCGCCCCGCTTCAGTGGCACCCGCTGATAGTGGATTTCTGCCGGCAGGGTTTGCCAGGACCGGATGTCAGCACGCTCGGTAGCGGCGTTAACGATACTCATTGTGGTACCCAGGATCAGGCCCAGCGTTTCGTCGTACTCCTCCTCATCATCATCATCGTCTTTATCATCTGCCTTCGATTTTTCCTGCTCTTCGTTTCCATCGCCCCCCTCATCGTCGTCTTTCTTTTTGGTTTTGATGGAACGCAGGCCCGCCTCCACGGCTTCCTTGGCGGCCAGGCGGATCAGAGCATTAGCCAGCTCCCGCCCGAAGCGGTCGCGCAGAGACTGCTCAGCAACTACGTTGAGGTCTTCGAGCATTTCCATACGCTGCATGCCTCCAAGATATTTGATATCTGCACGGTAGAGCGGGTACTCACGGGGGCGGAATGCAGGCAGTGCCAGCCGAATGGTATTAATGCCAGCGAAGCCATTATATTCGTTGTAAATATCCTCCCCAAAATCATACTCCATCCCCATGCTGTTGTTCACGAAGCGGACCTGCGAGCGGTCGCCCCGGCGCATCACATCAAAACCAATGATATTTTCTTCCTTGACAGGCCCCTGCCCGTTTTCCCAAAAGAGCACAAGGGATCCACCTTCGCCCACATCATCTTTACAGCGTGGGTTGAGCAGTCTGCGATACCGGCTGGCATCATTGGCAAACCCCAACTGATCCGCCATGCGTACGAGATCACATTTGAGCTGTTCAGGAATATGTACCCCCATATAGGGCTGCACCTTTCCCTCCTCAATAAAGAGCTCAGCAGCATTGCGGTAAGCGATGAAGGCATTGTTCCACTCCCCGTTCATCTCATAGCTCAGGCCCATGGTAATGTGCCCAAGCACGTCGTCATGGTACTTCAGCGGTTTTTCGGGTACAGCGTCATTGAGTTCCTGTAGGCGGATATTGGTGCGGCGGGCTTCCACCCGGGCTGCTGACACATCATTCAGTTGAAGGTAGTTCAGGCTTTTGAGGTAATGGACAGCAATATTCTCAAAGTACTCCGTACGGTAAGGGAGTACCCGTGGGTTGCTGACTACCGCCAGGCCTTGTGATCCGATAGAGGCCCGTCTGTCTTCAATGAGGAGATCAGCCTTATTGAGGTATTCGTTGCTCTTTGCGAGATCGCCCTGCATGCGGGCCAGCGCCCCCAGCTCCAGGTAGCGGAGTACTTCGTTGCGGTCTTTTTTATAAAACCGCTTATTTTCGATCAGGCGGGTGGCCTCTTCGAAATTACCGGCCTCGATGCGGTCATTGTAAAGCATCCGGTAGCGCTCGAAGGAAGCACAGGAGGTAAGCCCACCGGCAAGGATAAACAGCGACAGTAGGTAAAGGTATTTCATGGGCGTGTCAGGTTGGGGCGAGAAAAAAGCAGGGAAAGCAGGGGCTGATCACAGGGAGCAGCCCCCGAACTAACAGATTCAGTCCTTCTGTTAATTT
>CAZNHN010000547.1:0-1925 GCA_964572415.1 uncultured Phaeodactylibacter sp.
ATGCATGGGGCGATAAATACCCTCCTTACGACCTGGATAATCAGGTTCCGGAAAGGGTAGCCTTGCACCTGGGCCTCCCTTGTTTTCGACCGGGGATTGTCATGGAAGGTGGTTCAGTGGATTTTAACGGGGCGGGAACGCTGCTGACTACCGAAGCCTGCCTGCTGCACCCCAATCGAAATCCTCATTTAAACCGGAAGCAGATAGAAACCTACCTCAAAGCTTATTATGGGGTCCAGCAGATCCTCTGGCTAAAAGACGGTATTCTGGGAGACGATACGGATGGACATGTGGATGACCTGACGCGTTTTGTTAGTAAAAACAAAGTACTGACAGTGCTTGAGTCCAATAGGAAAGACGAAAATTACCAGGTCTTGCAGGAAAATCTGAAACTGTTGGAATCCTTTCGGCTACTGGACGGCAGCTCCCTTGAAATCGTGGAATTGCCCATGCCCGCTCCTGTGGTTTACCAGGGGGTTCGCCTGCCGGCCAGCTACGCCAATTTCTACATTGCCAATTCCTATGTCATCGTGCCTACCTTTCGGGATGCCCATGACGAGCCAGCATTGGATATTATCAGCAGTTGCTTTCCAGACCGGGAAGTGGTCGGAGTAGACTCCTGGGACCTGATTTGGGGACTGGGTTCCTTTCACTGCCTCAGCCAGCAGGAACCCGCGGCCAGCACCATCCCTGACGTTTCCTGAGAAAATAAGCAACCTCTGCCGGCTCCCGGCCCGGGAGGAGGCTTTGGATGTCCTGCTTAGTTCGCAGCCTGGCAACCAAAAAAGCCTGCTTCGGTTTGCTTCCGAAGCAGGCCTGCGTCCTACCTCAAAACGAGTAGGGAAGCTTTATTGCCAGCCGCCGCCCAGGGCACGATACAGGCTCACCAAACGCTGAAGTTGCAGCATTTTTAATTCGATGTATTCCAGCTCGGAAGCCAGGGAATTGGATTGGCTATTGATTACGTCCAGGTAGTCGGCATAGCCTACCTTAAACATGGTATTGGCGTTGTCTACCGATCGCCGCTGCACCAGGACCTCATCGGTCTTTAATTCCAATTCTTCCCTTAGTGTGCGGTAATCGTTCACCAGCCCAAGCACCTCCAGGTATCCGCTGAGGACGGTTTGTTCGTAATCGTAGAGGGCGATTTTCTGACTGGCTTTTGCGGACTCGTAGCTTGCTTTGATTCGGTTCCTGTTGAATACCGGGGCTACCAGTCCACCGCCCAATTGATAAACGGCAGAGCCTGGATTCAGAAAGAGTTTGCTGAATTCAAAGGCATTGAAGCCGGCCATGCCATACAGGTTAAACGTGGGAAAGAAAGCGGTTCTGGCAATGCCCACTTCCAGGTTATTGGCTCGAAGGTTTTGCTCGGCTGCCCGTATATCGGGGCGCATCCGCAGTAGGTCCGAGGGAAGACCCAGTTCCAATACTTCCGGAAGCATCGTTACCTCTGAAAGCGACTGGCGCTGCACCGGTTCCGGGTAGTCGCCGGTAAGATAGGCCAGGTTAAGCTCGGCCTGCCTCAGTTCCCTTCGTTTGCTGATCAGGATGCCTTTTGAATTGAGCATCAATGCCTCGAATTGATCAATGGACAACTGGCTTTCCTGGCCGGCGTTTTTCAGGCTTTTCCCCAATTCAAAGGCTTGTTCCTGAAAGGCTATATTTGTCAGCAAGGTCTCAATTTCCTCGTCCAAGCCGACAATGGTGTAATAGGTACTGGCAATCTCAGCGATGAGCCAGGTTTTGGTTAGGTTGACCATTTCTTCAGAGGCCAGGTACCGGGCAAGTGCTTGCTTTTTCCGCATCTGAAGGCGCCCCCAGATATCCACTTCCCAGTTGAAAGTAGCTCCCAGAATAAAGTCCTGATAAGGAACGGGGATGCGCCGGTCCTCCGGGACCGTAGGAGAGAGATTCGTGTCATC
>CAZNHN010000547.1:1964-2339 GCA_964572415.1 uncultured Phaeodactylibacter sp.
TTTCCTACCCCATCCATGGTATAGTCGCCAAATTTTTGAACTTCCGCTCCTGCCCGCAGGTTGAACTCGGGAAGTTGTCCCATTCGTGCTCTGCTGAGCGAGGCTCGGGCAATCTCTATCTGCGCGAGGGTCCGGGCCACATCCTGGTTTCGCTCCAGTCCTTTTCGGATCAGTCCCTGTAGCTGTGGATCACTGAAAAAGGATTCCCAGCCTACCAGTGCCATGTTGGAACTATCGGCGTTCGCGGTAATGAAGTCGGGGTACTGCTCCGGAGGTTGGTTGTAATCGCTGAGAAGCGGTTGATCTACCTTGCAGGAATAGAGAATAACCAGCCCGACAATTGCGACTAGAAGCAGGCCCGGGTTGAGGGTGGTG
>CAZNHN010000548.1:0-2329 GCA_964572415.1 uncultured Phaeodactylibacter sp.
ACTGGGGCGGTACCCCGGTAGAGTCATGGATCAGCAAAGGCAAGCTTTCTGAATATCCACAGATGCGGGACGTACTGGCTACCTACGAAGAGGAAGGCATGAGCGTAGAAAAACTGCGGGAGCGGCATCGGCAGAGCTGGTCAACATATGGAGAAAATGCTTACGCTAAGGATCCCGGCACACAGGGGCGCTGGTACGCCGAAGGTTATAATTACGAAGACTGGCCCAGCATGCAGGTACCGGCCATCTGGGACGACTGGGCGATACGCGGACACGATGGTTCAGTCTGGTTTAAGCGCAGCTTTGAACTGCCTGCCGCCTGGGCCGGAAAAAATCTGATGCTCTACCTGGGTGCCATTGATGATGCCGACAAAGTGTGGGTTAACGGAGAACTTATCGGGGAAACGGTAGGCAGGGAAGTGTTTCGCCGTTACCAGCTTCCCGCTCATCTGCTGCAAGAAGAAAACCTGATTACCTTGCGGGTAGCCGACTCCGGAGGGCCGGGTGGCTTTGCCGGCAACCAGCGTGATTTATACCTGGCCCCAGTGCTGGCGCAGGACCAGCGGCTCTACCTGGATGGGGCCTGGCATTACAAGATTGGCCTTACCCGCCTGGACATGCCGACGCCCATGCATCATCATCCGGCCACACTCTATAATGCCATGATCGCGCCTCTGGTGCCCTACGCGCTCAAAGGCATGATCTGGTACCAGGGAGAATCCAACGAAGCCCGGGCAAAAGAATATGCGACGCTCTTTCCGGACATGATCCGTCAGTGGCGAGAAGCCTGGGATAGCAGTGTGCCATTCGCTTTCGTACAACTGGCCAACTACCGGCCCCCGGAGCAGCAGGCCGGGAACAGTGCCTGGGCCGAGCTGCGGGAAGCGCAGGCCAAAGCCCTGGAACTTCCCCATACGGCGATGGCGGTCGCCATAGATATCGGGGAGGCAGACAATATTCACCCGGCCAATAAGCAGGACGTAGGCAAGCGCCTGGCGCTGGGTATGCAGAAAATTGCCTACGGAGAAGACCTGGTGTTTTCGGGGCCTGCCTTCGCGGGTATGGAGGTTGATGGGAATCAGCTAAAGATACGCTTTCAGCATACCGGGAGCGGCCTTATCGTCAAAGACAAATACGGCTACCTCAAAGGCTTTAGCATTGCAGGGGCGGACCGACAGTGGCACTATGCCCGTGCCGAAATCACCGGAAATAATGAGGTGACAGTGTACCACCCGGATGTAGAAAACCCGGTGGCGGTGCGCTACGCCTGGGCAGACAATCCCGACCAGGCCAATCTGTACAATGTAGAAGGCTTGCCGGCTGTACCCTTCCGCACCGACGACTGGCCTGGTGTCACTGATGAGAATAAGTTTGTGTACCAATAATAATTCGTATTCCTATATGCATTTTGAAACCCCTTTCGCTCATCCCGGAAAGGGTTGCTCCTAATTGGGCTGAGCAAACTTTTGCACAGAAAAGTACTTTGCCAAAAAACCTTTTCAGAAAGTATGGTAAGTATAAGGTGGCGGTACAGCGCTTGTGCTAATTTGCAGAAAAATACCAAGATGATAGAAGCACCCAATGCCCTGAGTCGTCAGCGATGGCTGCGCCGCCGTCGGCAGATGGAAGCCTTGCGGTTGCAGCAGCTTAGCCGCTTTGCCCGCAAGCGTGGTTATGATTCTACGCTGGATTATTTTTTGCCGGCGATCAACCTCACCCTGAAGTGGGGTGGTATTTTGGGCCGTGGTAAGGCTAATGCAATGAATATTGTACTTAGGGAATACGAGCTTAGCTACCCTCATCTGCCTCCTGCCTTTGACGGCTACACCCTGCTACATCTCACCGATTTGCACCTGGATAGCCTGCCGGGCATAGAAAAAGTGATCTGTGAAAAGATACAGCCACTGTCGCCGGACCTCTGTGTGATGACCGGTGATTATCGCTGGAAATCCCGTGGATCCTATTCCGACAAAGTGCTGCAACCCCTGCAGGAAATTGTGCGCAGTAGCAGTGCTGCCGACGGAGTGTACGCAACCCTGGGAAATCATGATACGCATGAAGTGGTAGAACCCCTGGAAAATATGGGTGTGCAGGTACTGAACAATGACTAGGTACACATTCACCGCAGCCAGCATCGTATGCTCCTGAGCGGTACGGATGATCCGCATCAGTATTATTCGGACAAAGCGGTGGAGGCCTTGTCAACTGAAAGCGGCGACTTCAAGATCGCACTTATCCACTCGCCGGAATTGTATGCAGAAGCGGCCCGCTGCGGCTACGACCTGTATCTCTGCGGTCATACCCATGCCGGACAGATATGCCTGCCGGG
>CAZNHN010000549.1:0-2320 GCA_964572415.1 uncultured Phaeodactylibacter sp.
TTTCTGCAGCAAGCCATCAACAACAAGCAGTTCTCGCTGGCAGTCCGGCTCTATTACCTGGTCCTTTTACAGGGGCTTACCAATAAAAAGCTGGTCAGTTGGCAAAAAGACAAAACCAACAATCAGTATGTGCAGGAGTTGGGTGGCACCCCGCTTCAGGAGGACTTCCGTAGCGTGACCCTCCTGTTCGAGCGGGTCTGGTACGGCGATCAGACGCTCGACGAAGCTGCTTTTGAACGAATGGCACCCCGGTTTCAGGCTTTTGCGCAACGCATTCAGGATTTAAAACCAGACTATGCTCAATAGGCGGCGGACCATAACCATCGCAGTAGCCCTGGTCATCATCGGCTTGCTACTGACCCTGCTCTTCCGCAGCGACCGGAAGGAGCCTGTGGACTGGCGGGAGACCTACGAGGGGCAAAGCCGGGCGCCCTATGGCACTTCAATTCTTAAGACGTTGCTGGAAGGGCACTTCAAAACAGATACCCTCCTTGTCCTTCGTGATAGCCTCAAAGGACAACTCGACACCCTGCCCTCCGATGCTATATACCTGTTTTTCGGGCAGGCCATGTACCAGGATTCTGCGGATCAGCAGGCATTAATGGACTTCATTGCAGCCGGGAATACGGCTTTTATTGCCACTAAATCGCTGCCGGATTATTTTGGGGCCTCTTTATTCGCCACCCGGGCTTACTGTCCGGGGACAGATTGGGATGAATACCAGCTGGTGGTGGATTCTACTGTAGGCTTAAACTTCCTTCACCCCGATCTGGTGGTAGATACGAATACGCAATTTACCTTCATCGACCAGGGTTATCCGGCCAATTACTACTGGACCGGGCTGCCGTCGGCATTATTTTGTGCGCAGGAGGAAGCTTTTTTGCCATTAGGCACCATCAATGATACGTTGTACAACTTCACCCGTCAGGCCTATGGCAACGGGTATGTATACCTTCACACCACCCCGCTGGCTTTCGCCAACTACCACCTGATGGAGGATTATGGCGTGGAATACCTGCGCCGGGTGCTGACGCACCTCGATGCTGCCGGGACGGTATACTGGGACCGCTACAGTCAGGTGCCCGAAAAATCTGACGGCATTCAACCGCCCATTGGTGAAAGGCGCCTGAATGCCGATGGGCCGCTGAGCTTTATTCTGAGTGAGCCGGCACTGACCTGGGCATGGTACCTGCTGCTGGGCATGGGCATACTCTACCTCGTTTTTCGGGCCAAGCGGCAGCAGCGCGTCATTCCCGTACTGGAGCCTAACCGGAACACCTCTCTGGAGTTTCTCAATATGATTGGCCGGTTGTACTTTTTGCAAAACAACCACCGGCAGCTGGCCCTACAGCAAATCAGTATGCTAAAGCAGCACATCCGGCGCCGGTATGATATTAATGAACTGAGTGAGGAGACTGCGCCAACACTGGCACAACGCTCAGGAGTGGAGGAAGCCCACCTGAAACGCCTGATGACCTTTGACCGCAACATTCAAAGCTCTACTTTTATGTCGGGCAAGACGCTGTCGGACTTTCACCAATTAATCGAACATTTCTACCAAAAAAGTAAATAGATGCACCTGGACGAGCACGATGACCCCTTGAATACTCCGGATGAAGGCGCTGAACGCGAAACTCCGCAGCCCAATGAGGAATCGCAGGGCATATCTCCCCTGCCCCCTAAGGCAAATACCGAGTGGCAGCCGCCCAATCCGGCCATGCAACAGATTAGTATTGCAGTAAGCCGGGTCAGGGAAGAACTGCACAAGCTGATTATCGGGCAGGACGAAATGCTGGAGTTGCTGATGGCAGCCCTCTTTTCCGGCGGGCATGTGCTGCTGGAAGGCGTACCGGGTATTGCCAAAACCCTCACCGCCAAACTGATGGCACAGGCGATGGAAGTTGATTTTTCCCGCATACAATTCACCCCCGACCTGATGCCGAGCGACGTGGTAGGCACCACGGTTTTCAATATGCAACAGTCTTCCTTTAGCTTCAACGCCGGTCCGGTCTTTTCCAATGTCGTCCTGATCGATGAAATCAACCGGGCGCCGGCCAAGACACAGGCCGCCCTGTTCGAGGTGATGGAGGAATATCAGGTGACAGTAGACGGGGAGACTTATCCGATGAGCTTACCTTTTTTCGTCATTGCCACCCAAAACCCGATTGAGCAGGAGGGTACCTACAAGTTGCCGGAGGCACAGCTCGACCGCTTCCTCATCAAGATCAACCTGCAGTATCCCAGCCTCGACGAGGAGAAGCTCATCCTGCGCCGCTTCCGGTCGGACTTTGGCATGGCGCAGCGCAGCACGGTCAGACCG
>CAZNHN010000550.1:0-2312 GCA_964572415.1 uncultured Phaeodactylibacter sp.
TGTATCCCGCAGTTACCGTCTCGTCTACACCGTAATTTTCTACGAGTACTGTGCGGTCATTATTCAACAGAGGCTCCTGACTGTCGTACCAGTCCCGCATCAGCTCCGGGCTAAGGCTGGCGTTTAAGCCGATTTCCCGACCATCTGAATCTTCAAAATCTATATCGTTGGTCCCTTGCGTAAAGCTCAGTATGCTTATCAGGTTCTGGTTTTCCGGCAAAAAAATCAGATCGCCATCGTAAGCCTCCACAGCCTGCTTGGCAGACTGCGCTCCCAGGTAATAGAAGTCCTCTGCCTGGCGATCAACCTCCCGCTCCCGGCTTATAGCCTTATACTTTCCCCCAAATTTAAGGTACCCATCCAACTGCTCACCTAATTTAAAAGGCAGTTTGAGATTAACCACTGCGGTACGGGTAGCCTCAAAGGTACTGCTGGCTTCCTGCGCACCGCTACGGAGGAGGGTCCGGGAAAGGTCATGCTGCGCACTCCCCAGAAAGGTGGGCGGCGGACCAGTAGCATCAAGATCACTATCGAATACCTGACTATAATTTACAAAACGCATATTGAAGTCAAGGGGCGTCTCGCCCTGTGTTTCAGAACTGGAAACCGTCCAATCCAGTATGACTGGCCCAAGACTATGCTCACCATTCAGCTGAAGTGAATATAAATCCAACGCGTTTTCTATACTCCGTCCCCAGTATTCAATGGCGGGCTCGGCAGGTACATAACGCTCCTGCATATAGAACCGATCCCGCTCCGTTCGGCTGTAGAGCCCGAAGAAAGAGAAAGTACTTTTCCCCAGATCATAGTCCATACTCAGGCTGCCGTTATACCGGCGTCGGATTTCCTGACGGTTTTCCAGCCTTAACGTATTACCCAATATTTCTGTTATCCCGGTCGAATCATCTGTTTGCCCCCTTGACCAGGTATTGGTCAGGATATCTCCTCCACGGTTAAAACGCTCTATACCGCCCTGTACCACAAATCCCAGCTTATTGTTGAAAACCCGACGGCTCATCTGCAATACGCCTTTGTAGTCACGGGGATCGTTATTGAGCTCATTGTAGCCGCCGAGCATTTTTGCCAACATGCGGAACTCCTTGGGCGCTTTGCGTAATTTTAGATTTACTGTACCTCCAATGGCTTCGGCATCCATGTCGGGTAATGGTGATTTGAACACCTCGATACCGTCGAGCAACTCCGGTGAAATCAGGGAAAGGTCTACTGAACGATCTGTTCCGGAATTTGATGGCAGGCTCACCCCATTAACAGTGATAGCTGCAAATTTCGGCTCCATGCCTCTAATAACAATTTTCTGCCCTTCACCACCGCTGCGGTTGATACCAATGCCAGGCAGACGAGCGATGGCTTCAGCAGCATTGACATCCGGCAATTCCTGAATGCGGTCTGCAGAAACAATATTTGCAATGGATTCTGAAGACAATTGCTGATTGATCGCTTTGACCTGCCCTCGCGCCTGGGCAGTCACCACAATTTCCTCGCCAAGAAAAGCCTCTGGCTTCATTTCTATCGTCACATCCAAAACCCCGCTTGCTGTGATTCAAGAGAAATTTTCCGTCAATATCCGTCACGGTCCCTGTTCCCGAGCCTTCAATGTACACGTTGGCTCCCGGCAGACCTGTACCTTCCTGTAAGTCTAAAACTGTTCCGGTAATCACGCCGGCCTGGGCATGAAGGAAAGAAGAGCCAAAACAAAAAACACCTAGAAAGCAGAGTATCTTTAAAAAGGAGAAATTTTGTTCCATACAGTATTGCAGTTTCACAGGCAGCGCCTGCACTAATGTTTTCTTTGTTCACTGCTTCTAAGTTACGGTATGGAATTTCAACAAAAGTCTAAATCAGGGGGGTCAAAAATCTAATCAATTGATTAACAGCATATTAATCAATGGTCGAATTCTGTTTTTTCTCTTGGCTTGAGTTAAATGAAGGATGAGCCCGGAAGCCTTTGGCCCTATGAGACAGGCTATTCGCTTAACCTTCTGAAAATGCAGATGGCGTTTTGCCAAAGGATTTCTGAAAACATTTGCTGAAGTACCTCGGGTCTTTGAAGCCCACCTGGTAAGCGATCTCGGAGACGCTAAGCTTCTGTTGCCTCAGGAGTTGTGCTGCGCGCTTTAGCCGAATATCTTTGAGGAAATTATTGGGAGTCAGATTGGTTAATGCTTTGATCTTTATGAACAACAAGGGACGGCTTACATTTAAAGCCCGCGCGAAATCCTCTACTGAAAAATCAGCATTCGCCATTTGCTCTTCAGCAATATGAAGTGCCAGATCAAGGAACTGCTCGTCTG
>CAZNHN010000551.1:0-2310 GCA_964572415.1 uncultured Phaeodactylibacter sp.
CCTGCCCGAGGATCGATTTGACCGGGAGTTGTACAAGCATCCGTTTGCGGGGAAAATGACCTTAAGGCAGATGCTCCAGTTCTTTGGCCTGCACATAAAACGCCACCAAAATCAAATTAACCGGGTGCTGAAGGAGGCAACGGCTTAGAACAGTGCCCCGGCAATAGCCGCAGTCAGGAAGCAGGCTACCGTTCCACCAATCAGGGCTTTTATCCCGAACTCGGTAAGGGTTTTGCGCTGACCGGGGGCAATCGCCCCAATTCCACCTATTTGGATACCAATGGAAGCAAAGTTGGCAAACCCGCACAAGGCATAGGTCGCAATAAGCAGCGACTTATAAGACATTTGATCTTTCAGCCCTTCCATAGCTGCATATGCAAAAAACTCATTCAGGGTTGTTTTCAGCCCGAGCAGCTGCCCGACGATAAGTACATCCTCAGAAGCAACACCAAGCAGCCATGCGACCGGTGCAAAAAGCAGCCCAAGTATATATTCCAGGTTAAAGCCTTCGAACCGGCCATCCGTTTGAGCCTGTACAACTTCATTTAGCCCGGTAGGACCACCAATCCAATTGATGAAAATGTAATTAAGCATAGCAATAAAAGCCGTAAAAACCAGGAGCATAGCCCCTACATTGATAGCCAGCTTGAGCCCATCGGTGGTGCCCCGGGAAATAGCATCGAGCAGGTTACTACCCACCTCCTGTTGAGGGATATCCAGCTTTTGGTGTTCCATATCTACCTGAACAGGAGATGGGAAAAGCATTTTGGCGGCTACAATAGCAGCTGGAGCGGAGATGATAGAAGCCGTAAGCAGATGCGTGGCAAACATTTGCTTAGCCACCGGGTCAGAACCGCCCAGAAAGCCTACGTAAGCTGCAAAAACACCTCCCGCAATGGTCGCCATCCCGCCTGTCATCAAACAAAGAATTTCCGATTTGTTCATATCCTCCAGGTAAGGCTTGATAACCAGTGGCGCTTCAGTCTGACCAATAAAGACATTAGCCGCAGCTGCCAGGCTCTCTGCCCCCGTCAACCGCATGGTCTTAGCCATTACCCAGGCAAAACCCTTGATAATCAGTTGCAAAATACCCAGATAATAAAGCACAGAAGACAAAGCGGAGAAGAAAATAATGGTAGGTAAAACTTTAAAAGCAAAGATGTAGCCAACGGCAAACAACTCTCCATCCGCAGCGCCCGGGAGTTCTACAAAATCAGGCCAGTTGCCCAGGACAAAATCAGCACCAGCATCTGTAAAGTCGAGCACAACCACAAAAAAGCTGGCCACCAGGTCAAAGGCAGTTTTAACGAACCATACCTTTAGGATCGCAACAGCCAGTACAATTTGCATTCCGATCCCGATTCCAACTAACCGCCAGTCAATAGCCTTGCGGTTGGCACTTAGCAGAAAGCAGATGCCCAGCAATGCGACCACACCCAATCCGCCACGTAATAGCCCGATAAAAAATTCCATACTTGCCCTGTTGATTTGAATGGTTCCAAAAGTAAGAAAAGTTGAGGATCAACCCGGTTTGATGCACAATATTTATACTTTTGCTCAAACAGCAATTCTGTCATGGCAAAACCTCTCATCATTGGTGTCACAGGCGGCAGCGGGTCGGGCAAAACCACTTTTATCCGACGCCTGAAGGAGCGCTTTTCTGATCATCAAATCTGTGTGATCTCCCAGGACGACTATTACCGGCCAAGAGAGCAGCAACAGCAGGATGAAAAAGGTATACATAATTTCGACCTTCCGGAATCCATCGATGCAGCCGCTTTTGCCCGTGATATTGAACAGCTAATCGAAGGGAAACCCGTACACCGGCAGGAGTACACCTTCAATAATGAGTTGGCAGACCCCAGGATGCTCACCTTCAAACCTGCACCTATTTTACTCGTGGAAGGTCTGTTTATCTATCACTTTCATGAAATCCGGCGCTTGTTTGACATTCGGATCTTCCTTCATGCAAAGGAAAACCTCAAGGTCATCCGCCGTATCAAAAGAGACCGGGTGGAACGCAATTACCCGCTGGAGGATGTCCTGTACCGCTACGAACATCACGTACTGCCTACCTTTGAAAAATACATTCAGCCCTACATGGATGAGGCAGACATCATCATTAACAACAACCTCCACTTTGACCGGGGCCTTGAAATGCTGACCGGCTACCTGCACCACTACCTGGAAGTAGGCCGCGAAAAATTTAATTTTAAGCAGGAGAAACAAAACGAGCTGTAATCAGCCTTCTGCCAGGCTTCTTCTACTGGCTGCACGTAGCATACCGGAATTGGGGGGGGTGAGTAAGAT
>CAZNHN010000552.1:0-2270 GCA_964572415.1 uncultured Phaeodactylibacter sp.
CGGTTGACGGGATGGTTCGGGATACGTTGTAGGACATCCCGGAGCCATTCCCAGGGATTGATGTCGAGGTTTTTGCAGGAGGCAAAGAAGGAATACATCATTGCGGCATATTCAGCTCCTTTATGCGAACCGGCAAACAAGTAGTTTTTACGGCCCAGCGCCAGGGGGCGGATCGCATTTTCGATCAGGTTGTTGTCGATCTGGATGCGGCCGTCGAGCAGGTAGGGTTCGAGCCGGGGCAACTGATTTTTGGCGTATAACAAGGCTTTACCGATGGGGCCTTTGCTCAGGTTATTGGCCTGTTGTTCTTCTACCCAATGGAGTAAAGCTTCAAAAACAGGTTTGGCTTCCTTCTGCCGCCGTTGCTGTATTTGCTCCGGACTCCGTTTTTCTTCCCGGTACTGGCGCTCCAGGGCATAGAGTGCCCGGATTGGGTGGAGCGCCAGTTGGGCCAGTTGGGGATGATGCTCTTTGGCCTCAAAGAACTTGCGGCGGATGTGCGCCAGACAGCTGATGAGCTTAATGGCTTTGTTCTTCTTCGCCAGTTTTTGATAAACCGCATAGCCATCCGTTTGGATATAGCCCTGATAGCCTTCCAGCCGTTCTTTGGGACCGTGCATGCCCCGGCCCTTGCGGTAATCGAATAACACGAGTCCGTTGAGTGGATTGCGGTACACCCACTGATACCCCTGATGGGTTTTTCCTTTCGCGCCTGAGGCGGACAGGTTGTTGTCTGAGTCCAGTACTTTGATGGGCGATTCATCCACCTGCAGGTAGTCGGTATGCATCACCTGCCGCAGGAGGGTCTCGTACAGCGGATCGAGCAGGGCACAGCAGGCCGCGAACCAGTCATTGAGTGTGGCTTTGTGGATGGTCCAGCTGAAGTGGCGTTTGAACTGCTCGATCTGCCGGTAAAACGGCAGGTGATCCACGTATTTGCTGACCAGCAGGTGGGCCAGCAGCCCGGCTTCCGGGATGCCTTTGGGGATGGGCCGGGCCGGCAACTCGCCGATGACGATGGCAGGCTGCCCTTCCGCCGGGTCTTTGCGGGCGTATTTGCGACGCACATAGCGACGCTTCAAAAGAACGCCCGGCGTGTAATCCACCGTTTCGGTCACTTCCTCGCCGATCAGTTCCATATCCGAGGAATCTTCTGCGGGCTCGATGATGATCTCTTCCACGGGGATGTTATCCGGCAGCGGCGTGCGGCCCGGATGTTTTTTCTTCTTGCGTTCGTAAGAGATCTTTTCGGTCTCGACTTCCGATTCGGTCACAGGCTCCATGCCTTCAAAGCCCAAGGCTAACTGCTCCGGATCCTGAGCCGGTACAAAGCGCTCGGACTTATAGCCATAGATCAGCTTCTTGAGCTGAGCTAACTCGTGTTCGAGTTGGCTGATGCGCCGATCTTTTTCGGCTAATTGCGCTTGATATTCTGCTCTGGAAATAGACTGATCCATCTCCAAAAAATAAAAATAAACGGCCGTTTTCACCCAGTTTTCCGGTATCTTTTTCTTCTTTTTATCGCGGTTATTTCAATCCCTTCCAGTAGCATGGCCAATTCTGGCCAGCTTAGCTCCAGACTTTTGTTTTTTCCGGCCCGGGGCAACTGAAACGTGCCTGATTCCAGCCGTTTGTAGAAGATCGCAAAGCCCGTCTGGTCCCACAGCAGCAGCTTGATACGATCGCGCCGCCGGTTCATGAACACGAACACATCCCCGCTCAGCAGATCGGCCGTGAAATGTTGGCGCACCAGCCCGCTGAGTCCGTCGAAGCCTTTGCGCATATCGGCAGGCTCGGCGTAGATATAGTACCGGTGGTGGCCATTGAGACTTAGCATGACAGATGGTTGAGCAGGGCCGCTAACTGCGTGCCCGGATAATTGCCCGGAAGCTCTACTTCCACTTCGCCTTTGCGCAGCCGGATCAAACCGGCAGGCGATGCTTGCGGTCGGAATTCCACAAAAGCCGGGGTCGATTCCTTTTTCAACTTTCTGCGCCAGTATTGAAAGGTGTGTGGGTTGATACCTTGCGCGGTGCAGAAGGCGCGCAAGGTCTGATCGCTGCTATCATAAATGGTTACCAGCTCTGCCCACTCCCGGCGCCTGCGTCTTTTGCTCACTGACATTTTTCTGTATTTTGGTCAGGCGCAAGGTAGAGCCCCTGCTTCAATTAGAAAAGATGCGGTTGCTCGGACGGATACACAGAAAGGGACAAATTACAGGGATGATTGATGCATTGGCAAACATGGATAGAAGACCAAATGAATTAGCA
>CAZNHN010000553.1:0-2258 GCA_964572415.1 uncultured Phaeodactylibacter sp.
AGCGTCGTAGTGAAGAGCGTAGACCTCCCGGAAGTGCGGGATGGCAGAGAGGCCGCAGCGGGACTGCTCCAGCCCATTGTCGTCCAGCCACTGCCGGAGGGGGACGGAGCCGTTGCCCTTGAGTACGTAGCAGAAGTCCAAAGGCGTCTGCCGCTCCCGGGGCATAGGGTTGACGATTTTCTTATTCAACCCCCGGGCTTTTTTGATTTGGGAATAGGCATACCCGCCAAAGGTGTCTTTGCACTTTTTGGAGAGGAAAAGCCCGGGTGTCAGCCGGTCCATGATGGGGTGGCGG
Source organism: uncultured Phaeodactylibacter sp. (assembly GCA_964572415.1). Lineage (GTDB taxonomy): Bacteria > Bacteroidota > Bacteroidia > Chitinophagales > Saprospiraceae > Phaeodactylibacter. The sequence continues at coordinate 296 of CAZNHN010000553.1, forward strand.
TAGCGGATGCATTCTGGTGGTGTAGCGAGCAGCTCCAGCATATTGGGGTTGTTCTTGGCCAGGAGTTCCACGAAACGGCCGAGCTCGTAGTAGACCGTATCATTCGTATCGTCCGCTACCTGAGGGGTGTAGCTCAGGCTGTAAAATTCCGGTTGCGGGAGGATGAAAACACCGCGAATGTCCGTATCGGAGGTGGGCAGGTCGGTACCATAGGCGCGGCTGCCGGTGATGCAGTCGTAGAGGAGATGAGGGCTGTTTTGGAGTTCCTGCAGGGTCATAATCCAGGGTATTGAGCAAGCAAAAATGTAACTATTAACATAGTTTTCAAATCGCATTTTCTGCCTTTGTTTGCCCCACCCCTATTCCTATGCGCCATAGCCGCTTCGGCGATGCAGTAAAGAGTAGAAAAGCCAGAAAATGCACTGGCTCCCTTCAGGGATGGGGCAAAACAGGGCATTTTCTGCTTTTTTTTCCATGTATGCTGAATGGTTACGCAAAAATAGGGATTACTAACCTCTCAACGCACTGGAGACTATGGACGTTCCCGGGGGAGCCCTGAGAAAAGAAGGAACAAAAAAAGCAGCCCGAAGGCCGCCTTCCCAAGATAGTTGCAATTATATCCAGGCTGTAGAAGCCTATTTAAAATTCTTAATTACACCCCAGCTGCTCCTGAGACAGCGGGTCGTTATTCGGGAAGCAATTGCCCGACAGGATTTCCTCCGGTACAAACCGGTTCAGGTTGGGGTCGTAAAGGCCATGCTCCAGGAATTCCACGAGGTCGGTAATTTCCTGCTCCGTGAGATTCAGCGGGTGGAAGAAGGATGAGATCTGCGCCTCCGGCACCCGGTCATTTTCGGGTACGCCTTCATTGAAGTATTCCACAACGGACCGCAGGGAATGCCGGCTGCTGCCGTGGAAATAAAAGGGTGAATTTTTCATATTGTAGAGCTGAGGCACCTTGAACTTGTAGAAATCCGCTTCAACTCCGGTAAAGCCGCCCCGCCCGAAGTTCCGGATATCGTTGGGACCGGTAGCAAAAGCGCCGGATTCCCACAGGTCACGTACCCCCAGCGCATGAAACTCGTTACTGCTCAGTGCAGCACCTTTGTGGCAGCGGTAACAGCCCGCTTTGGTGAAAAAGACCATGGCGCCCGCCTTTTCCTGATCGCTCATGGCATTTTCCTCACCGCGCACCCAGCGCTGAAAGGGCGCCTCCGTGGTGGTCAGCGACCGCAGGTAAGCGGAAAGGGCAAAGCTCGTCGTGAGTGGAGAATAGCGGTCGCCTTCCGGGAAATCCGCAAAGGCAGCATCGTACATCGGCAGATAGCCCAGGGTATCGAGCCAGCCGACGGTTACCCGCATGCGATGCAGAATAAGGCCCTCAATAATTTGAGCCTCCAGCCCATCCAGGCCCAGTTCATTGACTTCGGCGTCGCCCACCCATGCATGCTCCGTGCCTTCGTTGACGTGATTAGCGCCAAACTTACCACTCCAGGTGGAGTTGGTAACAAAAGCTGTATTGAGCACACTGAGTGGACGAGCGCCTTGCACGTCAAGCTCTTCTTCGGCGTAGTCGAGTAGCTTACCACGGCTTTCCCCGTTTTGGCCAAACCCTACGCCTCCGTCAGCGATGCCTTGCTTTGCGCCGGGCATAAATCCGGCAGTAGGTACGTGACAACTACCACAGGAATAAGTGCCTTTACCGCCTTCATGCATGGCATTGGCTGCCAGGCCGGTCTCAAAAAAGAGCATCCGGCCCAATTCTATTTTTTCTTTGGTTAATGGGTTACCCACCCCTGCCGGAACGGCACCTAATTCCGTTTCACTATCGGGCAGTCGGAAGTAATCCAACGAACCATCCGGAGACAGTTCCACCAACCGCCGCTCCAAACGGGTATCTAATGGATTCGGCAATTGCTCGCTGGTACAGCCGGCAAAAAAGGCGAGTACAGCAAATACCAAT
>CAZNHN010000554.1:0-2241 GCA_964572415.1 uncultured Phaeodactylibacter sp.
CTCTGGGGACCCGCCCCAGCCGTAGTCGGAGTTGTCCTGATCGGGCATCTTCCAGCCCCGGTGGTCGCGGTCGTCCGCTACCTGATGGAACAGTTGATCGGGTGCAGGGTGGAGCTTGTGTATCCAGTCCAGGCCCCAGCGGGCTTCGTCCAGTACATCCGGAATGTTGTTTGACCCAGACTGGCCCAGGGCATTCACACTGTCGGAGAAAGCCTCCGGGTACAACTCCCAGGCCTTGAGCATGTGCGCGGTGGCGTAGCTCCCGGTGATGAGGTACTTCAGCTGATCGCCGGCATCGTGCCAGCCGCCGGACACATCCACGAAAGTGGAATCCGGCATTGGCCCAAACATCGCCCGCCCGTCCCGCTGATGGCAGACCATGTCCAGGTGTGGGTTATAGCCGCACCGCTGCTGCCGCATGAAGATCAGGAGGGTATCCGCGTAGCCCTCGTAGGCTTGCGCACTGATTTGAAAAGGCACGGACTGCGCCTTGTCGTCCGCCGTAGCCAGGTAGTACCAACCAGGGGTTTCCACTTTCGTAAAATCGGCCTTCCAGTGATGAGGGAAGGTGCCCCATCCCTCCGCTTCAACGGTATCGGCAGTCAGCTCCGCCACGACTGCTCCGGTCGGCTGCGCTATAAGCTGTAGCGAGGGCTCCTTCGCATTATTGCTGAATACAATAGCCTGCTTAGTTTCCGCAGGCAGATACCCCGTTTGGTTGATCCGGATATGGTAGTCCTGAGCGGAAGCAGTCAGGCTCAGGCACAGCCCGGCGAGGAGGAGGGAGAGTCGGTACATTGGTTAGTCGTTTTGAAAGAGTTCCTGCAAAGTTACGAACCGGTAGCCACGCTCCCGCAGCTCACCGGTCAACGCCTCTAAATGTAAGTAAAATTTGTCAGTACGGTCGGGGTCGGTGCCAATATGAAGGAGCAATAAAAAGCCATTCAGCCCATGCTCCTGCGCTGCTTCATAGTCCATGATACTTTGGAAAATCTGCGCACTACTCCGGTAGTTAGGCATATCCGGCGTGGTGTAATCAGCATGCGAGAGGGTGCCATAGGTCATATTGATAAGTTGAAGCCCGGCATCCGCTGTCCACTGCACAATGCTGTCGTTGTACCACTCGTAGGGGGGCAGAAACCAGGGCGCTTCCGGGCGGGCGATGCCCAGCTTTTCCATTTTGGTGTAGTTGGCATTCAGATCATGGAGAAAGCTATCACGGGTCACGAGCAGGCTATCCCGTTTCGACCAGGGTGCATACAGCAAATGCTGATCGGAATGAGCACCAAGGTAATGCCCATCGGTTTTAAGCTGAAGGGCCAAATCAGGGTACTGATTATAGAAAACGCCAGTAAAGAAAAAGCTTCCGGGGACTTCATTTTGCTTCAATGCCTGCCGGATGCGGGCACCTCCATCCGCATATTCATGCCCGGTAAAAACGAGGGCAATCCGGGCCCGGGCAGTGTCACCACGGGTGAGGGCAACCGGCTGGGCATTGGCAACCTGCCCTCCTATCGTCAGTACCATTACCCAAATCCCAAATAAGCCCAAACAAGAAACTTTCCCCATTTTTGATGCATCGATTACCCCATCAAGATAAATGAATCCAAAGATTTGCGATACCTTAATGGCAAATCAATTCAGAATGCCCGTCGAAATTACCGAAACCTTCTACCCAAAAGCCCGACCGGAATGGCGGCAATGGCTGTCAACCCACCACAAGACCAAGACCTAAATCTGGCTGCGCCGCTTCAAAAAGGCCACCGGCAAGCCCTGCATCACCTACGATGAACTGGTAGAAGAATGCCTTTGTTTCGGTTGGATCGACGGGGTGGTGACAAAGCTGGACGAAGAGAGCAACGTACAACGCATCCCCCCCGCCGCAAGAAAAAACCTTCCTCTCCGAGCTCAACCGGCAACGAGTATGGAAACTTCAGCGGGAAGGGCTGATGACGCCCGCCGGCATTGCCCCCATCGAAGACCAAATCGGCAGCCCGGATGATACCTGGGACATGCCGAATTGGGTGGAAGCGCAGCTGCAGGAAGACGATGAAGTCTGGGCTAATTTCCAGGCTTTCCCCCACCTCTACCAGCGCCTGAAGATTGGCTGGATCAAGGAGTGTGGGGAGCGGCGGCGGGAGGAGGCGATTCGCCTTCGCGCTGAGATGTTGCTTGAGAAGCTTCAGCGGACGGAGAAAACGACTAAATTGGCTAATTAAGAATACGCGGCAGGGGAAGATG
>CAZNHN010000555.1:0-2229 GCA_964572415.1 uncultured Phaeodactylibacter sp.
CACTTCCATTTCCAGTCTGTGGCAACCCCTGCGCGAACTGGCAGCCACGATGCGCGAGATGCTGAAAATCGAAGCTGCCAAACAGCTGGGCACAGATGCCGCTGCACTTACGGTCAAAGACGGGGTGGTTACCCACAACGGGCAGACCTTAACCTACGGCGCGATCGTGAAGAACGTAACCAAGTGGGAAATACCTGAAACGCCCCCGCTCAAGGACATTTCCACCTACAAATTTGTGGGCAAGCCGGTACCCCGGGTCGACTTAAAAGACAAGGTGATCGGTGCGCCCATGTTTGGAATGGACGCGAGCCTGCCCGATATGCTGTACGGCGCTGTGGTGCGCTCGGAGCGCATTGGAGCCACCTTCTTAGGGGCTGATACAAGTGCGGCGGAAAATATGCCGGGCGTCGTCAAGGTGGTCAAAGAACCGGATTTCGTGGGTGTAGTTGCCACCTCCCAAATGGCAGCCGAACAAGCCAAGCAAGCCATCAAAGCCGAATGGGCAACCGAGCGCAACTGGCAATCGGAAGACATCGAGGCGATGATCAAAGTCGGACAGGGCGATCCGGTCACGATTCAGAAGACCGGGCGTGCGAAGCGTATCCTTGACAACGAAGAGGATGTAGTTACGGCAGAATTTACCAGCCCGATCGGTGCGCATGCCCAAATGGAGCCCAACGGAGCGGTTGCCCACGTGGAAGCTGAGAAAGCAACAATTATTATATCCACCCAGGTGGTCAATATAACCCGAAAAGAAGTCGCCGACCGGCTCGGGCTATCCCCGGAAGCCGTCAACATCATTCCCACCTACCTTGGTGGAGGCTTTGGCCGCCGTTTGCATACGCCCAATGCGGTGCAGGCTGCCGTACTATCAAAAGCGGTAGGCAAGCCCGTGAAGTGCTTCTTCAACCGTCGGGAGGAGTTTCAGAATGATACCTTTCGGCCGCCCACTCATCACGTATTGCGGGGTGTGTTGAATAAGCAGGGGAAGATCAAAGCCATAGAGCACAATTTATCAAGTGGAGATGTCATGTTTGGCTCTCCCATGTTCCCTGGCATTGCGGAGCCTGTACTGGGGGCGGATGCCGGTGCCTGGCGGGGCGGTATGATTCAGTACGAAGCCATCCCAAATTTCCGGACCGTTTCCTGGCGGGTGAAGCTCCCCTTTGCCACGAGCTGGTGGCGGAGCCTGGGCCTGCTGGCCAATACCTTCGCTATTGAAAGTTTTATGGACGAGCTGGCGCTGAAAGCCGGTAAGGATCCTGTTCAGTTTCGCCTGGAGCACATTCAGGAAGATGAGGCCGGGCACCGCTTACGTGAAGTCATCAAAGCTGCTGCTGAGAAAGCCGGCTGGAAAGACGAGATCGTCAACGGGCGGGCCATGGGTTTTGCAGCTTCTACAGATGCGCGGACACCCTGTGCGCAGGTGGCAGAGGTCTCGGTTGAAAATGGCGAAATCAGCGTCCACAAGGTGACCTGCGCGATTGACCCCGGCATAGCGGTCAACCCCGATCAGGTGCGGGCACAGTGCGAGGGCAGTATCATCATGGGGCAGAGTGCGGCGATGTATGAGCGCATGTTCGTAAAAGACGGGCAACTGCTGCCTACTATCTACGGCCCATACCGGATGGCACTGATGCGGGATGCACCAAAGGAAATTGACGTGGTCATCCTGGAAAATGCAGAGGCCCCCGGTGCGGTCGGCGAACCCCCGCTGGGTCCGATAGGCGCGGCGATTGCCAATGCGGTCTTCCGGCTTACCGGTGAGCGGCTCCGGTCGTTGCCGTTGGCAATTGCCTAAATGAGGCTTTTGATTCCCGGAAAAATGCCATCTTTGTCAGGACAAGAAAATGGTATACATGAGCAATCCCTATCTGGATCCTACAGGCGATGAGTTTACCCCGGACGAGCAGAGTGCAGAAGTGCAGCTCCGCCCACAGGCCCTGGATGACTTCAGCGGTCAGCCCAAAATTGTGGAGAATCTGCAAATCTTCATTCAGGCAGCCCTGGGCAGAGGCGAAGCATTAGACCACGTCCTCCTGCATGGCCCCCCGGGTCTGGGTAAGACCACTTTGTCTCATATTATTGCCAATGAGTTGCAGGCAGAGCTGAAGATGACTTCCGGGCCGGTGCTGGAAAAACCCGGCGACCTGGCTGGATTGCTTACCAATCTGGAGGAGGGCGACGTACTCTTCATAGACGAAATTCACCGTCTGAATACGGTAGTGG
>CAZNHN010000556.1:0-2214 GCA_964572415.1 uncultured Phaeodactylibacter sp.
AGGCTGAAGTCTCGCCTGGCTGAATTTTTCCTTTCCAGTAGGCGATGGCGGGTACCCGTATGCCTCCCTCATAAAGATTGGTTTTTTGTCCGTTGAGCTTGCCGTTGCTGCCAAACTTGGCCAGGGCTCCATTGTCAGAGAGGAAAAATACAAGGGTATTTTCTTCCAGGCCGTTTTCCCAAAGAGCATGCATGATACGCCCGATGCCTTCGTCCATCACCTCTACCATTTCGCGGTAGGCCCTCAACCGGTCTTCCACCGGGCCGTAGTAGGAAAATTCCCGGTTGGGGTAGCGATAGCCGGGATCTTCCCTGCCCTGAAAAGGGACATGAGGTGCTTCGTGGGGGACATACAAAAAGAAGGGTTGTTCCTTATGCCTATTGATAAAGTCTACTGAGTGCTGGGTGATCAGGTCGGTGACGTAGCCTTCCTCCTGAAGGGTGTCCAGGTTATGCCACCAGTCGTAAATACCGGCATTGTCGTAGTGGGTGTGGTAGTCTATGTTGCCGCTCACGTAGCCGTAAAACGTATCAAATCCGTGATGAACAGGATTATACTCTTCTTTATACCCCAGGTGCCATTTACCCATGATGCCGGTAGCGTAGCCCTGTTCCCGGAGCAGTTCGGCGATGGTGATCTGCGTCGTATCCATGCCTACCTGCCGGGTTTCGCCCCGTACGTAAATGACGCCTTCCAGCCCGGCCCGTTGCTGGTAGCGGCCGGTCATCAGGGCCGCACGGGTGGGGGTACAGACCGGAGCATTGGCATAAAAATCGGTAAACTTCAGGCCGTGCCGGGCCAGGGAGTCAATATGTGGTGTGTGGATGCTGTCGTTACCGTAACTACTAATGCCCCCGTAGCCCAGGTCATCTGCCATAATGATGACAATATTAGGCTTACGCGCCTCTTCCGGCCTGCTACAACCGAGGAAAGAAACGATGCCTACAGTAAGGCATAGTAGTATTGTGTAGTTCTTTTTCAGACGCATAACACTATTCTCTTTCAGCCAGTTGATCTTCTCCCATCTTCAGGTTAGCACGATGTTCTGCTACCATCGCCTCTATGTCGCGGAGCACATCGGGATGATCAGCCGCAATGTTGTATTGCTCGGAAGGATCATGGCTCAGGTTGTACAGCAGCGGTATCTCATGCTCCTCCCGGCCGCCAAACTGCCCGTAGGCACCCTGGGTGAAGTAGTGTGCTTTGTAAGCTCCCAAGCGGGCTGCGTACAACTCCTGTCCCCGGTAGTAAAGAATGCTTTGCCGGGGGCTCTCCTCACCTTCCAGCAAGGTAGCACTCAGGTCCATGCCATCCATGATACGATCATCCGGCATGGGGACGCCTGCCATACTGCTAAAGGTTGCAAACAGGTCCATGGTGGAGCCCAGACCGCCCACAATGCCCGGTTTGATCATCCCCGGTCCCCAGAAGATACCGGGTTCACGCATGCCGCCATCCCAGGTGGTGCCTTTGCCGGCTCGTAATAGTCCGGCGCTGCCGCCGTGGGTTTTGAATGGAAGCCAGGGGCCGTTGTCTGAGGTAAATACCACGATGGTGTTCTCGGCGATACCTTCTTCTTCCAGGGCCGCCATGATCTGACCGACGCCATGGTCAATTTCTTCAACCACATCACCATAAAGGCCGCGTTCGCTGTTGCCTTTGAATTCTTCGGAAGCAAAAAGCGGTATATGCGGCAGGTTGTGGGCCAGGTATACGAAGAAAGGCTCGTCCTTGTGCTCACGGATGTATTTGACGGCTTCTTCCGAGTATCGCTTGGTAATATTATTTTGATTGGCCGGACGCTCGATGATCTCTGTGCGATCCATGTCATTGGAGTAGGGGATACCGAAGTAGTAGTCAAAGCCGTGGTTCACTGGCAGAAACTCCTCCTTGTGGCCCAGGTGCCACTTGCCAATGCAAGCGGTACTGTAATCGGCCTGCTTGAGCTGTTCAGCCAGCGTGATTTCGCTTTGTGGTAATCCATTCACCGAGTTAGGAAAGAGTACCCGGCTTTTGTTACTGGCCATCCCACTTCTTACAGGCAATCTTCCTGTCATAAGGGCCGCCCGGCTGGGCGTGCAGACACTGGCAGCAACGTAAAAGTTAGTCCACTTTTGCCCTTCCCGGGCCATACGATCCAGGTTCGGCGTCCGGATGGTGGGGTGCCCATACACGCCCAGGTCGCCGTAGCCCAGGTCATCGGCAAATACAATG
>CAZNHN010000557.1:0-2208 GCA_964572415.1 uncultured Phaeodactylibacter sp.
GTAAATACTGACATTGAGTAGGTTTGCTGTGGCAAACCACTTAATCGTCAGTATACACTACCAGGGCGGATCCTCATCATCATCAGTCGAGCCCCTGCTTTCAGATTCAGTTTTCGCACGGTCCACCACCCGTTTGACCGTTTGGTGGCTGACGCCCAGCTGTTCGCCAACTTTGCGGTAACTTTTGAGCGCTTAGTACAGTTCCAAGATATCTGCATCCCGTTGTGCCTTATCATTTTCGCTGAAGTCGCGAAGGTGCTCCCGTTCTGATCCGTAACCCTGAAAAGAGAATTGGAGGAAATTCCCCACCTTTTCGAGCATACAGATGATGACATTATCGTCCCCGTACACCTTCTCGCACTCCCGCACTTTGATCTGCTTGATGTACCGCAGCTGCGGGTCCTGCGTGCTGCTGCCAATGGCAAATGCGCTGTCCATAAAGTTCATGAGCTGTGCACTACCTGCCAGGTCGTTAATGGTGATGGGTTGGGTAGCATCCCTTTTCGGTGTGTGGGCAATGAGCAGAATGCTCAGCTCTTCTTCCCGCTTGAGCTTGTTCAGCTTCTGCATAAAACCGCCGGCATCCGAGGCCTTCTCCAGTCGATGGTTTAGCCAGGTGATGTTATCAATGATGACCACCTTCGCCCCGGTTTGCTGCACTTCTTTGCGTATGCCTTCGATGTAGTAATCGACCAGGCTCACCTCTTCCGGCAGGTCCACTTCCCCAAGCTCATAACGTCGGAGGAATTCCGGGAACTTGTACAGATGTACATACCGGTCGTTTTCCACCTCGCTGTACCGCTTAGTAAATTGCCGCGGGGATAACTCGAAGTCAAAGTAAAGCACGGTCTGCTTCCCGGCAGACATAGCCCAATAAGTGTTGGGTATGCCCGAAGCGATATACACACCAATCTGAAAGGCCAGGATTGATTTCCCGGTATTGGTAGAAGCGTACAGTACACAAAGCTCGCCTTCAAACCAGAACTGATCGAATAGCATTTTTGGTACCGGGGACTGCGCAGCCTCTTCCATCCACCTGGAAGCGGGCTTGCCGATGAAGGGAGAGGCAGGCACGACCGGAGATGGCTTTGGAACGCCCTTCATCTTCGATCTGGCAGTCTCCACAATTTCCAAATAACTTTTAGCCATTGTGTACTGTTTTTTCCTGCGCCATACGTTTTTCAAAACGCTCTACTTTCTCCCTAATTCGATCTGGCACCCTGCAGTCCGGCGTCCGCTTATGTAAAACCTGATGCCGGAAGGCATAGACCTCCCTGCCCAGACACAGAGAAGAGCGCTTTTCAGGAAGCGCAAACCGGAGCGCGTTTATTTCATAAAGGCTCAAGGTATAAGCACTAGCCAGCTCATTGTACGCCACTGTACAGTCCTTCATCCCTTCAGCAATATCAACAACTACAGCATACAAGACCTGCAACTGATCCTGTATAAACGGAGAGGGGCGGCGCCTGAGGTACCGCTCCTTTTGCGCTATGACCACCTGCAGCCGTTCAATGGCTTGCCTTGGCTTTTCATGGATAAAACAGATATCCCGGACTGGACTGGCACCAGTCTTTTTATTATGTTTGATGTTCATTATGATCATTTTAAAAGCCCCGCCGCCGCTGAAAGCACGGGGCTTTTTTCGTTTGAGAAAGATGCTGCTCTTTGGAGCAGAGCAATAGTCCCCCACTGCTCACGGGGAGCATTTCCAGTTTTCTGCCTTGTTGAAATAGGGGAAGGGCTCAGCTTCGCAAGGTGCAGGGCAGCCCATTGCCTTTAGTTACAATGATTGCAGCAATCACCTGGATTTAGAGAGGTATAGCTGCGCCGCCTCTTCCAGCTCTTTCCGAGTTTTGCGCCGGCCGGATTCGATATATTCCACCAGCTCACTTTTACGGAAATACAGGCGACGCCCCTTTTTGAAGTGGGGTAATTCTCCCCGGTTGACCCTTTGGTAGCCCGTACTCTTGGCGATGCCAAGAAATTCGCAAGCCTGGTCGAAGTTCATCAATTCCTCATCGGGCTCATTTGCTGGTGCTTGCAGCTCCTGCATAGCATTCCGGACAGCAGCTTCAAAAGCCGCCTGAAGGTCTTCCTTCGTAATACCCACCGTAACGTTCGACGGTAATTGCTCAAAAATAGTTTTCAGGCTTCCTTCTCTTCAAATGCCTAACATAATGCAGAATAGAGATAATGCAAACAACAATC
>CAZNHN010000558.1:0-443 GCA_964572415.1 uncultured Phaeodactylibacter sp.
ATCCTGAGCGGATGATGAAGGCCACAGACCAAAAGAAGCTGCCTCACAAGGAAACACAGTCGCTGGCGTCTCGCCAATTGTTCAATACCCACCCAAACGGTTCCCAATATTAACATACAAACCGGAGTTTTGACAGAAAGTGATTGCCAACCGTCGTATTGCATGAGATGGAACTACGAATTTAGGCTGGTCTGTTGTATCTTGGACTGTTCAACATTTTACTATGAAGATACTCCACCTATTCCAGTTTTCGTTTTTTGTTTCAATCGTGTGTTTTTGCTTTGCGGCCTGTACACCCTCCCAGCCCGAAGAGGAAAACACGCCAGTCGTGCAAGCCAGCTATGTAAGAGATGAACTCTCCGTGCAGCAGGGGCAGGCACCGATCGACCCCGAGAAAGGCGAGCGCGCCGCCCAGGGCGGGGCTCGTTTTCAGCGGGTTGACG
>CAZNHN010000558.1:453-1302 GCA_964572415.1 uncultured Phaeodactylibacter sp.
CAGCAGGGGCAGGCACTTTTTACCCAATACTGTGCCTCCTGTCATAACTTTGAAGAAGCGGTCATTGGGCCTAACCTCAGCGGGGTGACTGCCGAAGTTGACAAAGAATGGCTCGCCTCCTTCATCCACAATGCGCCCGAAATGATAGACGGTGGTGACGAAAGGGCACAAATGCTATTCAAAAAATACAATCAGTACATGCCGGCTTTCCCTATGCTGGATAGCGTACAGGTAGAGCATATCCTGGGATACATCCATAAGTTTTCTGAAGCACAGCAGCGTAGCCAAAACAAAAGGCCGGGGGCGCTCATTAATCCGGTGGAGCGCAAAATCCCTCAGTCTGATTTGAAATTGGTGCTGGAAGAAGTGCTCACCGTACCACCCAGCGATAGCGTGCCGCCCCTGGCGCGTATCAACAAACTGCTGGCGATAGAAGGCAGCGAGCGCCTCTTTCTGCACGACCGAAATCCCCAGGTCTACCTGGATATGAACGATAAGTTTGCTGACTTCATTCATGTGCCGGGCTACGGTACCGGCCTGGGTAGCTTTGCCTTTCATCCTGAGTTTGCACAAAACGGACTGCTTTACACCACCCATACTGAGTCAGCCGATGCCGCCCCGGCAGACTTTCCCCTGCCGGATAGCATCAATACCAAACTGCAGTGGGTACTGGTAGAATGGAAAACAGACGATCCCCAGGCTGCGCAGTTTTCGGGCAGCCAGCGCGAACTGCTGCTTGAGATTCGCGGTGTCACCGAGCGCTTTCTCATGCCGGAGGATCTCTACCTGGTGCTCGGGCGCGCCGATGTCGGCAGCCGCCTGCACCCGGACATCGACCTCAACCCTTAC
>CAZNHN010000558.1:1312-2194 GCA_964572415.1 uncultured Phaeodactylibacter sp.
ATCACAGGTGCATGGTTTTCAGGAGGTGACCTTCAACCCGCTGGCCAGTCCGGGTGAACCCGAGTACGGCTTGCTCTACCTGGGTATGGGAGACGGGGGTGCCGGAGGGCGATACCCTTACCTCTACGATAACAACACGCAAATCTGGGGCAGTGTCCTGCGGATTGACCCTTCGGGTAACAATAGTGCCAACGGGCAGTATGGCATTCCGGCGGATAATCCTTTTGTCAATAATCCTGAAGCGGTACACGAGATCTGGGCGCGTGGCTTTCGCAATGCGCACCGTATTTCCTGGGACATGACAGGCTCCGGTAAAATGTTCATCACCAACATTGGCCAGCATAGTGTAGAAGAAGTCAACCTGGGTGTAGCCGGTGGCGACTACGGCTGGCCGAACCGCGAGGGCGCCTTCCTTTTTGACCATAAAGCCAACCCTGAAGTGGTGTACCCGCTTCCGGAGCAGGATTCAGGCTACGTCTATCCGGTAGCCCAGTATGACCACGATGAGGGCAACGCGATCTCCGGCGGCTTTGTGTATGCCGGGGCCGAAGTGCCGGCCTTAAAGGGCAAGTACATTTTTGGTGATATTCCCCGGGGAAAGGTATTCTACGCCGAAGTAGACGAAATGGAACTGGGCCAGCAGGCCCCGGTCTATGCGCTGAGCCTGGAATTTGAAGGCCAGTCCACCGACCTGGTGAGTATGGTGCAAAACCGACGCGTGGATCTCCGTTTCGGGCTGGATGCCGCTGGCGAGCTTTACCTGTTTACCAAAGCGAACGGTACGCTGTACAAAGTGGTGGATTGTAAAGATACTTCGGCTACGGCCTCAGTGATGGCTAATGACTGATGGTTAATGATTAATGATTAATGACTGATGATGAA
>CAZNHN010000559.1:0-2179 GCA_964572415.1 uncultured Phaeodactylibacter sp.
TACCACATTAGCGGAAAACAACAGCCCGTGTTCCCGGAAAATAACTTCCTCTTTTTCCAGGGTGCCGTGAATGACCTGGCCATCGGACAAACCGTGGCAAAGGTCAGGGCGGGCCTGCAAGTTGCGGCTCAGCCGGAGGACAACAGCGGTGCATGCACTCAGACGGAGCAGAGGGGGCAGTACCATTTTTAAATAAGGCAGCCAGATAAAAGAATAAAGCTTGAGGACCAGCACCTGATCGTATACATCGGCTACCAGGCCCGGCATCCCATCATTCTCACCGTAGAGGAAGCGGTAGCTGTTGGTATCGGTTTCCAGGAGGGGCTTCCGCCGTTCGTAGGCTTGCTCGATTTTGCCCGAAAACCAAAGGGCATCAATCCGTGCGGGCTGGCCAAACTGCAGAGCTTTAATCCGGATAGGGGAGTGGGGGTCGTACAAACCTGCTGCGAGGAATTTATCTTTTTTACGGTCAAAAATAATCGCCAGGCTGCCAGCTATGCCTTTGGTATTTTGTTTAGTGATGGCTTCCTCAAAAACCCAGGGGTGCGCCCGCCGCAGGGCCCGTTCCGCGGCCGGCTTGACTTGGATAGCCAGGCGTTGAGCAGGTGGGGCAGGCAAATGTGCTAATGTGTCCATAGGGTAAAGGTAGGAACTAATTCGAAGGGTGCGCCGCGCTTTTGGGATAAGTTCATTACCTTAATTGCTCATCCCAAAAACAGAATAAGATGATTGATATTCCTAATCCGGTCAATTACCAGGCCTCCTTTTTTTCCATTCTCGCTTCAGCCGTATTTATCTTTTCAGGCTGTGGTGGCACAAAAAGCAGCGTTCAGTCTCCAAACCCTCAGGACAAAGTGATTGAGATTACGGGCAAGGGTATTCATACTCTATATCGGGACTGCGTTCATCACCTGAGTATTGGCTTATCCGGCATCGAAAGTAGTTCGTGGAGCGTAAAGGCCGATGGTGCTGAGGTTGTAGAACCAATAGATAGCGAGGGACAGTTTGCAATCTTGCCTAAAGGAAGAAAGTTAGATCTGAGCATCTATAACCAGGGAAATCTGGTGGCAGAAAGGTCATTCAGCGTCATTCAGCCGCCGCTTCCGCAAGTAGAGCTAATTATTAATGGACGTCCTGGTGGACATGGGGCGCCTATCCCAAAACTGAGCAGGATACATGTTAAAATCAAGCCAGATCAAGATTTTGCGTCTCATTTTCCGGAAGAGGCGGAGTATTTTGTTGATAAAATAGATGTGTTAGCCCAGCTTAGCCTGGGGGCACCTTCCAGAATCAATACCAATAATGGGTCAGGTGTGAGTAGTGCGAATGGTGTTCCGGTTCGACTTGGAACTCAGATAATCAGAGCCAAGCCAGGTACAACGGTCTTCATAAAACTCGGGGAAGTGACCCGCAAAAACCAAAAGGGGCAAAGAATTCAGGTTCCATTACCGGAATTACAGCGGACAATTGGCTTGGTAGTGCGGTAATTTCTTAAGGAATTTAAGGCTTTTGGCTTCCAACTTGTTAGTACGCTATTAAATTGCCCGGCTTTGCGTTAACCCTCCGTTAAAGCCCTGCATCGTATGTGTAAACCCCCTATATTTGAAGTGTAATCAAAAACAAAAGCCATGAAAAAGCAACTGCTCGCATTATCCTTCGCCCTGGCCTTCGGGCTGACCCTCACAGCACAATCTGCTGATCAGAACCCGCGGGCACAGTTGGCTTATGAAGCATACCAAACGGAAAACCCCACTGACCACGCCAACACTATGGGTGTGACGATGGACCAGACCTACGAAGCCTACGACCCCATTCTGATCAAAGAAGCCCGTCGTCAGGAACGCCGCGACTTCCGCCGGCAGCTCCGCCTCGAAAGGGCCCGCCGACCGCAGTTTATTGCGCCACGACGCCCATGGGGCTGGAACCGCTGGTAAACGCCGACCGACCTTCTGAAATTAACAAAACGAAAAGGTGCACGCCAGATCTCTTCGAACAATCTGGCATGCACCCCACACCAAAACACAATCTACATGAAACCCTTCCTTCCTCTTTTGTTTTTCGCCATTCTTCTCAGTACCTCCTGCAACCGGCAGGTACAACGCATTGAAACCGATACGACCGTTGACCTCAGCGGGCGCTGGAATGACACGGATGCCCGCCTGACCGCTGCCGAACTGCG
>CAZNHN010000560.1:0-2166 GCA_964572415.1 uncultured Phaeodactylibacter sp.
TGCATTTAAGCGCGATAGCTGCTGGGGTAGAGCTTCCCGCTCTGCTCCAGCTTATTCACGAATGCTGCCAGGCTATTTCAAGTAGTGTGATTTATTATGCATACGCAACTACTTCATCCTGCAGAAATTAGTCCAGTCCGTACCGATCAATAAGGTAGACCAAACTCATCATGGAGGCGGCACCGAGCTCCAGCTCTCTTTTGTTAACCACATCCGGTCCGTCAATTGGCGTGTGGTGATAATCGAAGTAGCGCTGTGAATCCGGCTTGAAGCCAAAGAGCAACCCTTTTTGGCTCTTGAGACCGGAAATGTCGGCACCGGAACCTCCTTTCTCAAAGTCCAGTCCGTAAGGGGCAAGTAGAGGGATCCACTCGATGACCCGCTTGAATTTTTTAGTGAACACTTCATCGTGCCCGTCCGCCGTGAAGCCCCGTGGGGTGAAGCCGCCCCGGTCGGATTCAATGGCTGCCGTATGGTATTCTTTCTGCTCGTCTGACCATTTCCAGTAGGCCCGCCCGCCGCGAAGGCCGTTTTCTTCATTCATGAAAAGCACGCAGCGGATCGTCCGTTTAGGCTGATAGCCCATTTGCCGGATTTGGCGTAATACCTCCATCGCATGTACGCAGCCGGCGCCATCGTCGTGTGCGCCCGTGCCTATATCCCAGGAATCCAGGTGCCCGCCCACAAGTATGATCTCCTCCGGGTATTCTGAACCGCGGATTTCACCGATCACATTATAGGAAAGGGCCTCACCGAGCATGCGGCTGTTGTTGCGCATGTACACGCGTACGGGCTCTTCCCGGAGCAGGCGGCTGAGGAGTTCTGCATCATTCGTGCTGATCGCAATGGCCGGGATGGGGTCGGCCTTGTCGTCATAAACGGTCGATCCGGTATGGGGGATGTCGTCCAGGCGGGTGGTCAGGGAACGCACTAATGCCCCCACGGCGCCGTAACGGGCCGCCCGGGATGCACCATAGACCCGCTGTCCGGCAGCTTTGCCGTAAGCTGCAAAAGTATTGAGCTCAGTGGGATCCATCGGTTGATTAAAGAAGGCGATCTTGCCACGGAGCTGCTCGCCCAGGCTGTCTACCTCATCGAGGCTGCGCAATTCCACCACCTCCGCTGTGATGCCGGCAGGGCCCGTACCTACCGAATTGCCCAGAGCCAAAGCATTCAGGTCCACACTGCCCATCTTCATGGAGTTGACGATGCGCACCCGTTCCGGTTCGCCACGCTCCCAGTGCGGCACCATGACCGGTTGAAGCCATACACTGTCGAGCCTGAGGGTATCCAGCATCTGACGGGTATACTCTACCGCTGCCGCCGCCTGTGGGGAGCCCGCCAAACGGCCCCCGATGCGCCGGGTCAGGTATTGCAGCCAGTCGTAGCACTGACTGTTGGTGAGGGTATGGTCGTAAATTTTTCGGATGAAGAAGGCATCTTCGTCGGTGGAATTATCCTGTGCCTGTACTGAGGGTACTGTGCAAAGGGACAATACCAATACGCTGAGCATGATTTTGAAAGATCTCATGCCCCAAAGATAATTTTTTTCATTTTTTTTCAGGAAAACTTGCCAGGGAGAGCCGAGAAATCAAACAGATTAGCTTTCGGAAATATATTTGGTACGAATTTGATGACCGGAATTTAATTTCAAAAGAGGGGTGATTTTTTTAAGAAAATATCTAGAAACCTATATATGTACCTCTTGAATATAGTTGATTTTGATCAGAAAACGCCTTTTGTTTTAAGTTTTGTAAGCCCGTGCCTGCTTTTTTAACAATTTTGTTATTGTATTTTTTACACAAAGTACTTACCTTTGTTATATCGAAAGAGATAAAAACAGAAGAGCGTTTTAGAGCTTTTCATTGTTATAGAAGTTATAATTTGGTTTTATTTGGTTAGGGCTGAGGTAGTGCTGTGGTAGCGCTGCCTCTTTTTTTGTTCCTGCCGGACGGTTCCTCCCTTTATTGCCACTTCACTTCCACTTCAATTTCCTGCTCCTCAGACAGTACCGTCTCCTGAGTAGTCAATAACCGGTACCCCTGGCCGGGCTGGAAATGTAAATCCTGACGGACATCCGCAACGATGCTGTTGGTACGGTTCTCAATGTAAATATCTGAAACCTCGTCCTGATCGTATTGTACGCGCAGCAGCCGTGTTTTAAGA
>CAZNHN010000561.1:0-524 GCA_964572415.1 uncultured Phaeodactylibacter sp.
GCAGGCGGCTGTGTGCAGACCCGTACTGGTATTGAAGTGCTGCAGAATCCCGACTCGGTAGACTTCAGCTTTGTAGAGGAGCCGGTCAATGCCTGTGGTGTAAATGCAGAATTGGCGGTGGATTATAATCCTACGGTCAATGCCTGGGATTTTATCTGGAGGGACGAAGCAGGTAATATCATTCGCCAGGGGCAAGACCTTAGTACAGTGACTGTAAATACATCAGGCACATACTCAGTGGAAGTCAGCGACCCAACCAACCCGGCACTTTGCCCTTCTACCCAGGAAATATCGGTGACCGTCAATCAGCCCTTTGATATCAATATTGAGCAGGTAGAGCCGGACAATAGCTGTGAAACCGGCGAACGACAGTTGAGAGTAGACTTTATTCCGGCCGAAGCTGCCGACCGTGACTATATCTACAACTGGTCGCTCAACGGCAATCCCATTCCCGAGGCTACTCGTACCATCACTATTACGGAGAGTGGTGACTATGAAGTCAGAGTGCGGGAGCGTAATTCGTC
>CAZNHN010000561.1:534-2162 GCA_964572415.1 uncultured Phaeodactylibacter sp.
CGACCTGGAGCCGGTAGTAGTAAGCCAGCCGCTGTCGGTCAATATCTTTTTTGGCAACACCTGCGACGATGGTACACCGATACCACTCTTTGCCTCGGTGCGTACCGAAGGTACGGATTCGCTGACCTACCGCTGGTTCCTGCCGGATGGTACGCGCATACAGTCCAGCAACCCTACCGGGGCGGGAGATTCCCTGCTGGTGCTGAGCGACATGCCGGAAGGCGAGTACCGGGTGGAAGTAGAGAGCGCCAGCGGCTGTACGGCCGAAGGCTTTGCCAGCATTTCACGTAACCCGCTTCCGAGTGTAGACCTGGGCAGTACCATTACCATTTGTACCCAGGATCCTGATCCGGAGATCAATAGTGTTACGCTGGAGGTAGGCTTCGCCCCCGAAATTTACTGGGATACACCCAAGGGTGAGTTCGTCAATACCACCAACGTAGTCGCCGATGTGGCCGGTACCTATGTGGTGGAAATTGTCAACCAGTTTGGCTGTTCTACCATAGATTCAGTTGAGGTGATAGATGACTGTACGCCGCGTATCGTGGCGCCCAATGCTTTCCGCCCGGCCGGGGTTAACCAGACTTTCTTCGTCTACACCAAGTACGTGGCCCAGGAAGACTTTGAAGTGAAGATCTACAACCGCTGGGGTGAACTGGTCTACCAGTCTAACAGCCCGGATTTCCAATGGGATGGCACCTACAATGGCCAAACGGCTCCGCTGGGAACCTACCCTTACGTGATCAATTACCGATCGAGCACCTCGGACTCAGGAGAGATACTGGAAGAACGGGGTGGCGTGATGATCATCCGATAAAAATTTCAATCCACCTTTGATAAGCCGCTTCGGGATCGTTTTTCCGGAGTGGCTTTTTTGTTTAACAAAAGGCTGACAAAGAATAACGCAAGGGGCACGAGGTCATCCCTTCATGCATTCCCCTTGTCTTTCGTGGCAATGCCCTCAATCCCGGTATTGGCGGATCAGTATAACCAAAAGGTGATATAGCGTAAAACCCAAAACCAGCGACACCAGCAGCCAGGCACCTAAAGCCCCCAGGATACTCTCCCAGATGTTGATAGTAAAATTCCAGGGGTCCGTCTGCACCTGCTCTACGATGCGCTCCGGTGCCAGCGGCAGTCGCCTTATCCGGAAGAGCTGTTCGCCCAGCCGTATGAAGGGCACGAACAGCAGCAGTTGGAGAGGCATCACAGCGTAGAGCACCGCCAGCGATAGGGCCACGTTGAGCCTGAGCCAGGCGGCAATGGCGGCGCAAACTGCGGTAATAAAGCCGACAACAGGGATGATACCCAGCACCACGCCCAGTACAATGGCCCTGGAAAGCTCGCGGGTAGAACTGCCCTGCCGGAGCTGTTGTTTCACTAATCTGAACAGACGGGTCTGGCTCAGACCATTGGGAATGTGCATGGTTTACCTGATAATGCTGCTTCAACAAAAAAACAGCTTTTTCCCGGCGAAGCAAAGCAGCCTTTCTGCATAAATTCAGGCTTGTTCCTTAGACCTTTGCCGTTTAGATTTGTTAGTTCACTAAACTGTTATTTAAACCAACCTACATTAAATCATGCTAAGCATATTATCACCTTCCAAATCCCAGGACTTTGCAGACGAT
>CAZNHN010000562.1:0-1348 GCA_964572415.1 uncultured Phaeodactylibacter sp.
GTTGAGCTTTTTGCACAGATCCTTGAAGCGCTGACTGTTATGTAATGCTTTATTGATAGGCCTTCCGATATAAGGCAAATTTCCGTTTCGTTCATCGTAGGCTTTCTCAAGCCAATCGACAGCACGCTCCACATCTCCGGCAGTCCGGTAAAGGCCTGCTATACTCATTGTACTTGAGTTATCAGGGTTTTGGTCATAACGGGCAGCCAGTAAGTCTGCGTCGCAGCGAAAGGCGTTCTCATATCCTCCGGATGCAAGACCTTTCTGGAAAGCTGCAAGGCGCTCAGGGTCACGGGCCAATCTTTCCTGAAGAAATATAAGATGTTCTTCCTTTCTCCCAAGGCCCTCCAATGCCAAAAACCAATGGCCCCTGGCGATGGGGGCGTCCGGTTGGAGTGCGAGGGCTTTCTGAGCCTCAGCAATAGCCTCTTCATAGCGGCAATGGTAGTTAAGCACTGCAGCATACAAACTGTGATAAAGAGCATTGAAAGGATCCGCTTCAAGAGCCTTTTCAATAGGCGGAAGGGCTTCATCCAGAAGACCGATGATTGACAAAAAATGGGAATAGTAAACGAGGCAGTCAGCATTATTGGGATTTAATTCGAGGGACCTCTTCCATTCATGCATGGCAGCATTCCAGTCCCATTCGCTCCATGTCAGGAATCCGGCAAGAGCAAAGTGTGCTTCGGAGGAGCTCTCATCAAACTCGACTGCCTTTAAGGCGTTCTCTTTCCAGTCAGATCTGACCTCCATAGCTTTCCTGTAACCCATTTGCTGCAACCCTCCCCAGACCCCTGCCCGACCAGCGTAAGCCCGAGCGTATCCAGGATCTTTTTCGAGGGCAAGATCGAAGTACTTCATTGCATTGTCAAAGTCATTCGCAGTGAGTTTCCTCCAGTAAAACATCCCTTTCAGGTATGCATCATAGGCCTCGATACTTGAAGTTGGGATTTTTTCGATAACCGACTTTTCTTCAGGTTTGATAATCGTTTTAAGTTCCTTTGCTATGTTCTGAGCCACTTCAGACTGAATGGAAAAAATGTCAGAAATATCCCGGTCATAAATCTCAGACCACAAGTGTGCATCGGATCTGGCATCAATCAACTGAACGGTTATACGCACGTTGTCGCCACTTCTTCGCACACTCCCTTCAAGTATACTAGCAACTCCCAGTTCACGGGCAATCTCCTTTATTGACATGTTGCTGTTCTTATAGCGCATCGAGGAAGTTCGTGAAATCACCTTCAGACCGCCGATCTTGAAAAGACGGTCAAGGATCTCATCCATCATCCCGTCACTGAAATACTCCTGTTCTTTGTCGCCGCTCATGTTGTCAAAGGGCAACACT
>CAZNHN010000562.1:1358-2156 GCA_964572415.1 uncultured Phaeodactylibacter sp.
TATTCCTGTTCGGGGTCATTGCTTAAATTGGAAAAAGGCAGAACCGCGATTGATTTGGCAGCAGAAGTCAGAATTCGCGGAAAATTGTTTTTCAGCCCTACAGACAGGATAATAATTATGGCAATTAATAACAGGCCGATAATTGCCACTGCAGTTGCTCTCTTCTTCATTTGATTTTTACCGGCTGCGGAAAGAGAATTCTTGTCCTTTCCCAGCCTCAGGGTTCCCTTACCGACGGCTTTTTCAATCTCATCATCCCTGACCTTGCCCTTCGACAGCAGTACTTTAACCACTTTTGATAACCGGTTGATGTATTGCTCAAGGGGAGGGGTCATGGCATTGAGCCAATGGACATCACTGATGTAATACTCGAGCTGGCTTGACATCGGTATATCCTCGAGCCGCAGGGTAATAATAGATAACCCGTGGTGCACGGCACGGTCAACTTCTTTTACAACCTGTGGAGATATGTTTGAGTTTTGTGTATAGATAAGGATGAAAACTTTGGATTCTTTTATGGCATTGATGATGGCCTCCGCAAAGGGTACTCCGGGTGTAATGTCACGCGGAGCGATCCAGCAGGGCGTTCCGTTTTGTTCCAGGATGGAGCAAACGGTGTCAGCTGATGCTTTATCGGCGCTGGAGTAGCTTATAAAAACATCATGTGCCATATAGATTTGTAAGGCAATGGATTATCCTTTCCCTGGTTCTGTGCTAAAGGTAAGAAACAGATGTATCTGTGTCAAGAATATTTTGGCCTTAGAAGGGGTTGAAACATTAAATGCAAAAACACTAAAA
>CAZNHN010000563.1:0-2149 GCA_964572415.1 uncultured Phaeodactylibacter sp.
AAAAGCATAGCTTTTGGGAAGAGAGCATCCGTGCGCCTTTGATCTTTCATGGGGTCGGATTGCCTGAAGGCAAGACCGTGGCTCAACCTGTTTCATTCGTGGATATCGCACCCTCTATAGCTGCTTTAGGTGGATCTGAACAAGTCACTGATTTTCAAGGAGAAGGGTTAACCGATTTACTTTGGGGGACGGCAACTGAACCGGATACGACCTATGTGTTTTCACAATACTTACTGGACAATAAAGCGATGGTTGTCAATGACCGCTGGAAATATATTTTTACTTCTGGGGGGCGGGAACAGACCATGAGCTACGGTACCGGATACGGGCCTTCCGGGATGTACCACCGGTTGTATGACCTGAAAAATGATCCCCGGGAAACGACCAATCTGGCCTATGATCCCGGACAAGCACAGCGCGTAAAGGCACTGCAGGGCGTTATGCTGGATTATTTCCGGCAAACGCACCCGGATGCAGCCGACTGCCCCTCCTCACTCAACACCCTTGGGCAGCTGGTCTGGTACTGCGAACCACGCGACCTGGGAGGCGACTATCAGGAGCGCCCGGCCAGAATATTTGAAGGCGAACCTTTTCAACCCTCAACTCCTGACTAAACATGAAACTACAAGCCCTTGACATTGCGATCATCTTTGGCTATATCATTCTCACCCTGCTGATAGGGTTCTGGATTTCCCGGCGGGCCTCCAAGAGTACGCAGCACTATTTCCTGGGCGGCAATCAGATACCCTGGTACATGCTCGGACTATCGAATGCTTCGGGCATGTTTGACATCAGCGGGACGATGTGGATGGTCGGGCTCTTATTTATCTACGGACTGAAATCGGTTTTTATTCCCTGGCTCTGGCCGGCATTCAATCAGATTTTTCTGATGATTTTTCTATCGGCCTGGCTGAGAAGGTCTGGGGTGACCACAGGCGCGGAGTGGATCAAATTCCGGTTTGGCAGTGGCACCGGGGCGAATCTTTCCCACATCATCGTCATCGTCTTTGCACTCATTAATGTGCTTGGTTTTCTGGCCTACGGTTTCATTGGCATTGGCAAATTTGCCGCCATCTTCCTGCCGTGGGAACTATCGGCTGATCCCTACTGGAATGAAGTGTACTATGGGCTGATCATCACCGCTCTGACCACGGTTTATGTAGTGAAGGGTGGTATGTTCAGTGTAGTATTCACTGAAGTTTTACAATTTGTGATTATGACGGTAGCCTGTATCGCAGTAGGGGTAATTGCGATGCAGCAAGTCAGCCCGGAAATGCTTTCTGCACGTATTCCGGAGGGCTGGCGCTCCCTGTCCTTTGGATGGGAATTAGGGCTCGACTGGACCGGCATCATGGAAGCTGCTAACGAAAAGATCAGTGAGGATGGCTGGGAATTATTCACCATTTTCTTCATGCTACTGCTTTTCAAAGGCGTACTGCAGAGCCTGGCGGGCCCGGCACCCAATTACGATATGCAGCGTATTCTTTCCGCACGCTCCCCAAAGGAAGCCCTGATGATGAGCGGCCTGGTCAGCCTGGTACTCTACTTCCCCCGATATATGTTTATTGCCGGCCTGACCGTTTTAGCTCTGGTCTTTTTCTCCGAAAAGCTGAACAATATGGAACAGGTAGACTTTGAGCTGATCCTTCCATTTGCCATGGCCAATTTCATTCCCACCGGTCTGCTGGGCTTACTTATTGCCGGGCTGTTAGCTGCTTTTATGTCAACTTTTGCCGCCACTACAAATGCCGCACCTGCTTACTTTGTAAACGATATTTATAAGCGGTATATTGACGCAGAGCGCAGCGAAGGCTTCTACGTGCGCATGAGTTACGGTGTAGCAGTTGGGGTGGTCATCATCGGTACCTTTATCGGGCTGTTTGTCACTTCCTTAAATACGATCGTACAATGGATTACCGCTGCGCTTTGGGGCGGCTATACCGCTGCGAATGTGCTCAAATGGTTCTGGTGGCGGTTCAACGGGCACGGTTACTTCTGGGGCATGATGGCGGGCATGGTTGGCGCGATTGCGATGCCGGCTTTGTTTCCGGAGATTGCTCCATTGAATGCCTTCCCGATTATCCTCCTGATTTCCGGGGCGGGATCCTACTTTGGGAGTATTTATACACCCGCTGACGACCTGGAAGTC
>CAZNHN010000564.1:0-570 GCA_964572415.1 uncultured Phaeodactylibacter sp.
AAGCTGATACTCACCGCCGGCAGGTCAGCACCGGTGCTCAGGTATAGCTGTCCCCACAGGGCAAAATTGGCCGGTGTAGCCACTACCGCTGCCATCGTAGCAAAAGCCGTCAGACTGACCGATAGCGCAGGATTACCACCCGCCATGACGGTCAGCATATTGGAAATATTGCCACCGGAGCAGCAGGCAATCAGAATCATGCCCAGGGCTACGCTGGGGATCGGGTCAATCAACAGTACCAGCATAAAAGTGATGACCGGCAGCAGCAAAAACTGAGAGATGAGCCCGGCGATGAAACCACGGGGCTGCCTGAGGATTTTAGTAAAATCACTTAGATCTAACTCTATGGCTACACCAAACATGACCAGCCCCATGCAGATATTGAGCAGTAGCAGGCTGTCCTGGTTAAAATTGAGTTGTACCTGATCTAACACTTCCATACGAGCGCAATTATTTTACTTGCAAAAGATATCAATGATAAACAGGTTTGTTTTTCCCTTATGAACAGTGTTAAACAATTGGATGAAATATCAGCGATTATTAATGCCTATCCCGATACAGCCGGAAAAA
>CAZNHN010000564.1:580-1529 GCA_964572415.1 uncultured Phaeodactylibacter sp.
CCATCGCCTCGCAATGCGGGCAAGGCAGATCGATCACCTCCCGACTCCCCTTCGCGTGCTCCACCGTGATCAGCCCCCCGTGGTGCCGGGCGAGCTGCGCGATCAGGTCGGTGTCGAGCGGCTTGGCGAACCGGGCGTCCGCCACCGTCACCGAAACCCCCGCGACGCCCAGTTCCTCGGCCGCCTTCAGACATTCCGACAGATGCGCCCCAAAGGACAGGAGCGCGACGCCCGTGCCCTCGCGCACGATACTGCCGATCGCATCCAGCAGATCTTCGTAGGATTTGAGAAAATGCAGCGTGTATTTATCCTCTTCCCGCAATTCGGGTAAAAACCCATCCAGAGGCTTTTGCAGTTCCACTTCTAAGCCTTTTTTCAGAAAATTGAGCTGTTGTATACTTTTACGATATCGTTCTTTCGGGCTGTCTTCTTTCCAATATTGCCCTTTTTTCTGCACTTTGTACGGCAGGCGATAGTCCAGCCCCAGCATCTCAATAATGGTCACATGGGGGTAAACTTCCATAAAATTGGGTTTGTCCGGTTTTGCATCTACGCCTGCCCAGGAGATGCCCACGTCCGTCAGCTGCCGATAAAGCGTCTCCGCGATTTTTCCCGGCCGGTCTTTCGTGGGGCTATGTACGGCCGCGCCCATCCGACTGTAACGACGGGTAACCTGCCGGTCGGCCTCCCGGTAGCCGGTGATCGGCTCCGGCGAGACTGGAATATCCAGCGCGACTACTTCAGGTATTTTGCCGAGCTGTTGAATGATTTTGTCCAGCCGTGGCTCAGAAGCACTAGCTTTTTCCTCCCATCGGATTTCTCCCTTTAAGAATTCATCATAAGATCGGCCCAAACGGATGACTTCGGGCTTTTGGCCTGGTAAGTTATTCATTAGACATAAGCCGCTACTACCATTGGTGGTCCAGGCGGCGTCTACACCGAGGATGTG
>CAZNHN010000564.1:1539-2145 GCA_964572415.1 uncultured Phaeodactylibacter sp.
CGGTGCTGGCGATAACGAAATATCCAGCGCGACGACTTCGGGTGTTCTGCCAATCTGCCTGATGATCTCATCCAGTCGGGGCGCGGACGCTGTTGCCTTTTCGTTCCACTTGATTTCTCCTTCCTGAAATTCCTGGTAGGAACGGGCTAACTGCAGTACTGCTGGTTTGCTGCCTTTTTCCAACTGCATCAGGCACAGTCCGCTGCTTCCGTTGGCTGTCCAGGCGGCGTCTACGCCGAGGATATGTTTTGTCATTTTGGGAAAACTTAAAACCTGCTTTCTGCAAATCTTCACTCAACGCCCAGATATGGCACCTGCCTCTGGGCTTTCAAATACCGGTAATGTTTCTTTGCTGCATTTCACTGTCAGATAATTTAGGTGAGGTGCAACCGGCCAGGTGCGGCCGGCTAGGCGCGGCCGGCCAGGCATTTGCTATATCGTTTGTCATCCGGCCTTCCTCAACGCCTTGTAACAAGACACCTGCAAATAGCTACTCAGACGGTACGGCCAGGTGTCGGTCAAAGTACTCGATGAGCTTGCCAAACAGGTAGCGATCGTAATGCTGCTCACGGCTCCATCCATGCGTTGCACCCGGTGCAAACGCAA
>CAZNHN010000565.1:0-1222 GCA_964572415.1 uncultured Phaeodactylibacter sp.
ATCCACGAATGCTGCCAGGCTATTCAAGTCGTGCCATTTGATATGCACACTTTTCTCCCTTTGCGCAAACTGAGTTGCTCTAAAATGCCTACCTTCAAACCTAACCAAAACTAAAACCTATGCAACTCGGAGCCTTTTCAGTCAGCCTGAGCGTCAAAGACCTCACAGTTTCTAAAGCCTTTTATGAAAAACTCGGTTTTGAGGTGTTCGGTGGAGATCAGGAAAAGCACTACCTCATCATGAAAAACGGAGATACCTTGATCGGGCTATTCCAGGGCATGTTTGAGCAAAACATCCTCACCTTCAACCCCGGCTGGGATGCCAATGCACAGCCCCTTAATGATTTCGATGATGTGCGTGCGATCCAAAAAGCCCTGAAAACCAAAGGGCTTGAATTAGTGCAGGAGGCAGATGAAAACACTGAAGGCCCGGCGAGTATTGTATTGGTGGACCCGGACGGAAACCCGATTTTAATTGATCAACATGTTTAGTATGCTTTACCGGCTTTGTTTTATCGCGCTGCTGCTGCCTTTTTGGGGCAGCGCCCAGGAAGATTTCCTCCGGGGAGCAGATTTATCCTACGTCAATGAAATGGAGCGATTTTGAAGACGTTTGCCGTTCTGCAGAGCGGGCGAGGGCAGCGGGTATGCAAATCCTGCTGGACTTTCATCTGTCCGACTTTTGGGCAGACCCCGGCCGGCAGTGGATACCCGACGCCTGGGCACCGGTGGCTGATGATCTGCCGGTACTGCAGGATTCTTTGTACAACTACATCCACGGCACCCTCATGGCGATGCACGGGCGCGGGCTGCTCCCGGAAATGGTACAGGTGGGCAACGAAACTAACCGCGGCATCCTACTGCCCATCCCTGTGAATGATGCTGGCTGGGTGCTCGACTGGGACCGCAATGGTCCCCTGTTTCAGGCCGGGCTGCAGGCGGTGGCTGATGTGGAAGCCGCTACCGGGCAAAGCTTCAACGCCTTTACGGCGCAGCGGGTCCTGGAGCCGACGGGCGATCGACACGGCGCCGCGCAGCGAGACGTCGAGGTCGGGCAGCTCGTGGGAGGCGAGCGCCGAGGCCGAATAGACCGAGGCGCCGGCCTCGCTGACGACGAGCGAGCGCAGGCCGAGCTCCGGGTGGCGGCGGGTCAGGTCGCGCACTAGCCGGTCGGTCTCGCGCGAGGCGGTGCCGTTGCCGATGCTGATGAGCTTCACCTGATG
>CAZNHN010000565.1:1232-2134 GCA_964572415.1 uncultured Phaeodactylibacter sp.
AATGCCCACTGGCTGATGGAAGGCTTCACCGATCATGGCGTTACGGATTTTGACATCATCGGGCTTTCGTATTACTGGCAGTGGCACATGCCCGCCACCATTCAACAAACGGGCAGCATTATCAGCAGCCTCCGGGAAACCTATCCGGGCAAGGAGGTGATGATCTTTGAAACCGGATATCCCTGGACTTTGGATTGGGCAGATGAAGCTTCTAATATTCTTACCACCGCCCACCCGGACTATACTCCAATCAGCCCGGAGTCCCAAAAACAATGGATGCTGGATTTGGATGCAGCAGTCCGCAGCAATGGTGGTTCCGGGCTGTTCTATTGGGAGCCGGCCTGGGTGAGTACGGATTGCCATACGCCCTGGGGGCAGGGCTCGCATAAGGAGAATGCTACCTTTTTCGATTTCAGCGGAGCCGTTTTGGACAATGGCGGTATGGACTGGTTTGGGGCAGCAACGACATCCGTCGAACCACAACCCATAGAGGAAACGCCCGCTGTTCAGCTAAATTACCTGGGGAACCGCACCCTTTCGGTTGAAGTGCCGACCGGTCTTCCCGACAGCCTTACCTGCCAGGTGTTCAGTATTGATGGCAAGGGCGTGGCAAGCTATGCTCTAGTACAAGGGAGCAACACCCTGCGATTGTCTGAAGTGCCACCGGGGCAGTACGTGGCTTTGGTGCAGGCGGGGCAGGTTATTTATTTTACGCGGTTGATTCCAATACGCTAATTTGCAATTCAGCCACCTCTGAGTGCAATTCAGCCAGTTGTTTTTGCCCAAACGCTGTATAACCAGCAGTTTTGGATCAAAAGCAACCGAGATGAAACCGATATTTTCCCTTGTTGTATTCCTGATCCTGACCACCGCCCTGTATGGTCAGTCCATCCTGACCGGCC
>CAZNHN010000566.1:0-1254 GCA_964572415.1 uncultured Phaeodactylibacter sp.
TCCCCGGCATCAGCTGGTTTCAGGGTAAAGCGATGGAGAAATGAAGCGGGTCATCGTTATCGGAGCGGGCGTTTCGGGCCTGACCACCGCTGTAACCTTGCAGGAGGCGGGCTACGCAGTCACCATTTACACACAAGATCTGCCCGGTGCCACGACCTCCGCTGTAGCCGCCGCCATTTGGTTCCCCTATGCCGTAGCGCCAGTCCATGCTGCCAATCGCTGGAGTGCAGAGTCCTACCGGGTTTTTGAGCAGCTGGCGCAAACACCAGCCACCGGAGTAAGCATGACGGATTTCCTCGTCCTCACCCGCCCGGGGCTCGATAACAGCTGGCGGGAGGAACTGCCGGAAGGTGCCGTACGCCTGGCAAAAGCCGAAGAACTGCCGCCGGGGTATGAAATGGGCTACCTTGCCAAAGTCCCCCTCGCAGAAACACCCGTCTATCTGCCCTACCTGCAAAGCCGTTTCCAAGAAGCGGGTGGGCTGTTCCAACAAGCAACCGTACATCACCTGACCGACCTGGCCCAGGAAGCGGACCTCATTGTCAACTGTGCCGGGCTTGGGGCACGGGAATTATGTCAGGATGAATCGGTCTACCCTATTCGCGGACAAGTGGTCAAAGTGGAGAATGTACCTGGCACCCGGTCTATGGTAGACTCCATGGATAAAGGCAAGCTGGCCTATGTGATCCAACGCGGTAAGGATACCATTCTGGGAGGTACCGACTACGAACATGATTACAATAGCACGACTTCTCCGGAAGACACTCAAATTATCCTCCGGCGCTGCGCTCAATTGCAGCCTTCCCTTACCAAACCTAAGTTGATCAATGCTGCCGCAGGACTCCGCCCCAAGCGGCCGGCCATCCGCTGTGAGCAGGAGCCCGGTCAGCCTATTTTTCATAATTACGGGCATGGAGGGGCGGGCTTTACGGTGTCCTGGGGCTGCGCAGGGGAAATTTTGAAGATTATACTTGGTTTAAGTTAGGGCATACTGGGAAAGTCTGCCCTAACCTCTATATCCTAATTTTAGTTGCCTGTATTGAAAATGAGTAATCCCATTTGGATAAGAGGGTACGCAGAACTGCTTCCGCTCCACTACATCGGACGGGAAGAAGTGTACCCCAATGTGCGATTCAATTAGGGCTTAAATCGCTGGTCTGTTAAAAAGGAGGTATCGGTAAGGGTATGCAAAAAGGCTTCCAGATCAGCCATTTGTTCCGTAGAAAGGCCCAGTGGGCGAATGCGGCTGTCTTT
>CAZNHN010000566.1:1329-2128 GCA_964572415.1 uncultured Phaeodactylibacter sp.
GCAAATCAGGCAGGCTACCATCGTGCATGTAAGGCGCGGTGAGGGCTATGTTGCGCAAAGTAGGCACACGAAAGACGCCATCGTCTTCAGGCAGGCCCGTGACGCGGCGGCGGCCCCAGTCTTCATACCTTTCGTACAGCCCGTTGTTAAAAAAGCCGTTTTCCGTAAAATTGAAGCCTCCGTGGCAGCTGCTGCAGTTGGTTGCATCGCTGAAAAACAGTTGGCGGCCACGCTCTGCGGCAGCATTGAGGCTAACTTCGCCCATGAGGTACTGATCGTAAGTACTGTTGGCACTAATGAGGGTGCGCTGGAAAGCACCAAGCGCCCGGGTAATCGTAAATGGATTAGCCGGCTCGCCGTATGCCCGTTGAAAAGCGTCTACATATTCCGGATCCGCATTAAGTCGCTCAGCAGCATGAAGGATCGGCAGGTCCATCTCGGCATGGTCTTCGATGGGCACCAACGCCTGAATGTCGAGCTTAGGCACGCCCCCGTCCTTATTGACTTTGGTGAGATAGGCCAGATTGACCAATGTAGGTGAATTTCTAAACCCCAGCCGCCCCCGTACACCGGGACTGATGGGCAGGTTATCGGCAAAGGCAAGCGATTGCTTATGACAAGAGCCGCAGGTAATGCTGGAATCCACCGACAGTGCAGGCTCAAAAAACAGCGTTTTTCCCAGTGCTACACGCGCCTCGGTCAGCTCATTGTCTTCCGGGATATCCGGATACGGGAAGTGCGGCGGCAATTCCAAAACATAAGGCGTGGCATCGACCGGGGAGACCGGCTCCTTTTCGCA
>CAZNHN010000567.1:0-2076 GCA_964572415.1 uncultured Phaeodactylibacter sp.
GTCTTCCATGCAGCGAAAGTGCCCTTTAGGGCAGCTCTGATAGCCGATTTTGGAGCAGGGTCTGCACTTTAGGCCTTCGACCTGTACGGTGGTATTATGCCCCTCCCCTTCCGGGAAAAAGGGGTACATCCCGAATTCGGGGATGGTGTTGCCCCAAATCGAAACAATAGGCTTGCGAAAAGCCGCTGCGATGTGCATCAGGCCGGTATCGTGGGTAATAACCCGGCTGGCCTGCCGGACCACCGAGGCGGATTGGTTGAGGTTGAATTTGCCGCAGGTGTTAAGCACGTGCCCGCCACCGGCATCCGCTATGGCCTGTCCCTCCTCAGCCTCAGCCGGACCACCGAGCAGGACGACCCGTCCGGTGAGCATCTGACAAAGCTCAATGAGCCGGTGGGTAGGCAGCCGCTTGGTGTTGTGAGCAGCGCCGATAACGAGGGCGGTGTAAGCCGGGGCATCGGTGATCGGACCCAGGACATTAGTGGAAAGCAGTGCGCCCGTGGCCACTTCGTCTTCCTCTGGTATGAAATAATCCAAGCCCTGACCATCGTAGACCGCCCCCAGAGGCGCCGCTGTAGCCATATAACGGTGTACGATATGCGTATCCGGCAGGCGGTCGACCTTCAGGTTGACGATCAGCCACTTTTCCAGATTGATTTTATCGAATGTATAGGCTTTGGCCCGGAGTGCCCATTTGACCTGCCGGCTGCGAAGGTTGTGGTGAAGGTCGAGGACATAGTCATAGTTTTCGGCCTGTAGTTCTGCTTTGACCTCGCTCACCTTTTTATCAATGGTGTAAACCTTGTCCACATACGGGTTGTGCGCCAGTATACCCCGGAAGGAACGCTTGGTCAGGTAATGCACCTCGGCATTCAGCTGCTGCTTCACCGCCCGTATCACCGGCGTGGTCAGCACAATATCCCCAATGGAAGAAAAACGGACGATCAGTACTTTCATCGGGACAAAGTTAGGTTTTCCGTTTCGATCAGGGAAACCTGTTCCATTTGCCCGGCCTCAAACAGGGAGTCAAACACGGCGACCTCCATGCTGTGGGGCACCGGTTTGTAGTTGCGGTAGTCGGCAACACGCAGCCCTTCCACCATGCGGATATTGTAGGCTTCCCGGAAACGGGCACCCCCTCCATTCACCTGATAGTTGTACGCGAGGTAGTCCATTGTATGCCGGTCGCGGTGAAACCAATAAATGTACTCATCCTGATAGTCTTCGCCTCCGCCTTCGGCCCGGAAAGTGACTTTTATTTTGTGATAGGGCTCGTTTTTAAGGGTTGCCGTGCCCAGGTATTCGGTCTGCACGGCCGGGTCGTTCAGCGCATAGGGCAACAGCGCGAAGTAGAGCACAGAGTTGACCGAGCCCGCGTAAGCAGCGCTGTCTTTGGCAGAAAGCGGCACCCGTTCGCCGTTGATTTCCCGGTATAGCCCATCGTTGGTGAGCACATCCCGGTAGGCGGTGCCGGTGGTATCGGCCCACTGCCGTTCGTACTGAAAGCGACCGCCGGAGCGCTGACTGACGTAATGCCGCCCCCGGAAATCGAATGCGATGCTGCTGCTGTCGACCACGCTGCTGCCGTGAGCGGTGCGGGCTTGGTTGATGAGGGTGGGGGCATCATTGGCATCAGGCGGATTGGGCGCGGAGGTGCACCCTGCTATTCCCAAAAGCATAAAGAAGCATAACCAGTTCAGTCGCATAGCAAAGGTCTTGGGTTCAGGGTAAAGAACACCGTGAGCACGTGGAAGTATTATTGCCCTTCGATAATTTTTTGAGATTGGTAGAAGTTTCCGATTTACCGTAGCTGTTTCATCTCCTCAATAGCCCTGAGGTCCTCTTCCAATTGTTCCTCACCGTACTTGATATACACCCCTCGTCTAGCTAGCTCGCGCTGAAAACTTATTTGATCCAGTCCGGCAAAATTTCGGGCTTGTCCCATACTTAGCCTTTCAAGGTCGTACAAATGCACAGCCAGTTCAATACGGAAGTCTTGTTCAGTATATGCTGCGGCTCTAAGCAATTCATCTGAAATCACAATGCTCATAAGCAAGTCTTTTGCAATTATAGAAA
>CAZNHN010000568.1:0-2033 GCA_964572415.1 uncultured Phaeodactylibacter sp.
CATGATGTTTATGGTGCCGAAGAAGTTTAAGAAAGAAACGCTCCCTAAACCTAACCAGTCGCGTATAGCGTTTAAGGAGGAGCCTGCCAAAACGGTGGCTGCAATAAGGTTCAATGGTTGGGCAAATGATAAAAAAATAGAAGCGTACAAACAGAAATTAAAGTCAGCCTTAGATGCTGAGGGTATAGCTTACACTGACCCATTCTACTTTCTGGGCTATAATGCACCCTATGAAGTTTTTAATCGAAAAAATGAAGTGATCGTTGAATTGGAATGAGTCACTTTTGTACGCTTCCCATTTGCTGCAGCCCTGAATGAGTAGTGGCTGGCCTTCTGTTATTGGGGCTTTATATTTACATGCTCCCTCTCATAATCACTTGGGTGGCAGGTTTATTTTTTTTATCATTACCATAGAACAATCATCTCTTAAAACTCCATTTCTTGAATACTTTTTCAAGAGATTTGGGATGTGAATGGGATTGTTAAAATTGGTTTCATCCCCTACAAACTGATCCATACTTTTATACTCCTCTATCAGCCCTTTTTCTATCCCCTCTATGAAGTCCTCCATACCATCTGACCCAATGATTATCGTACGATTATCCAGTGCTAATTCTTTGTACTCGAATTGTCCGCCTTCACCGTCAATTAACTCATTGTTTAAATATCTCGGCCGATTGTTTTGGTTGATGACTTCAACATCATCATCTATGATTATAACTCCGTCCCCGTATGAAAAAAGCGTCAGGGTGTCATTGGTTTCCACAAAACCTATTATTGTATAGAGCAGGAAATCTTTTATGAATGTACCACTGTCTTTGCCATGCAGAGCGGCAAGTTTGAGGGTGTATTCCTGCATATCCTCTTTCAAATTTGATCGCCAATCTGATTGTATTTGGGACGTTATTCTCCCCAATAGATACTTCAATGCCAGCTGGGCTCCTACCTCGCTGTTCGTTCCACTTCCACATCCGTCTGTAATCAACCCGACTGTGCATTCATCACTTTCTAATACCAGTACCGCATCCTGATTATTATATTCCAGTTTTCGGTGGGTAAACCCCTGTATCGAGCCATATCCTATTTTCATGGTTTGATTTTTAGTACTTGTTCACGATGGTTCGGCTATTTGTAGTGCGGGATTTCAGGGCCTTTTCCTTTTGTGGTCAATTTATGAAAAATCAGTCCATCCTTCAATAATCAATAGAAAGTAGTAGGGATAAGGTGCGTGTCCAACCGCCACGAGCGGCAGGAGACCCGGAGCGAAGCGCAGCCCGACGACCGCTGGTGCAAATTCACCTACGAGGAGATTATCGCCCACGACAAGACCAACCTCGGCATCTTCTGGCTCAAAGACGATTCCCTCCCCGACCCCGATGAGCTGGCAGAGGAGATTATTGAGAATTTGGAGGCGGGGTTGGCTAGTTTCCGGGAGATTTGGGGGGAGCCACCAACGATCCCAGAACTTTAAGCGTTGAATTCTCTTAGAGATAAAGACCAGTAAAAATGGCTTCGGATAAAGTCTACTAAAAGCAAACACATGCAATTGATTTCTTTTTGGCAAATAGGGTTAGTAGCCGGCTTACTGATGGCGGTGCCCGCAGCAGGTACAGCACAGGAAGGTGAGCTCACACTTGATGACCTGTTCGCAACGCCAAAACTGACGGGTACAACCCCGTCCCGGCCAGCGTGGGCACCGAACAGCGAGCACTTCGCCTTTTCCTGGAGTGAACCTGGAAATCCCGGGCGTGGGCTCTGGGTATCCACAAGCGATGGAAAGGAAGTGCGCCTGCATTCCGATACGGGCTCCGCGCCCGTGCGCGATATGGTCTGGGCCGACGCGAACACCATCGTTAGCCTGCGCGGTGGCCACCTATGGCGGACATCACTGAGCCAGGGGGAGGATATCCAGTTGATGCCCGTAGAGGCAGGTGCACATAACTTGTCGATATCGCCAAACGGCAAGCAGGCGGCGTATGTCAGCAACGGTGACCTGTGGCTTGCTGACTTCGCTTCTAAACAGAATCGACCGC
>CAZNHN010000569.1:0-2028 GCA_964572415.1 uncultured Phaeodactylibacter sp.
GCTGAAATATTTCGGGTCGGTGAACCCTACGGCGTAGGCGACTTCACTTACGGTCATATTCTCCTCTTGCAAGAGTGCTTTGCCCCTGGCCAGGCGGACGGAACGGATGAAGAGTGTGGCGTTTTTCCCGGTCAATGCCGTTAGCTTTCGATGAAGCTGGGGCTGGCTCATGGCGATCATCCGGCAGAGGTCTTCCACCGAAAAATTGGAATCGGAAAGGTGCTCCAGGACGAGGGTGTGTATTTTTTGGAGAAAGGCCCCTTCGGTTTCCTCCTTGGTTTCTTGCGGTGGTATGTCCGGAAAGGCAGCGTATTTGGCTTGCAGTTTCTGCCTTAGTTTAAGCAGGTTGTTCAGCGTAATTAGCAGCTCTTCTTCGTGGAAGGGCTTGGCCAGATAAGCATCCGCGCCGCGCCGCAAACCGGCAATGCGGTCTTCCACACCGGCACGTGCGGTCAGTAATACGATGGGGATATGGCTGGTGCGCTCGTCTTCTTTCAGGGCCGCACATACTTCAAAGCCATCTTTTTCCGGCATCATCACATCGCTGATGATCAGGTCGGGGATTTTCTCGTAAGCCACGTTTATGCCATCTGCTCCGTTGTAGGCGAAGCTCAGCTCAAAAGATTCCTTAAGGCAGGAAGTCAGGTATTGTACCACATCGGGGTTGTCCTCTATAATCAAAAGTTGGGGCAGCTGACTTTGGCCTTTTTCGGAAGAAGGGCTTGCGCTGGTATCTGTTGAAATGTTGGGCGGCTCAGGTGGGAGAGCTTGAGCCGGGGCCGCGAGCTGTCTTATAGGGAGGTGTACCCTGAAGGCCGTGCCTTTCCCAACCTGGCTGCTCACCTTGATTGCCCCGCCCATGGCATGAACCAGCTCCCGGGTTAAGGCCAGGCCGATGCCCGTACCACCGGTAAATGCTTTTTCCAGGTGGGCTGCCTGATGAAAGCGGTCGAAAATGTGAGGCAGGTTTTCCGGCGCAATCCCAACGCCCGTATCCCGTACCAGCAGCAGCAGTTGTGAAGACGGTTGCCCTACCATCTTTTCCACCTGGGTTTGCAGCACGACCTGGCCATCAGCGGGGGTGAACTTAATGGCATTGGACAGCAGGTTGTGAACGATTTGCTGTAATCGCTCAGGGTCATAGTCCATCACAATCGGATCACCTGGGTAATCGATCTGAAGGGAAACGCCACGCACAGCAGCCAGGGAGTGCAGGCTTTCCGCAACATAACGCAGATAAGGGACGACGTCGCCCTGAATATAGTTGAGTTTCAGGTTACCGGATTCCAGCTTGGCCAGGTCTAACAATTGGTTGATCAGGCGGAGCAGGTTTTCTCCGTTTCTTTGGATCAGGTCGATTTTATGGGTAGACTCTTGGGCTGACAAAGGCGTTTTGCTGGTCTTGAGTTGCTTGGATAACCCAAGGATGACCGTTAGCGGAGTGCGGAACTCATGGGTGATGTTGACAAAAAACCGGTTTTTGAACTGATCCAGTTCTTTGAGCCTGAAGGCTTCCTGCACTTGCAAGCGTTGCCGTAACTGTATCCGGTAGACCAGGCCCACAGCCAATGCCGTTAGCAGGATATAGGCCAGGTAGGCCCACCAGGTTGCCCACCAAGGCGGATGGATGGTGAATTCCAGGACGGCGGGCTGTTCGCCCCAGCCCAGATGGCCATCGGGGTCGTTATTGCTGCCCAGGACGCTGAAGGTGTAGCGGCCGGGGCTCAGATTGGCAAATTGTATGCTGTTGCGGGTGCCCAAGTCTACCCATTTTTCCCCTTTGTTACCTCCCAGGGCGCGATGACGCAGCAGCTGGTAGCGGTACCGGTTTTTGGCAGGATGGGTAAATTCGAGCGCAGCAAATTCGAAGGTGAGCAGGTTTTGACCGGCAATCCGCAGTTGCCATGGACGATCCTGCGCCCGCCTGCGCCGCCCACCCTGCCGCCTGCCGCCGTTTGCCACTCGTCGCCCAGCGCGCTCACGATGCCCAGCGTCGCCTCCGGCCCCATCCGCGGCCGCGCCAGGGCC
>CAZNHN010000570.1:0-1998 GCA_964572415.1 uncultured Phaeodactylibacter sp.
GGCGCTGAGAAAGGTCTTCGTTATAATCGTCACTACCCTGACTGTCGGTATGAGAACTTAGCTCGATAACCATTTCAGGATAATCATTCAGGATTTCCAGAACGACGCGAAGGTCGCTTTCTGCTTCTTCCCGGATTCGGTCGCTATCGAAATCATAAAGAATGTTCTCCAGTACGATAGGCTCATCTATGGCTATCGTGTCAAATTCAGGCTCCGGAGGAGGCACCGGCTTAGGCTCCAGGTAAAAGCGGTGCTCCAGAGAAGTAGACTCATTGATACCTGCAGTATTGAGGGTTACCGTATCCGGGTAATAATCCGGGTGTGTTCCAATCAGCATATAGGGGGTCTCCAACGCCAGGTCGAAACCTACAACATTGCCTTTATCACCCGAGTTCTGAGCATTGGGAGTGCCCATTCTGTCATTTGTGGTTGGAACCAGGTAGACTGTCGTGCCGGTCAGTGGCTTTTTATCTTCCGTAAACGTACCAACAACCAGATCGACCACGATGCGTGCAATATTCACCGTGTAGATATCATCACAGCAGGTGCGGCCGTAAGCAGAACGCCCTCCGGCACGGTTGGAGGTAAGTACCCCAAAGTAGCCTTCCTCATCAAGCGTGAAGCCATAGTCATCCACGCTCGTGTTATAGCCACGCCCCATATTCAGCACCGGGCTCCACTTCTCACCGTCCCAGGTGGAGTAGAAATGATCAAATCCGCCCAGGCCAGGGTGGCCAGTGGAAGCAAAATACAACGTTCCTTCCCTGTAATAAGGTGTTTCTTCATCACCGGGGGTATTCACTACATCCCCCATATTAACCGGAGCGCTGTATTCACCTTCGCCGGTAAGTGTAGCGTAGTACAAGTCAAAGCCACCGTAGCCGCCTTCCATGTCAGAAGCAAAGAAAAGGACACGCTTGCCATACAGTTCTCCCGGTGTGGGGTGCTTGGCAATGTAGTCGCCATTCACACCCTTCAGTTCCAATGCGCCTGACCAGGAATCGCCTCCGCCTTTGCTAAAGTAGATTTTACTCTCAGAAACGGTGTTTCCCTGCAGCTTGGCACGGGTGAAGTACATGGTGCTGCCATCCGGAGACAAGCGTACGTTGCTGTTGTGGAAACCAGGGCGGTTGATTTCGCCACCCAGTTCCTGAGGCTTGGACCAGTCCGTATCATCAAGGGTAGAACGGTAGATGGTGGCGTAAGTCTCTTCCATGTTTTCCTCATCCACATAGATGACATCGTCCGCATCAAAGGTGGCGAAGTAGATTTCCTTACCATCGCTGCTAAGCGTAGGAGTGTATTCTGAAACTTTATCATTAAGGTCGCGACCAGCGTTTTCCACCGTCACCCCTTTGAGGTTTTGCGGCAGCTCCAGTGCCAGTTCAGCGCCGGATATTTCGTTCTTTGCCAGCGTTTCCAGGCTATCACCGGGATTGGTGGCGAGAAACTGCTGAAACTCTTCGATCGCTTCGTCGTATTTTTCGTTCATCTTCAGCAACTGCCCGTAGGTATACCGGTACTCGGTAAACTCGCCTTCCGTGTCCCGGCGCAGCAAACGGCTGAACCAACGCTCTGCCGAGCGGTAGTCGCGCACCTTGAATTGCAGGATGGCAATCGTATCGATCAGAGCACGGTCGCTATTGTCATCGTAGGCATCTTCATAGTATTCCAACGCATTCACATAGTCCAGGTTAGCCCAGGACTTGCGGGCAGCGATGAGGTTTTGTTCTACAGATGATTTGGTCAGGGGCTGGGCCTGCAGCACTTGAAGGCCAGAAAAAAGAATCAGCCCGAGAATAAAGTATGCGTTTTTCATAGACTTTCCGGATAGTTTGTCCAATTGCTTTTTGTTTGGTAAACGCTAAAGCCGGTTGCAGCTTTTTTAATAAAACGTTAAATTATATAACGACTTGATGTCGGCATAAACGCTGGAAAGTGACCTGCGCCTGTCCTGACAAGCTACGCTTCGTCAGTGGCCGATGTCGCAAACCACTT
>CAZNHN010000571.1:0-1995 GCA_964572415.1 uncultured Phaeodactylibacter sp.
TGATGTAGTGGGGAAGCTCTCCGTGTCACGTCGGCTCAAACTGCTGAAAGAAGATGGAATTTATTTCCTGGCTTTTGCCAAACCCAAACACATTTTTCTTGGGTGGTGGACCTCGCTGACCAGTAAGAAACGTGTCAAAATTCAAGCAGCAGATCAAACCAAAGAAGATTTGATCACCCTCAAAGAGCTGATTGAGTCTGGCGTTTTGAAACCAGTCATTGACCGTGTTTACCCGCTTGAGCAGTTGCTGGATGCGCACCGGTATGTGGAGGCTGGTGGAAAAAAAGGAAATGTATGCATCACGCTGGAGGCTGAACCGGACAAGTAAGCCATCCGACAACCTGAGTCCATAAGTCCACAAAATGATTAGTGTTTTTTCTTTTTTGTTATCAGAATCAGCGCTTTTTATAGGAAATAGGTATTAACTGGTGCTTGGGCGGCCTGATATGAGCAAAGCAACCGTTTGGGTTATTACTATCGATGTCATAGAATTTTATTTATCGCTGTTTTTTCCCTGTGTTCAAAAGGTAAAATATCCATACATTTATGAAATATCTTAGAATCCTTCTTTCATTTTCACTCATATTCCTCTCAGCCTGCAGTCAACAGGTTTCAACAACAGGGGAACCCACTCTGGGTGGACAAGCTGCGGGAGAACTAACTTCAACCGAACTACCATCTGCC
Source organism: uncultured Phaeodactylibacter sp. (assembly GCA_964572415.1). GTDB lineage: Bacteria > Bacteroidota > Bacteroidia > Chitinophagales > Saprospiraceae > Phaeodactylibacter. The sequence goes on from CAZNHN010000571.1 coordinate 685, forward strand.
ACTTCCCCGAAGTCCTTTCCCACTGCAACAGCCTTGCCTTCGCCTACGGTTGAGGTCTATACACTTGGCACATCTCAACCGACAGAAAATCTCAATGGAAACCTTAATCCACTGACAGGCTTGCCGGTCTCTGACCCTGAAATCCTTCAGCGCCATCCGGTGATGGTTAAATTGGCCAATTGGCCCCGAGAGGAACGCCCGCAAGCCGGGTTGAGCCAGGCGGATATAGTCTTTGAATATTACATCGGGCACCAGATGAACCAATTTCTGGCGATATATTATGGGGAGGAAGTCCAAGTCGTTGGGCCGGTGCGGTCAGGACGATTGGTTGATGCGCAGCTGGGGAATTTTTATCAAGGGTTCCTGGTTTATGCCAATGCCGAGCTGGCTGCGGATGAAATTCTCTTTGAGGATTTAGGCTCCCGTGCCCTAAAATTTGGCGATTTACCCTGTCCACCCCTGTGTGGTGGGGCGGATACCTCGTCTGGTGATGCCTTTATTGACACAGCGGCATTGACATCATATCTTCAGCAAAATGGCTTGGAAAGTGACCCACCTGACCTGACTGGCATGACCTTTCAGGTGGACCCTCCCACAGGTGAAGGACCGGGTCACACTCTGCAGGTAAGCTATGCGGATTTCAGCATCATGCAATGGCGCTATGATGAAGAGTGCCAGTCCTATGTCCTTTGGACGGAAAGTGAATCGGCTGATGGACTCACGTTATCCCCGTTGACGGATCGCAACAACGACCAGGGCATCCGTTTTGATAATATTGTGGTCCTATATGCGACCTATAAATCTTATACCGATAGCCTGCATGATGTTTTACTGACTGATCAGGAAGGCTATCAAGCCATGATGCTTTTCAGGGATGGTCGAGTCTCTTATGGTAGTTGGCGCACACCCGCATTTGACAAACCCATCGTTTTTGAGACCCCTGAAGGCGAAGTTTTAAACTTGAAACCGGGACGAACCTGGATTGTGATGGTGGGTCAGAGTTCAATTACCAACCAGGCGGGGAATGGGGAGTGGGAGATTGAGTTTGGGAAATAGGCGATTAGGTGCTAGTTATCAGGTATCAAGATATTAGGTACTGGGTATTAGGAACATAACTCAAAGTTTAAAGGTGAAAGGTGAAAGCTGAAAGTTGATCCCCTCGCTTCGCTACGGGGACTTCGTCGCTTCGCTCCTCGAGGTGAAGGGGAAATAGCTCTAAGTTCGAAGCTGAAAGTTGATACCTGAAAGAAGAAACGAACACAATCCAACGACGGACGAATTACTATCCACCATTCACTTTTCACCATGTGT
>CAZNHN010000572.1:0-1979 GCA_964572415.1 uncultured Phaeodactylibacter sp.
GTTTGAGCCCCGTCGCGGACATCCCCACGGTACTGCCGATGATGAAAGCTTCCTGAATGGGCGTATTGAACACCCGGTCGTCGCCAAATTTCTGCGCCAGGGTGGCAGCCTCGCGGAATACGCCGCCGAGCCGGCCGCCCACATCCTGACCGTACAGCAGGCATTCCTTGTGCTGGCGCATCAGTTCCTCTACCGCAAAGAGGGCACTGTCCACCATAACGGTAGGGGTACCGCCGGCAGGTTCCCGTTCGCCCTGTTCTTCGGTGATGGGCGTGGGCGCAAAATCGTGGGTGTACAAATCCTCTGGTTTGGGGTCTTCGGCTGCCCGGGCACGTTCGAAGTGCTCAGCAACCAACGCCCGTGCCTCCGCTTCTATCTTTTCCACTGCCGCTTCGGTAGCAATATCTTCATTGAGCAATTTATCGCGCAGTACCGGGTACGGGTCGCGCTCAGCCGCTTCCTCCAGGTCATCCCGGTACCATTCCTTGCGGACGCCGGAGGTGTGGTGGTTGAGCAGGGGCACCGTAGCGTGTACCAAAAACGGGCGGCGCTCCTTGCGCACTTTACGGATCACCTGGCGCAGCGCATCGTAGCAAGCTGCAAAATCGCTGCCATCGATGCTTTCCACTTCAATCCCCTTGAAGCCGGCAGCGTACTCGGCGGCATTTTGCGCCCGGGTCTCCGCCGCGTTGGCAGAGATGTCCCAGCCGTTGTCCTGAACCAGATAAATAATGGGAAACTGCTTAAGTGCGGCCATTTGCAGGGCTTCAGCTACTTCTCCTTCTGTTACAGAAGCATCGCCCAGGGAACAAACCACGATGGGGTTTTTCCCACCAAAATCCTCTGCCAGCCCCTGCTGCTCTTTGTACTGAATGCCCATGGCCACGCCGGTGGTGGGAATAGCCTGCATCCCGGTCGCTGAGGACTGATGCGGGATTTTCGGCTTATCCTCGTCCTTCAGACTGGGATGGGAATAATACGTCCGCCCACCGGAAAACGGGTCGTCCCGCTTCGCCATCAGTTGCAGCATCAGGTCGTAGGGCTGCAGGCCAATGCCCAGAAGCAGGGCGTCGTCCCGGTAGTAGGGTGCCACATAGTCCTGCGGCAGCAACTGCATGCCGGTGGCCAGCTGAATGGCTTCGTGCCCCCGGGAGGTGGCGTGCACGTACTTGGAAACGAATTTGAAGTTTTCCTCATAAATCTCCGTCATGGCTTTGGCGGTTGCCATCAGGCGAAAGCCTTCGAGCAGAGATTTTTTTGCGATCTTCATAGCGGTTTTATTCATGGTTCGGTCAGGATGATTTTTTCGCCATTAGGCGACAGGTTCAGGTGGTTCAGGCAGCCGGTCCAGGTTTTTTATGTAGCGGGCGGTATTGAATTCTGCTCCGCTCGACATGACTTCCCGGACTTCTGCAGCCACACACTGCGCGACCATCAGGCGAGCCGTTTCATCGTTGTAGCCGGCAGCCCTGAGGCGGTCGAAAGTCACCCGGGTATGCGCTGGGTCATTGTTTTTCAACTGCGTATCGACGATCTGCAGAAATTGGTCTTTTAGAATTTGCCGGGGATCCATGCTTAGGCTTTTTGTTTGAAGGCATTGATCGCATTCACGGTGAAATCAGAAAGGACCAGTTCCCCGCTTCGTTCGGCGCGGGCTTCGAGCAGCGTATCCCAGTCCTGGGCTTCTTCCCAGAAGACCGCTTTGAGCTGCCGCATGGCTTCCGGGCTGTAATCCGACAGTCGTTCTGCCAGGTGGCTCACATAGGCGTCGAGTTGCTCCACGGTTTCAAAGACATCTGCAAACAAGCCTTTGTCCTTCGCCCACTGTGCCGTGCGCCATTCCGATGCATTGATGGCCAACTGCGTCATGGCAGATTTACCCACTTTGCGCTCCACGGCAGGCCCTACCACAAACGGGCCGATGCCAATCGCCAGTTCGCTTAGCTTGACCGATGCCCATTGGCTGGCAATGCAGTAGT
>CAZNHN010000573.1:0-1953 GCA_964572415.1 uncultured Phaeodactylibacter sp.
GCACCGGACGTTTACCACCTCTACTACGGTGACGAAACCGTTATCTATTAACCTGAACGATATGCATCGCCATCATAAGCAAGTAACCACCAAAGGTACGCCGCTGGCTGAGGCCAGCCGCGCCATGATCATGGTCCACGGCCGGGGCGCTACCGCTCCCGCCATCCTCGAAGTGGCCGACCACCTGCAGGTCGCCGATATTGCCCTGCTCGCGCCCCAGGCCAACCAGCACACCTGGTACCCCAACAGTTTCATGGCGCCCCGCGACAGCAACGAACCGGGCCTGTCAACCGGCCTGGCAGTGATCGACGAACTCGTCCGGGACATCCGGGCCGCCGGCATACCCGACGAACAGATCTATTTCCTCGGTTTTTCCCAGGGCGCCTGCCTGACCAGTGAGTACCTCGCCCGGAACCATGAGTCATCCCGAATTTTGGTAGAGTAACGCACCGAGACACCAGTGGATGGCGATTCTAAGACGGTAGACCGGTATCGAAGCTCTTCGGTACCGGTTTCCTGTTCTATGGCAATAGGATTTGAGGAAGCCTGCGATCCAGGCTCTCCAGCCTCTGATGAGTTGAAGAAGGAAGTCGTAAACCAGCGCGACGATGGCCAGTAGTTTTAACCGGTTTTCCCACCACCATAGCCGAGGTGACTGGATGGCTAGTTCTGACTTGCAGACTCTGAAGCCTTGCTCCACTTCCCAACGGTGGATGTAGGAAAAGCAGATTTCCCATGCCTCGGCTCGGTTGGTTACCGGCAGGGATGTCAGGATATACATGGGGCTGTTGTAGTGATGCCGGTCCCTGACGATGACCAGATAATATTCTTCATCGGGAAAGTCCGGATGGGAGACTTCAGCCCAGGCGATGGTAATATGTTTGGTTTTGCTGCGCTGTTTATCCCGTACGATCTTACTGGCCTGTGCTTTGAACGAGCGCGCCAGCAAGTGGGTGATCTTCTCCCCCTTAAGACAGTGTATCAAACGATGGTTTTTCTTCCAACGGATAATGAAATCCTGCTCAAAGTGCAAGAGCCATTCCAGTGTTTTGGCATCGGCATATCCCCGGTCCATAACATGGGTGAGTCGACCTAAGTCATTGTGGATCAGTTTCAACAGGCGATAAATGATGTTGCTGCCGTACTCCTTGAACTTCCCTCGGGTGGTCCACCAACTCATCTGGCACACACCGGGCACACCTCCCAAACAAGACAACATCACTGCCGTCCACTTGAAGCCGGGTACACAAACCCGCCCCACAGGCGGACGGTAAAATCCACGCTTCACTTTCATCATCCGCTGGGAGGCAGTACTATAAACACTGCACAAGCCCTCAACAAACCAGCTCTCCGGTTTCTCAATGCGCGAATCGTCCCAAAGTAGTAAGGGACGTTTTCCTTGCCGCTGCATACTTCGCACACGTTGCTTGGACTGATCAAATAGATGCTGATCAACAAGATGATGCGACCATTTTTTGCTGCGTAGCAGATTACTGATCCGCTTGGTACCAGCAGGCGCATGAGCAGGACCACAGATATAAGCACCCAGCTCACTGAGCAACAATCCCATCTTGGTGTGGCGGAAAATCAGAATACCAATGAAAAGATCGTAGAACGTGCGTACCAGGCGTTTGTCAATCTGCCGATCTAGCTTCTCTTCCAACCTAAAAAGGTAGGACTGTGCCTGAGTTAAGATGAAGTTAGGTGCATTTACTTCCTTTGACGTATTTTGCAGATGTTCTTTGAACATAGCCCCTTGTGGTTTGGTGTGGTCAGATACCCAAATTTACAAGGGGCTTTTCCGTTTCCTCAATAAACAAGCATCCCGAATCTCGGCAGTCGCCAAAATTCGGGATGACTCATGTTTCAGCGGTCGGGCGGTCAGGTCATGGATATCAATTAATGACCACTACCAGGGTTCGTCGGTCGAAGGCTGTTTGTACCAGCAGAAGG
>CAZNHN010000574.1:0-1144 GCA_964572415.1 uncultured Phaeodactylibacter sp.
CCAGTTATTCAGTTTAAAAAGTGGCTAAAAGGCCACTTTTTTTGTTTCTCACCGGGGTCTGTTGTGCTCGCCATGGAAGCAATTACTGCCTGGGATTCGATAGAGAACAGGAATCGGCCGGCTTCCAAGGCCCTTGTAATTGTGAATGCGCTACTGGCTTCTTGGCGAAGATTAACGACAAAACCCATGAACACATCCGGAATGCATCCCATGGGCGTCCCAAATTCGGTACCTTCACTTTCAAAACTTGGGTTCCATTAAGAATATTGCAATGGCTGAGCAACTTATCATCAACTTCACGCCAACCGGAATGATACCTTCAAAGGAAATGACTCCGCATGTCCCGGTAGGCGTACATGAAATTGTAGAAGAGGTCCGTCAGGCCTGTGAGATGGGCATTACCATGGTGCATTTACATGCCCGGGACCCCATTTCAGAGGAGCCTACATACCTCAAAGAAATCTACGGGGAAATCATTGGAGGGATCCGGGAATACGCCCCTGACCTGGTGATCTGTGTCTCCCTTAGCGGCCGGAATTTCAAAGAATTATCGCAGCGGGCTGACCCCCTATCGCTGGAAGGAAACCTCAAGCCCGACATGGGAAGCCTGACGCTTAGTTCCCTCAACTTCAACCGCACGGCCAGTATAAACTCCCCCTCCATGGTGCAGGACCTGGCTCGGCTAATGAAAGAAAAAGGGATAGTCCCTGAACTGGAAGCTTTTGATGTGGGGATGATCAACTACGTCCGCTACCTGGAAAAAAAGAAGCTACTCGAGCCACCCTACTATTTCAACCTGCTGTTGGGGAATATCGCCTGTGCCCAGGCTAACCTGCTGCATGCCGGGCTCATGATAAATGACCTGCCCGGGGAATCCTTTTGGAGCCTAGCAGGTATTGGGGAGGATCAACTGAAGATGAATGCGGTGGCCATCGCCATGGGAGGCGGGGTTAGGGTTGGCCTGGAAGACAATATCTGGTTTGATGCGAACAGGACACGCCTGGCTTCAAACACCGCGCTGCTGGAGCGTATCCATGCACTCGCGCGTCTGCATAAGCGGGAAGTCATGGTACCTTCTGAGTTTCGGAAAAGGATGAACCTGAAATCGGAAAAAGAAGTCATTTGCACCATCGGCTCCAAAGAG
>CAZNHN010000574.1:1154-1950 GCA_964572415.1 uncultured Phaeodactylibacter sp.
GCAGATGAGCGTATAGCAACAAGTAAAAAAGCCCAGGAACAGTCAAAGTTTTATAAACTCAAAATGATAAAAAACCGGGCTGAGCATGGGTTGATCTTACTGACCTTACGCAACGCCCTGGTGAGAATCGGTTTGGATTTTGAACCCTACTGGATCGAAAGGGAAGGGTTGAATCGTTGTGCTGAACCCCAAATTCGGGATGACCAGGACCGATACCGTATTGAGGTGCTGGACGACGAAGCGATTAGGAAACAATACAGGAACCTATCCTGGAATGCCTCGGAACTGGAGGATATCCTGAAATCAGACCACTATTCCTACGGATTATACCGGGAAGACCAACTGGCCGCTTTTATGATTACCCGGATCAATCAGTATACTTTTAAGAATAGACAAGTCCTTCTTCGCACCGACGAAGCTTATTTGGAAAACATGTACACCTACGAGAACTTTCGGGGCAAAAACATAGCCCCCTATCTCCGGTACCAATGCTACAAATTGCTGGCCAAAGAAGGGAAGACTACCTGTTACAGCATTACCCAATGCTTCAATACCTCTTCCTTGAAATTCAAGGCCAAGCTCAACGCGCAACATCAGGAACTCTGGCTGCACATGGGGCTGTTCAAAAAGTTCAGGTGGAACTTCAGGCTAAAGCAATACCCACTCCACCCCGAACCGACCAAAAAAAGTGTTTAAAAAGGCGGTGTAAAGGGCTAAGGCTGCTCCAGCAAGGCCCTGTTGATCCGCTTTACCAACCCGGGCCCCTCATAGATGAACCCCGTCCAGAGCTGGACGA
>CAZNHN010000575.1:0-1946 GCA_964572415.1 uncultured Phaeodactylibacter sp.
CGGCTGGCTGAAAGACACGGCTCTGGAAACCGACAAAGGCATTTTAGTCGACGAGTACCTGCAGACCAATCTGCCAGATGTCTATGCAATTGGCGACTGTGCACAAATACGCAACCCCAAGCCTGGCCGGCGGCCGATCGAAGCCGTTTGGTACACCGGGCGCATGATGGGCGAGACGGTGGCGCATACCATCGGTGGTCAGCCCACGGAATATGACCCGGGCATCTGGTTCAACTCCGCCAAGTTTATGGATATCGAATACCAGGTGTACGGCGATGTGAGCGGCTGTATGCCAGACCACTACGCCTCGGTCTACTGGGAGCATGCCAATGGGCGCAAGAGCATCCGCATCGTGTACGATCAAAATACAGAGGAGGTGGTCGGCTTCAACCTGATGGGCGTTCGCTACCGCCACGAAGTCTGTGAGCAGTGGCTGGCGCAAAAGGCATCCGTGGAAGCGGTCCTCCAAAACCTCGGGCTGGCCAATTTCGACCCTGAGTTTTACCGCCAATTCGAAAGTGACGTGGTGGCGCAGTACAATCAGCAGACCGGCAGGTACCTGAAGCTACAGCAAAAGCGGGGACTGTCCCGGGCATTGGCTTTCCTTCGGGGGAGAGCGTAGCGAATTTTTTCTAACCGATCAAAAAACATCCATGCATACTTTACAAAAAATCGGACTGGCACTTTTTGCGGCGGCATTGCTGCTGTTTACCGCAACGCTGGGCCTGGAAAAATACGAGCTTTCTGAAGCCCGGCTAAGCGAAGCCATTGACAATACTTATCACGTGGATGCCATCGTTGCAGCCGCTAAAGATAAAGGTATTCTGGGCAACACCTATGCATCAAGTTTCAGCTTTGCGCCGGTGGTGGAAGATTTATTCCGGGAAGCAGGGGCCAACTTAAAGACTACGCCCCCGGCCAACTTCCCGGCAGATGGCAACCGCTCTGACTACGAACTGCCTTCCTGGAAAGCCAAAAACTACCTCCTGCCGGTGGTGAAGAAAGCCAGTACGGGGCCTGTCTCTGTTCAGCCGGTATTGTTTTGGTGGCTGACCGTTGGGCTGGGGATACTGGGCGGGCTGCTGTACATACTGCCTAAGTTCAATCTCATTCCCGGCATCAAGCACGACCATCTTTACCACCGCAGCCTCACCCGGGGTTTGCGCCTGAGTGTGCGTGGCTTTTTCCTTGGCGCTACTATTTTGGGTGTGCTGGTGTACGGCATTTACTACATGGGCAAGGACTACTTCTGGCCAGGCATCACGGTGCTGATCGGGCTGTTGATCACCGGGCTGGTATTTTGGGTGCAGCGTTCTGCCTGGCGCACCCCGGCTAAGTCTGCAGCACCGGACATTACGGGCTGGCTGGGCGTAGGGGTGGGCTTGTACCTTATCGCTTTTTATGTGCTGCTGTACTGGTCGCCTGAGCACATCACGAGCTGGATGCTTCTGGCAGACCCGCTGAGCTATGCCCTGAATGGGGGAGAAGCCAGTCAGTGGTTTCTCTACGGCATGTTGTACACTTTGGTCATCCTGGTCATGGGCGTGCGTATGTTTGCCAAGTATATGCACAACAAATATCAGCAGTTGCGGACGGCATCGGTGATGTTCTTCCAAACGGCCTTTGCGTTTCTGATTCCGGAGATTCTGGTGCGCCTCAACTATCCGTATTACGACTTTAAGAACATCTGGCCGCTCAACTACACCTTCTTTTTCGACTGGAACCTGGACAACCTCATCAACAGTGGGGGGCTGGGCATTTTTATGCTGGGCTGGGGCATTGCACTGATTGTACTGGGCGTGCCCATCATCACCTATTTTTACGGTAAGCGCTGGTACTGTTCCTGGGTGTGCGGCTGTGGAGGCCTGGCCGAGACGGTGGGCGATCCCTACCGGCAGTTGTCTGACAAAAGCCTGCGGGCTTGGCAGTATGAGCGGTGGATTATC
>CAZNHN010000576.1:0-733 GCA_964572415.1 uncultured Phaeodactylibacter sp.
TAGGGGATGATGGTTTTCCCCAATGCCTTCCGGCCAATATCTAGAGCCTGTCCAAATTTCGGGCATTTTCGCTGAGCCAGTTGTCATTGTATTCCTCGTCAGTCAGTGGCGTGGGGTTGGTATTGGTAAAGGTCTTCACCGGATGACCGGTACGCCCGTTGTAATCATTTTTATGGGTATTGACCTTTCCCTGACTGTCCAGAAAGGCGAACCAAGGATCGTTGGTCGCAGTTCCACTGTTATACCCGTCCCATTTCCCTTTGTTGCCAATCCCGTCGCTAAACCCGTAGGAGGCTAGCTTGTTTTTCCCGTCGGCACCCACCAGATTGGAGTTTTTGTCCAGATCGTGCTTGCCGGTCACCAGCACATGATAACCCGCATCATCACGCAATTTACGATAAAACGAATCCAGCCGATCCCAGGGCCAGTCCGTTTCATGCTGAATCATGCCACAACGCTCATAGGTTACCCCCGACGCCAGACAGGCACGAGAGGGTCCACAGAGAGGAGATGCCACCACGCAGTGTTCAAAACGCATTCCACCCGCCGCCATCCAGTCCAGATTCGGCGTCACAATCCGCCCGTTATCCAGATCCGGATTGGCACTCACCCAGTCGTGCCGGTGCTGATCCGACAGTAACAGCAGAATATTGGGTCGGCTTTCACCGCTCCCCTGCGCGCGGCTATGCGGCAGGGAGGACGCCGCTGCGGCAGCGGTGAGAGATTGAAGAAA
>CAZNHN010000576.1:743-1940 GCA_964572415.1 uncultured Phaeodactylibacter sp.
TTCATAAATAAAAGGAGGTTAGGCTTCCAGCCTGACATCAGCAAATAAATTCAGCAGATTCCTCCTTTGAAAGCCCATCCAATTTTTCAACGGCGACGGCGCATCATGGCAAGTCCAGCTAGCAATGCCAACCCCATCAACGCAATGCTTGAGGGCTCGGGGATGGCTGCCGGATTCGTGGACATCCAGTTGGCCACATCGATCATTTCCGTATCCGTGAGGTTACGATTATAAACAGCAACTTGGGAGATGAAAAGATCGGCACTTCCGAAGACACCAGGATCAACATTACCTCCTACTCGGGTCGCACCGGCACGCACATCCCCCAGATAGAGTCCATTCGCATCGGCACCCAGCGGGTCGGAAGCCTGCCCACTGTCTGTGAATTTGCCCGTTCCGTCAAAAGTTGACCCAACGGCACCAATCCATTCTGCTACGTTACCGCCATTAAACTTGACCGCACGGACAAGAAGCTGACCGGTAGGATTGTCAGCGCCCGTATCGGTGCTGCCGTTGTCGTAACGCAGGGAGCCGTCGGTAGCCAGATTGAAAATATCCCCAGCCGAAGCCCCTTTGGCAGCCTGGGAACCAAAACCAGCGGGCCTGATTTCACTACTCGCAACGCTGGTTGAATAGACCATAAAGATGGTCATGTTTGTTGCGCCATTGTAGTCCGGACCCGCCTTCATGAGGTCGTCAATGCCGCTGCCGAAGGCTAAGCCGCTGGTGCCAAATTGGGTGGAAGCGGTGCCTGCCAAGTACGTTGCAGCTGGATAATTCGTGTCACCTGCCGCGCGAGAACCGAACGCCGTAGCGTCGTAGCCGTTGCCGCTGGAGTCGCTCCAAGTGGTACCGTTGAATGTATTGCCTGCATCCGTCAGCCAGATATCCAAACCGGATATTGAGGTCGGTATTACCGCAGCTTGGAGGCTGCCTATAAAAAATGTTGCACAAATTGTTGAGATGATGAGGCGCGTGTTCATGAAGGTCTTCCTTGCAATAAGTTCGTGTCTGCGTTTTTAAATTTACCTCATCAGAATAACACATCTTATATAGGGTACGTATTGACATTAATTGCCAAAGTATTTACATATCATGCCACCATGAAAAAACATATTGCGTTGGTCTTCAATCCCGAATCACCTTGGTTTCAGCGGGTGTTCCCGGGTGTTGTACGGTATGCTCAGGAACAAGGGG
>CAZNHN010000577.1:0-1939 GCA_964572415.1 uncultured Phaeodactylibacter sp.
CCATAACGCTCTTCAATCGTGACAGCACATGGAAAAAGGTGGAGGGACTATGAATTTTTTCAAGTTGCTCATCACTCTTCTTTGCATCGCGTTTCCGCTGCCGGCGTTTGCGCAGAAAGCAAAGACGATAGACGAACTGGCTGCGATGCTCGACTCTTCTCGCTGCGCGGAATGCCATGATGTCATCTACGCGCAATGGGAAAAGTCACAGCACGCTCGCCCTATGATGGGAACCCGGGGTACTCTGAATATGACGCTGCTGGCCACACCCGGAGCAACGCCTTTCTCGCCGTCCGATCCGAAGCAGGCGACACTCAAGACCTATCCGTGCTTCAAGTGCCACCTGCCGCAGGCTGTCGACTATGCTGAAGATTCCGTGGCTGTCGAGCTCACCGAAGCCATCATTGCGCAGGACAAGGCCAAAATCGCCAAGCTTCAGATTACCTGCATCGTCTGCCACAACGAAAAAGCGATCATCCACCGGCTCGAAGAGGGAAAACCGGACCCGGGTACACTTTACGGCATAAACGAAATGGACTCTCATGAAGATGAGGTATTCGTGAAAGTGAAGAAGAGCGTGGTTATACAACACTCTCTGATGTGCGGACAGTGCCACGGTCTGGGGCCGAACCTCGAGTTCGAAAACCCGGTGCAGTGTGCGAACCTCTATGGCAGCTACCTGCATGCCTACATTCCCGCCGGCGGCTCTCAGACTTGCCAGGAATGCCACATGAAGCCAATTGACGGCCTGGCGGATCATCTGATGGCGCCGAACTGGGATGATATCCAGCAGACAACCAAGCTCCTGCAGGCAGCGCTTTCACTCGATGTCCAAACCCTCGGCTACGAGTGGCTCGAGAACGCTAAAACCTCAGTGTCGAAGGTCATTGTGAATACGAAGGTCGCTTCCACCGCCGGACACCGTATTCCCGACGGATGACCGTCCCACAACCGAGTGGTCCTGGAAGTGACCGCAAAGACACCTGACGGAAAGGAAATCGGCATCCAGACGCGACATTATCATCCTCAGGCAACGAACGAAAAAAATTCGAAGATGCTTTACGGGGCGCAGCAAAAGGTTGCAAATATTCGCGATACCAGCATTCAGCCCTACCAGACAAAGACCGAATCAATGGAATTCATTCTTCCCAAAGGCATCAGGGCAGCTGACATTACCGTTGATCTGAGCTATTATCTCGGCAGCCCTGATCAGCAGTACGAGGTCCACAAGATCACCAGGCAGGTTACCCTCGACCGGTAGCTACCAATTTTCTCAGTCATGCGAGCCTTAAAGTACGACCTGAGATTCAGGTCAAAGTGGGAACAAACAAATCAAAAGGAGGGTGAAAGATCATGAAGACAACATCCATTTTCAGCATTGCCATCTGTTTAACGCTTCTATTTGCTATTTCAGCCGGAGCTCAGCAGAGCCTGGTTGAGACTGTGGCCAACGGCTGCAAAACCGAAATCGAGAGTTACTGCAAAGATGTCACCCCTGGTGAAGGCCGCGTGCTGGCCTGCCTCTACTCTCGCAGCGACAAACTGTCTATCAAGTGCGAATACGCCCTCTATGATGCCGCCGCACAGCTGGAGCGGGCCGTGAACGCGCTGTCGTATGTGGTCAACGAGTGTGCCGACGATTTGGATCAGTTCTGCCGTAATGTGGAAGCCGGGGAAGGGAGGCTGCTGGAATGCCTTAAAAAGAACGACACGAAGGTGAGCTCACGCTGCAAAGAGGCGAGAAAGCAGGTCGGAATGAAATAGTGGATTTTAATTTTTTTTCAAGTTTAAGATTATCGATTCCGGCGGTCTTGCCTTTGCAACTGGTTGGTCTTCGATTGCATGACCGCCGAGATCCATCCCGGTAATACAAATTCACTAAATCCTGAGACCCACGGGGGGTGTAACATCCTGTTATACTTTAATTTGAGGTGGATTT
>CAZNHN010000578.1:0-1924 GCA_964572415.1 uncultured Phaeodactylibacter sp.
GAAGTGTTCAGGTGTGGAGTCGCTTTTTGCCTGACCTAATATTCGGAGTGGTATCTTATCCATGGAAGTGCGCTTTTCTGATGTGGTACTTATCTATACAGTCAGAGCGCCGGTTTGTTGCACAACAAGTCAATAAGTAGCTTTAACACTCCGGCACTTTAATAGAAATATTAACTGCCAGTCCACCCTGTGACGTTTCCTTGTACTTGTGGTTCATATCCTGAGCGGTCTCCCACATCGTTTTGATGCATTCATCGAGGTGGACTTTGGCTTTTTCCGGATCGCTTTCAAGGGCAATATTAGCAGCGGTAATTGCCTTGATGGCACCCATGCTGTTGCGCTCTATGCATGGGATTTGTACGAGCCCGCCAATAGGATCACAGGTAAGCCCAAGGTGATGTTCCATGGCGATTTCTGCGGCCATCAGAGCCTGTGCTACGGTGCCACCTAGCCCTTCTGTCAGCGCTGCTGCCGCCATTGCGGAAGACACTCCGATTTCAGCCTGGCAACCTCCCATAGCTGCGGAGATAGTCGCTCCTTTTTTGAATAAGCTGCCGATCTCTCCCGCTACGAGCAGGAAGCGGACGATATCTTCATCGGTCACTTTTTCCTTTTCAGAAAAGCAAACGTAGTACATAAGTACGGCTGGGATCACGCCAGCAGCTCCATTCGTTGGAGCTGTGACTATACGGCTGAAGCTGGCATTTTCCTCATTGACGGCCATAGCAAAACAACCTATCCATTTCAGGATTTTGGAAAACTTGAAATCGCACTGTATCAGGCATTGCAGCCACTCGTCGGCATTGCTGTACTCGCAGGGGAGAACAAGTTTCTGGAAAAGGGCGGGCGCGCGCCGGGTGACCTCCAGCCCACCGGGCAACATCCCTTCTTCGTGGCACCCACGATAGACGCAATTGCGCATCACGCCCCAGATTTTCAGCAGTTCTGCCTTGATTTGAGCCTCCTCCCGCCAGGTTTTTTCGTTCTCAAGGACAACCTCCCATATTCCGATATCATGCCGCCTGCAGTACTGGCTTAGCTCCCGTGCGGAATTGATAGGATGGGGTAGTTTGACAGTGTCGGTTTCTATGGTTTCACCTGCTTTAACCACAAAGCCGCCACCCACAGAGAAATAGGTCTCCTCAAGGGTGATCTCGTCCTGCTCTGAGAAGGCGATGAGGGTCATACCGTTAGCATGTTCCGGCAGGCGTTCTGAGTAATGGAAGATGATATGCTGGTTGGGATTAAAGGCAATGAGGTACTGCCCATCTAAGTAGAGCAGGTGTTCGGCATGAATACGGTTTGGTTCAGATTTGACTTCAGGGATGGGAATTGTGACGGGGTCTTTTCCACTGAGGCCTAACATGACCGCAACATCGGTGCCGTGCCCCCGGCCTGTAAGTGCCAGCGAGCCATAAAGATGGCATTCTACTTTGGCAGTGCGGGCAAAGAGATTTTGCTGCTGCAGAGACTTACAGAAGCGCTCCGCTGCACGCCAGGGCCCCAAAGTGTGCGAGCTGGATGGGCCCACCCCGATCTTAAGCATATCAAATACGCTGATTGCTTCCATGGTTTTGGTTTGGTTAGGTAGCTTGCTTTGTATCTTGTGGTAACAAGCTTAGTTCATTTGCGGAAGCAAAAGTCGGTTAATTCCGGAACATCCGAAAGTAAAAGCGTAGTGATTATTCTAAACACGATAATAATGGCCGGGTTAGCCTTCAGTTTAGTCCAGGCTGCGTAGTATGGCTTCAACTTCTTCTGGCGTAATTTCCAGGAAATCGGCCGTTTCCTCTATAGTGTAACCTTTGGCGATCAGTTTTGGGGCCAAGGTTTTTTGTAGCTCCACACGTTCTTCCACACGCCCTTCCACACGCCCTTCTTCACGCCCTTCTTCACGCCCTTCTTCACGCCCTTCTTCACGCCC
>CAZNHN010000579.1:0-1917 GCA_964572415.1 uncultured Phaeodactylibacter sp.
ACCCACTCAGCACTCCGTAAAGGAACTGCTCAATACCGGCATTCAACCGTATATTCTGGTCTGCCGCACGGAGCACCCCATTGGCATGGAAATCCGCCGTAAGCTGGCCCTGTTCTGTAATGTGGATGTGGGCTCCGTTATTGAAGCAATCGATGCGGAGAGTATCTACGATGTGCCTCTGCTGATGCTGCGCGAAAAGCTCGATACAGTGGCTATCACCCGTCTGCGCTTAAAGGACCGGCAGGAGCCACAGCTCAATGCATGGAAGAACTTTCTCGGAAAACTCAAAAACCCTACCTACGCCATCAACATCGGCCTGGTGGGCAAGTATAACGAGCTGCAGGATGCCTATAAATCCATACACGAATCCTTCGTACACGCCGGCGCTGTGAATGAATGCAAGGTGAAAGTCCACCCTATTCACTCCGAACAACTAGAAGGCACGCCCGAAGAGGTAGCCGAGCGGCTGCGGGATTTTGATGGTGTGCTGGTGGCCCCTGGCTTTGGGGAGCGCGGTATTGAAGGCAAGATCAACGCCATCAAATATGTACGGGAACAACAGGTGCCTTTCTTTGGCATTTGTCTGGGCATGCAATGTGCCGTTGTGGAATTTGCCCGGAACGTTATGCAACTGGAGGGCGCTTCGTCCACCGAAGTCGACCCCGATACGCCCCACCCCGTCATCGACCTGATGCCCGACCAGAAGAAGATCACTAAAAAAGGCGGCACCATGCGCCTGGGGGCTTACGCCTGTGAGATCCGCCGCCGGAGCAAAGCCAGCGCAGCCTACGGCAGCCTGAAAGTCAGCGAGCGCCACCGCCACCGCTATGAGTTTAATAACCAATACCGGGAGGCCATGGAAAAAGCCGGTATGATCGCATCCGGCATTAATCCGGATGCAGACCTGGTAGAGATTGTGGAAATCAAGGACCACCCCTGGTTCGTTGGGGTGCAGTTCCACCCGGAGCTCAAAAGTACTGTGGAAGTGCCACAGCCCCTATTTGTGGCCTTCGTGAAAGCGGCGCTGGACCGGAAGTACAATCCGGAGCAGTAATTGGCACGGCCCACCCGGACCGAAAAGTGGCTGCGGCCGGTACTCCTGGCGGCAGCCGTTTTGGGGATTGCGTACAGCAGCCCCTTCCCTTTTTTCTGGGATACCATACAGTTGGGGGCCAAGCACGCTCACCATTATTACCATACCGGTTTTGCTCAACTTTTGCTGCCTGATGCCATTGACAGCGGGCATCCGCCTTTTTTCGGGATGTACCTGGCGGCTGCGTGGATGCTCTTTGGTAAATCGCTGGCGGTGAGCCACTGGGCAATGCTGCCTTTTGTGTTGGGTGTTGTGGGGCTGCTATTCCCGGTAGGGCGGCACTTTGCCGGACGCTGGGGGTGGGTATACCCTCTTTTGGCTTTAGCGCTTCCGCCTTTGTCGGGACAAATGGTACTGGTCAGCCCGGACGTGGTGCTGGCGTTTGGCTTTCTGCTTGGCCTGTATAGTATTCTGTACCACAAAGGCTGGACATTGGCCCCTGGTGCGCTCCTGCTTGCCGCTGTCAGTACCCGGGGGATGATGACGGTAGTGGTCTTATTCCTGTTTGATCTCTACCTGCGCCTTTCGCTACCCAATCGTAAAGAAAATAAGCCCATAGCATACTTGAAGGAGATGCTCAGGGCCCTCCCACCCTATATACCCTCCGGGCTGTTAGCCCTGGCTTTCCTGCTTTACCATTACCTGGAAAAAGGCTGGATTGGCTACTACGCTGGTTCCGAATGGGCACCGAGTTTTGAACGGGTGGGCCTCGGCGGGCTGCTCAAAAACGGGCTGGTCCTGGGTTGGCGGCTGGCCGATTATGGCATGGTGTTCAGCTGGGCGGCCCTGGGGCTGGTGATTTGGCGGGAACCGGGTACGCTCTG
>CAZNHN010000580.1:0-1917 GCA_964572415.1 uncultured Phaeodactylibacter sp.
CGAGGATGAAATCATGGCCGGGCTGGGAATCAGCCAGGCAGAGGCGGTAGGAGAGGGCTACCAGGAAGCTTTGCAGTACCCTTCGCTCAACGTGCGCCATATTGAGACCAGTTGGAAAGGTCCGGGCCTCAAAACCATTATTCCCGAACAGGTGACTGCTCACCTGGATGTGCGTCTGGTGTCCGAAACTGATGGTGCCGCGCAACTGCAAAAGATCAAACGGCATATTGAACAACAAGGCTTTTTGCTGCTGGAGGACCGTGAGCCGACCGACGAAGAGCGGCGTCAGCACCCTAAGATCGTGACTTTTAAAGGTAGCTCTGGTGTCAATGCCTTCCGTACGCCTATGGACGATCCCTTTGGGCAGCAGTTGCGGCAGGCATTGGCCAAGTCTTTCGGGCAGGAGCCAGTCAGCATCCGCAGCATGGGCGGTACGGTGCCCATTATTCCGGCAGTCAATACCCTGGAGATACCGGCCATTATTGTGCCCATGGTCAACATGGACAATAACCAGCACAATCCCAACGAAAACATCCGCATCGGCAACATCAGCGATGGCATCAAAACCTGCATGACGATACTGACGATGGATTTGTAGGCTATAGAAAATGAAAACCCACTACAGACTGGCTGTAGCGGGTTTTTGAGTAGTTACAGGTAATTTTCTTAAAAATCTTCTCTCGGGCTTCTTAGAAAATATTCACCGCAAACTGCAGTGCACCGTAGTTCTGCTCGGGGT
The DNA here is from genome assembly GCA_964572415.1 of uncultured Phaeodactylibacter sp. GTDB lineage: Bacteria > Bacteroidota > Bacteroidia > Chitinophagales > Saprospiraceae > Phaeodactylibacter. The sequence continues at coordinate 740 of CAZNHN010000580.1, forward strand.
TCCACATACCGGTAGCGGATACGGGCATGGTGTATTCCCCAAAAACGATGTCTTTCTCTGCCCGTACGCCTATGTTGACGATATTGGGCTTGGCACCGTAGAAGTGCTGCTCATTGACAAAGGAGAAAGCGCCCCCCAGGAAGAAGTGTACATTGACAATCTCCTGCTTTACAACCTGGTAATCTAACGCCACATAGTTGGAGAAGGCATTCTTCAATTCACCGTCATTGGCGACATAGGTGTCTCTCCCGGCTACAATGGTACTCCAGCTGGCACTTAACCGTGGCACACTTGGTACCTGGTAGCTAAGCGTCACATCTATGAAGTGGGAAGTGGTAGCCGGGTCGTAGTTAAAAATATTTGCATTCTCAAAGCTGCTGAAGTTGTTGATATCCCATACCGCCAGGTTGAACCCCTCAAAAGCGTAGCTAACGTAGTAATCAAACTCGGTATACTCACCGGTGAAACCCGCGCCTCCCCAGATACCGGCGGCAAATTTTCCGTTGGGAGAAATATAATGCACATCCACACCGGTCATGGCGGCTTCGGTTACTTTGAATCCCCGCCAGAGGTGCATATTCTTGACCTGCAGGTTGAAGTCTACCGGGCGGTAGGTATCTTCTTCCAACTGAGGTTTTTCTTCTTCGGTAGGCATATCCTGTCCGGGAATTACCTGTGCGGGTACTTCCTGGGCAAAACTCAAAGTCAGGCTAACAAGCCACAAAAGGGCGGTCAGGCTTACAAAGCGGAAAGTAGCGAATGATGTCATCATGTGTTCAGTGTGTTGGTGTTTTTCTTAAGTAGATATTGCAAGGCTCACTCAAAGAAGCGAGAGGTAAAGGATGGCTGCGATGCCAGCTCCAACGACTGGGCCCAGTACGGGAATCCAGGCGTAAGACCATTTGCTCTGCCCTTTACCGGCTACCGGTAAGAGTGCGTGCATGATGCGTGGCCCCAGGTCACGGGCGGGATTGATGGCATAACCGGTAGTTCCACCCAATGAGAGACCAATCGCCCACACAAGAAACGCTACCGGTATAGCGCCTATAGAACCTAACCCGATAGGGGCGTCATTTGTTAGCATCCGGGCTTCGGTGATGTAGAAGACAGTAAACACAAGTACAAAGGTGCCTACGATCTCGCTAGCCAGGTTAGAGCTGTTGTTGCGGATGGCCGGG
>CAZNHN010000581.1:0-1908 GCA_964572415.1 uncultured Phaeodactylibacter sp.
CGCGGTTTTAAAGCTAAAATAAGACTCGAAAAGAGGCTCTATGGATTTTTTTGCAGAGGTAGATAAGGAAGTCTTCTTAATGGTAGAGGGCATTTTTTCCATTGGAGAATTGTTTGCACCACCATGGTTGTGCCCCGTCATAGCTACTCCACCTTCAGGGTTCATCATGCTTGGTTTACCTGCCAACTGTGCAGCCGCATCAATACTGAATGTGCCGTGAACTGCGATTTCTTCCCCTGCTTCAAGGCCTGATTCTATTACGTAACTATCCCCTAATTCAGGACCTAGCGTAATTTCACGCATCATAAAACTAACGCCTTGCGCGCTGGTTTGCATGACGTAAACAACCGAACGAGTTCCTGTCCACATTACGGCTGATTTAGGGACCGTTAATGATTGCTTTTTAGTTGAAGTAATTGCTTCCACAATTCCACTGGCGAACATTTCGGGCTTTAGCTGTAAGTCGGTATTACTTCGTTCTACTCGTGCTTTGGCCACCCGTGTTTTCGGGTCGATTACGGGGTCGATGTAGCTGATTTTACCACTGAATGTTTTACCTGGTATTGATTGGATAGTGTATTCGACTTTATCCCCTTTGTTTATAAAACCCATGTCCGTCTCATACACATCAAACAATACCCAGACTTTTGATAAATCTGCTATTTGATAAATGGGTTCACCTTGCCTTACGTAATCTCCTAGGTTGACCATTTTTTCAGTAACATAACCCGATACATCGGCAAGAATAGGAAATGACTCAATAGCCTGACCTGTGGACAGCACCTGATCTATTTGCTTTTCAGTGAGCTTCCACTTTTTTAATTTTTCTTTGGCTGCCTTGAATAGAGCTGGTTGTGTCGTAGCAATCTTTTGCGCTTCAAGCAGTTCTTCCTGAGCTGTTACTAATTCGGGCGAATAAAGCCTTGCAATAATCTGACCTTTTGACACAAAATCTCCTGTAAACGTTACAGCTAGTTCTTCGATACGACCTGAAACATGGGAAGATTGCGTATGCAGTAATCGTTCATCTGCCTGCACTTTACCATTCAGTTGAATGGATTTTGTGACATTTCCTTTGCCTACATTGAGGGTTTGAACCTGCGCTAACTGCATGGCTGTGGGAGACATACTTACTGCCATGGGGTCTAATTCTTCGTTTGGGTCTGACTCCAGCGGTATTAAGTCCATTCCACAGATCGGGCAATCACCTGGCTCGCCCTGTCTGATTTGCGGATGCATCGAACAGGTCCAGATGGTTTCGGCATCTTCAGCAATAACCTTATCATGTTCGGTATTAGCCTTTGTATTAGTGCGACCGAATATCAGCCAGCCCATTAAGATACCTACCACAAGTGTACTAAATGCTGTTATTAGGGTAGTTTTATTCAACTGTTTCATTGTAAGTCTTTTTTAAATTTCAATCTCAGAAGCTGCGCATTGGCGGCACAAATAATGGTGCTTAAACTCATGAGAGCGGCACCTAAGGCGGGATTAATCATAATGCCTTGATAGAATAAAACTCCCGCTGCAAGTGGAATAGCCACTATATTATAGCCAGTTGCCCAAACGAGGTTCTGAACCATTTTTTTATAGGTTGCTCTTCCGAACAGAATCAAAGTAGCTATGTCGGATGGGCTGCTTTCGGTAAGAATGATGTCGGCTGTTTCTGCGGCTACATCTGTACCTGACCCCACGGCAATACCTATATCTGCTTTGGCTAAGGCAGGTGCATCGTTTACTCCATCGCCAGTCATGGCGACAAACTCACCTTGGTTTTGAAGCTTCTCAATCAGTTCAGACTTTTCATGAGGAAGTACCTGGCTGTAGTAACCATCGAGCTTTAGTTCTTCCGCTACTGCTTTGGCGGTTTGTTCATTATCGCCAGTAGCCATTAATACTTTTATGCCT
>CAZNHN010000582.1:0-1905 GCA_964572415.1 uncultured Phaeodactylibacter sp.
CGTAGATAAGAACCTCAACGGCGTACTTACCGAACTGGAGCTGGACTATATCATCAGCTCAGCCAGCAAATTTGCCAACAACCAGGCCCTCCTCTTTCAGGATAATGCCAGGCGGGCCGGCGTAAGCATTAATATCGAACCTAAAGAATTTACGGTGCTGATCGACCAGGTCAAAAAGCGCGATTACGAAATCTACTCCAGTGGCTGGGGGCAGGCGCCTATACCCGACGACCCTAAGCAGCTCTGGCACTCGGAGAGCGACACCCCTTCCGGCGGCAACCGCGTCAGCTTCCGCAATGAAGAAGCTGACCGGCTCATCGAAGCAATACAGGTAACCCTGGATGAGCAGAAGCGCCACAAGCTTTATCTGGAATTTCAGGAGCTGATATACGAAGAGCAGCCTTACATTTTCCTATTTTCGCCACTGGAACGCATCGCCATCAGCAAACGATTTGAAGCGATGGCCTCCGCCCGAAGGCCTGGTTTTTTCGTTCAGGACTTTGTTTTGCGGGATGTAGCGCCCCAATAATTACCTATTTTACCTTAATTCGCCCCAATTCAATCTAAAAACCGACCACATGACTTTACGTTATACCCTCCGCTTCTTGTTGTTTATTTTACTGACTGGCTTTTTCAGCTGTGGCAGTGATTCCGACCCGGCATCGGATACCGACCAAACGAACCAAGGCATCGCCCCTGAATCGGTAAGCCTGCAACTGGATGCAGAACCCGATCAGCTCAACCCCGTGCTGACCCTGAGTAATTATTCCAATACCATTATTGGTGCCACCTTTTCCTATTTGCAGCGGCTCAACCCCACTACGCTGGAGCTGGAACCGGCTCTTGCCGTGAGCGCGCCTGAAGTAACCATCCTGGAAGAGGGTCCTTACGCCGGTGGTGTTTCCTACACCTTCGAAATCCGCCCGGAAGCAGTTTGGGACAATGGCAGCCCGGTGACGGCAGAGGACTTCCTTTTCACCATGAAAGCTACCTTCAACCCCAAGGTGCCGGCTGCGCCCTACCGGGTTTACTTGTCTTTCATCAAGGAAGTGGAAATAGATGCGGAAAACCCGAAGCGGTTCACTGTCTATTCTGACCAAAAGTATATCATTGGGGAGGAAGCGATAAGTGCGGCTTTGCCCGTGCTGCCTATGCACCATTATGACTCCCTTGGATTGATGGCGGACATCCCACTGCCCGACCTGATGGATACCGAAAAAGCCAAAGCCCTCGCTGAAAGCAACGAAAAGATCAACCAGTTTGCCGAGCAATTCACGAGCCCTTTCTTCAGCCGGGAGCCGGAGGGTGTGAATGGCTGCGGGCCTTACAAGCTGGTACGCTGGGAAACCGGTCAGCGGCTGGTCCTCGAGCGCAAAGCAGACTGGTGGGGCGATCAGGTGGAAGGTGCAGGCATTGTCATGGAATCCTATCCGCCGGAAATGATCTTCCGCCCCATTCAGGATCAGACCGCAGCGGTGGCAGCCCTGAAGGACGGGCAGCTTGATGTACTGGCGAATACTGGACCTGAGCAGTTCAATGAATTAAAGGAGACGGCATTTGTAGCTGAAAAGTTTGACTTCTACACACCACCATCCCTGGTGCATGCCTTTGTCTACCTGAACACCCGAATCCCAAAACTGGAAGATCCAAGAGTACGCCGTGCACTGGCCTACGCGACTGATGTGGAGAGCATTATTAATACGGCTTTCTCCGGGCTGGCAGAGCCTTCAACTGGCTCCGTACTCGCTTCCTCTTCTTACCACAACCCGGACATTAAGCCTATCCCCTATGAAGTGGAGAAGGCCCGGGCACTGCTGACCGAAGCCGGCTGGGAAGACAGCAATGATAATGGTATTGTGGACAAAGAAATTGACGGGGTGCTCACGGAATTATCGCTGGAGTACA
>CAZNHN010000583.1:0-1885 GCA_964572415.1 uncultured Phaeodactylibacter sp.
CATCTTCTTCGTTGGCTATCAGGCTGTAAAGCTGGTCGAGTGTGTCCTTTCTGCTATCGGGCAAACCGCTGTCCTCCGGAAAATGAGTCGAAAGGATACCAGTGTGGCCCGATATCCTTAAGTCCGGATTACGGCAGTCGTAGGCAATCAGACCAGATGGTGATCCCAGTAAACGGGGAGGTCTGCCAGTTCCCTGGCGGGTACGCCGGCGCCGAGTTGAAACAGTTTGCCAAGGCCAGAGGAGACCAGAAAGTCTCCGCCGGCAAGGGCCTGGATGCCGGCGCAATCTTTTATGGAAGCGCGATTGACCAGCTCACCGTTACTGCCCCTGAAGATAATCGCCGTACCACCAACAGGGGAGGCGGCAGCAACCAGGTCATTTTCCGGGTGCGCAACCACGCTTGAAATGTAGTTGGCCAAGGCTTTCTGGGTGTCTTCGTCAAACCGATATTCCCGCAGTTTTCCTTGTTCAAGACGCGCCAACAGGGGCGGTGTTTCGTACTGCGGACCTTGATGTTGATACGCTACGTAAACGCGGCCACTACTGCTGACGCTCACGTGACGGGCGCTTTGCTGATGATGAGGCGGCTTGAACCGGCCAATGATCTTGCCGGAATGACGATCCATCAGTAGCAGGGCAGGGTCCATGGTATCCAGATTCAGCTTGATGCGGTCGTAATCCGGATGGGTCAGAATGCCCCCGAGTCCAATTACCAGGGTTTCCCCGTCCGGATGCAAGGTCAGCTCATGGGGGCCGATACCGGCCAGTTCAAAGGTTTCGGTCCGTCGATAACACTTTTCGGCGTCGTAGACTGCAATGATTCCCTCACCCTGTTCGTACCGGCTGGCGGTGACGTAAAGGCGGCGGCCATCGGTCGAAAATACACCGTGACCGACAAAGTGCTCGCCGGCTGGCGCTTCTACACGGTGTTTTTTGGTGCCGGCCGTTGTATCGAAAACGTAAAAGGCCCATCCTGGGCGTCGCTCGAAAAAGACGGTTTCACCCATGCCAGGCCGGTTGCATCCGCTGTGGCAGCGAGTTTGGACCGGAGTCTGCCAGAGAATGCTGCCGCTGCGGTCGAATGCGCTGACGCCAAAACTGCCATCCGGCAGGCCAACGGCGCCGACATAGTTGTCTGGCTGTACTGACGCCTTTCGGGGCAGCAGGGAACAGCCTGTCAGGCCCATGGCAGCGCCGCCGGCAAGGGACGCTTTGAGAAGGGCTCTGCGATTCAATAGCATAAGATCAGCCTCCTCAATCGCCATCGCTCGAGTTGAAGCCTCTTACTACGCCAAGTTCGACTGCCCCCTGGTCATTCACCAACGTGGTCAATTGGGAAATATCAACGTACAGGCTCTGCAGGACCCGGAACTGCTCTTCTTCTTTCAAAGCAGTTGCCATAGGTAGGCGGGCACCGGGAAAGTTCTGCTGAACCTCGTTGAATTGTTTGCGAATTCGGTCTGCCAGGTCGGACGCCTCCTTTGCTTCCAGCAGGGTAGCGAGCCCCGGGAAGAAAAACTGTTGCAGACCATCCACAGTGGCTTCGACGGTCATCAGGGTGCTGCCACTGCGCCAGGCATCCGTGATGTAGGGATTGCGTTTGCCATTCCCGCGAAGCCCCATGGGTTGGCCCAGGCGGCGCTCCTCCAGGATTTCCAGCGTCGCCATCCCCGCGCGGATAGTAGTGTCGAAGTACTGAGCGGTCTCCAGGTAGTGTGGCCTGAAAGCCTGCCACCCAGCCATCAACTCGTCGCTGTTGCTTTTCACGTGCAGAGCGACGCTGGTCAGCAGCTCGCAGGTCCGGGCGGCAGGCAGCGAAGTTTCCCCGGTATTGAGCTGCTGGTCGAACAGCAGGTATTCCATCATCGGAAAGCCCTGAACAGC
>CAZNHN010000584.1:0-1867 GCA_964572415.1 uncultured Phaeodactylibacter sp.
AAAGAGCCGGTAGCTTCCTTGCGGTAGCGGGCGATGAACGGGATAGTGGCCCCCTCGCTGAATAATTTCAGGGTGTTGAATACTTTTTTGGGCGGAAGCCCGGTACGATCGGCGACTAATTGTTCAATGGTGCTTGGCATTTGCTTACTTGGTTTTGACAGGAGGCAAATGTAAAAGGATTTATGGAATTAGTGGGAGGGGGCGAGCGTAGTTGTCAAAACCGTTTGTCAGGTTCTTTTACGGCTGTGTTTAGTCTGTTTATAATTTTCTCAATTGGCAATTCCTCTGACATGATGGGAGGGTCTACCGCTTTGTCAATATCTTCGAAGTATGTCAATCCTTTTTGTTTCCAGCCAATCCTCTCCCTACAAACCAAAAGAATTTCATAGCTTCATCGCCAGCGACAAATCACGATCTACATGACCTTTCTGAAATATTGGCTACTCCTTTTGTGCTGTTTGCCCACTGTTTTCCTGAGTGCGCAGTGCGACTTAGTTGTGGATGCCGGGCCAGATGTCACCATTTGCGGGCTAGGCAATACAGCTACGCTGAGCGGCAGTGTGGCGGGCAACTTATCCAATTTCCAATGGACGCCAGCGGCTGGCCTGAGCAACCCCAATGGGCTTTCCCCCACTGTCAGTGCTCCTGGGGTATACACTTTGACTGCTACCGGGCCTTCCAATGTCAACCTGATTGCGAATGGTGATTTTGAGGCTGGCGCAGGAGGTTTTAGCAGCGATTATACTTTTAACCCTATACCGATCCTCAACGGCACTTACACCACGGTTACCTCCCCGCAGCTTGTTGTCAGCACCTTTCCGCCCTGCGATGACCATACCTTTGGGAACGGCACGGGCCAAATGCTGCTCGTCAACGGTGCTGGTACGCCGGGGGAGAACGTTTGGTGCCAAACCGTCCCTGTAACCCCCAACACTGATTATTCCCTAAGCGCTTGGGTATCTACGTTGGTGCCTATTGGCTTGGCACAGCTACAGTTTTCGGTAAATGGACAGTTGCTAGGTGGGACGGTTACTCCGACTTCCACACCTTGTGATTGGGTGCCTTTTGGGGCCACTTGGAATTCTGGTGCAAGTACCACAGCCACCGTTTGCATCGTGACGCAGAGTACGGCAGGTTTCGGCAATGATTTTGTAATAGATGATATAGAGATGTACGGCGAGTGCCAAGTATCTGATCAGGTTGTGGTGACACAGTTGCCAGAAGCGGAGGTCAATGTGCAAGCTGTACGCTGCCTTGGGGATTGCTATTTTATTGGGAATACGCCCTACTGCTCGGAGGGTAATTACTCGCAGACGTTAATAGGGGTGAATGGTTGCGACAGCACGGTCAATTTGCAGCTGACGGTGCTTGAAGCCGTAGCTTTTGTGCTTCCCCCGGATACGCTGAGCTGCTACAATGATTTTACGGTCACCCTAGATGCCAGTTTTTCTACCCTCAGCCCCTTTACGGTCTACAATTGGTCGGGGCCTAATGGTTTTAGCTCCAGCCTACAGAATCCTGTCATCAGTACGCCCGGCACTTACACCTTGGAGGTCGTGACGAGCGATGCAGGAACCATTTGCAGCGGCACCACAAGCGTGACCGTGATAGCGCAGGACAATCAACCCATAGCCGATGCCGGGCCAGACCTCACGATTGGCTGTGGCCTCACTGCTGCTATGCTAAATGGCAGTATTGATAATTCGAATAACCAAGTCGTATACGCATGGTCAGGGCCGAACGGCTTTAGCAGTGAAGCATTATCGCCCGAAGCGGAGGAGGCTGGGGTCTATGTGCTGGAAGCGACGGATGAAGAGAGTGGCTGTAGCTCCAAAGATAGTATGAGATTGACCCTCGGCGGGGCGGC
>CAZNHN010000585.1:0-1855 GCA_964572415.1 uncultured Phaeodactylibacter sp.
TTTGAGCCATTGCTTCCCAGTCAATAGGGCGCTCCGCTACGGTTGTATAAGCCGTTTCCTCGATAAATTTGGCGAAAGCCCGGTTGGTCACCTCCGTCTCATCCATATAAAAAGCATTGACCTTCACCGTACGGCGAGGGTATTCGTCAGGGTCTGCTTGTGCTGACTTTCCACCCATCAGGAAAGATCCGGCAGGAATGTAGACCATGCCCTCTGGGGCATTTGCATCAGCCTTTGAAGTCGTTGCTGTACTGTCGGGGGCACAAGCGTTGAGCGTCAAGATAAGTAGGGTCGTGAGTAGGACCAGGGTTTTCATGTCGTTTACGTATTGCAGAATGTTAAACTAAGGCTAATGCTCGGAGTTTCCAAGGTTGAACGTTTCAATTGTCTAGGGTTTCAGTTTCAAATCCAGAATATTGACGGCGCACAACCAATAGGAATATTTAATCTTTATTAGCGTCGATGTGCTGGGGCAGTACAACCGTCTGAGTTGACCACGCTCTAACCGAAAGGTCAATCTTATTTCAGTATATACTCCAACCGCTTCATCGCCTGTTCTACGTTGTTTTCAAGCTTATTGAAGTAGTTGTTCCGGTTTTTGCTGGAGTGGACACTCAAGGAAAGCGCGTACTGCTGGGCCTTATTAAACCATGCTTCTTTGAGCAAGCAGAGTCTTTTGTTGTTGGTAAACAAAAAATTGGGGTTGTCAAATACATTGTATAGCCCGTAGCTGTCCTGGGCGATACTCAGTATGGTGGTATTCGTGACGGTCACCTCACTGTGAAAGAGGTTGAACACACCACTTTCCTTGGCCGGTTCATGCCCCGGCATAAATTTTCTGCCTGCCTCTGCCATCAAGCGGGCGTGGCGCACGAGTTCTAGCAGCTCAAGGCAAAGCTGTTTGCAAGTATCAAAGTTTTTAAAACGGCCTTCCACTGCCAAGTATTCGATCTGGCTGAGCGACTGCTGCAGTAAAGAGAGTGTCCAGAAATCCGTAGAATTGATCGTGCAGTATATCTGGCTGGTATCCGTGGCCAGCGCCTGCTCTTTGGCATTCAGCAGGCTGAAATCAAAGGGTTTATCTTGCAGGTAGTCCAAGTGCCAGGTCGTCAGCCCATGCACATACATCTTAAAGGCCGCCAGTTTTGGAAACATCATGCTGATGAACATGGGAATCTCCTGAGAGCTGTAATACACCCATGGATCTGGCTGCTTCACGAATTCCTTTAAATGTTGGTTCATCAACAGGAGGTAATCCCAAAAGCTGTTGGCTTCCTGTTCGTACAAGCTGTAGGAGAAGAATATCTTATTGCTGTCTTCTTGTGCCAGTTCATCGAGGGATATACCATAGTGTACCGCTAGCGATCGCACCTCTGGGGCCGTGAGCAGGGTATCTCCCCTCAACCTGCGGTAGACTCCATCCCGGTTTACCGATAGTACTGCTGTCAATTCCGTGATGGCATCGGATTTCGTGGAAAAGCGTGCCAATACTTCTTCAAACAGCTTCTGCTGAAATTCATCTGGCTGCTCCATGTTCGTGTTAATTTGTTTTGAGCGTCAGCTGACAATGTAAATCTACGTAAAATAGAAGTCTGTAGGCTCTTTATGGCTCGTTTTTACGGATATGCCATAAAAAAATATGTGTTTGTTGCAAAATTTACTTCAAATCACCCCTGAAAATGACTTAACTTGTAAACATTGCGGTAACTGTAATCCTATTGCACAAAGCTAGCCTGCCCGCTATCCTGCACGGATAAGTTGGTAGTACCTAGTATATCCTATTTTTTACGCACAAAAACCTTTCACTTATGAAAAACAACTTCCTACTACTCACTTGGCTGCTCGCCCTGCCCCT
>CAZNHN010000586.1:0-1854 GCA_964572415.1 uncultured Phaeodactylibacter sp.
GAAAATAAATCTGCCAAAACATTTGCTAAACCCGGGAGTATAGGAGTACTGTGCCTCTCGTAGGAAAGATTTAGCAAAGCATTTCACGAATAAGACGCACCGCTGTTTTTAGGTAGTTGCCTGTCCTGTTTTTGATTCCGCGCGTTTTTTGTTTCCGCACAACGCTGATCAGTCATCGTTTCAGATGGTCTGGCTGCACATTAAATTATCGATTTCAGGATTATGATTATGTCTACAACTACCGGTACTGTTAAGTTCTTCAACGAAGCAAAAGGTTTCGGCTTTATCACTCGCGAAAGCGGCCCGGACGTCTTCGTTCACTACAGTGCAATTCAGGGTGGCGGTTTCAAGACTCTGGCAGAAGGCCAGCAGGTTGACTTCACCGTGACTGAAGGCCAGAAAGGTCCTCAGGCAGAGAACGTTGTTGCTGTCTAACTGACAGTCGGCACGTAAGAAAAAGGCAGCCTCGGCTGCCTTTTTTTGTGCCCGTGTCCCGTCCTGAAATACGTTGTCATCTGGAGAATGAGCAGATGGGCAACGATACTCCCACCCGGAAGAAGCGCACCCAGCGTGATTACAACCTGGGCTTTAAATTGGCCGTTGTGGACCAGGTCGAAAAAGGCGAACTCACCTATAAACAGGCCCAGCAGATCTACGGCATCCAGGGCCGCAGTACGGTTCTGACCTGGCTCCGTAAGCATGGTAAATTGGACTGGTCCCTGCCTAGGAGCTCGCCCATGAACCGATCCCAGGAAACGCCCGAGCAGAAGATTAAGCGACTGGAAAAAGAGCTGGAAGATGAGCGTCTTCGCAATCTCCTGCTCAATGAGATGGTCGATATTATGGACCGGGACTATGGAGCCGGCCTGCGAAAAAAGTATTTATCCAAGGAGCGCGCACGCTGCAAGCAAAAGGCAAAGTAAGCCTGAGCAAAAGCTGTGCACTCTTTGGAGTCTCACGCCAAGGGATTTATCAACGCCTTCAGCGGCGCAACAAGCGCCAGGTTCAATTGGAGCCCATTAAAGCCCTCGTGCAGCAGGTTCGAAAGCGACTACCGAGGTTGGGAACGCGGAAGCTGTACTATCTGCTGCACAAAGAATTCCAGACCTTGGGAATCAAGCTTGGTCGAGACGGCCTGTTTGATTACCTTCGCCAGGAACAGTTATTGATCCGCCCGAAGAAAAATTATACGAAAACAACCAACAGCCGCCATTGGATGAGGAAACACCCTAATCTGTTGGCAGGGTGTGAGCTGCACCGCCCTGAACAGGCTTTCGTAAGCGATATAACCTATGTAGAAACGGAAGAGGGGGTGCATTATCTATCCCTGATCACTGACGCATTTTCGCGCAAAATCGTAGGCCACAATCTCAGTCGTGAGATGAAAGCTTCAGATACGGCTGTCGCATTGAAACAAGCGGTCCGCCATCGAACAAGCGATCAGCCGCTGATGCATCATTCAGACCGAGGCATTCAATACTGCTCTTCTCTGTATCAGAGTATGTTGCGGAAACATCAGATTCAGCCATCCATGACCGATGGCTATGACTGCTACCAAAATGCGCTGGCTGAAAGGGTGAATGGCATCCTGAAGCAGGAATTCCTGATCCACCGTTGCCGAACGTTCAAAGAGCTTGGCGTACTGATCAAAGAATCCATTGAGACTTATAATACGGTTAGGCCCCACCTCAGCCTGGGCATGAAAACGCCCCAAGAGGTACATGAAAAAGCCAGCACCCATAAGGCGCTGGCTTCAACAAAAACCGTCAACGTATTTTAGGACGGGTCACTGGCTCCACACCTATTTCAATTCCTTCTCCCCGCAACGTTTCCGGGCTGGCCTTTAGCAGCAAC
>CAZNHN010000587.1:0-1836 GCA_964572415.1 uncultured Phaeodactylibacter sp.
TCGACGTACCGGCTCCCACGAGGAGTTTTCAGGTTCTCGCTGATTGATGCGGTCTACGGTGGCGTTGCGTGCGGAGAGCGTGACGTAGAAGTCTTCGGGCTCGAACTGGGGCAGATGGCGGCTGTTGAGGTCTTCCAGATCATCGTAATCCAGCCGGTTAAGGCGTACGGACTCCAGCAGGCGCAGGAAATTTCGGTTCTCCTGCCGGTAGACCTTATTGAGTTCCATCATCTCCAGGAAGAAGGTTTGGTCTTCGAAAAGATGGGCGGAAAAAAAATAGGGCGATTCGTACTCCAGCTGAAAGCGCATGGCTTCAATATCATTAGCCACCACGGGAGGCAACTGGAACATATCCCCAAAGAAGACCACCTGAAGCCCGCCAAAGGGCGCAGGCACTTCCCGGTTGATGCGCAGAAACCAGTCGATATTATCCAGCATATCGGCCCGGACCATGGAGATCTCATCAATCACAAGCACTTCAAGGTTGGTGTACAACCTGCGGTTTCGGCGCTTTTTCAGGTCTTGCCGGCTCAAAGGCTTGGGTGGAAAGCCGAAAAAAGAGTGGATGGTTTGCCCGCCTACATTGAGAGCGGCAATACCGGTAGGCGCTAATACCACGGTTTTCTTCCGGGTCGTATTACGGAATAGCTGCAGGAGGGTGGACTTACCCGTACCCGCCCGTCCGGTAATGAAGACGTTGCGCCCCTCGTTCTCAATCATCTGAAGGGCAGCTTTGAAGTCGCCGCTAAGTTCCAGTGGTGCCTTATCGAATGCCAAGTGCCTGAAATTTTGAGCCTCGCCGGATCACTGATAGATGATGAAGCCGTAATTACCTGTACACTAAGTCCGATCAACCGTAAAGGCTAAGAGGGAGTGCAACAAATAAACTTCGGTCTGATCGCACCAGGCTATCCGGCAGGCTTTACCATGAAAATATAAACCGGGAAGTGGTCGCTATAGCCTCCAAGGTACTCATTTCCGCCAAAAGTCCTAAACGGATACCCCTTGAACCGGCCGTGTTTTTGCAACATGTAGCGGGGGCTATGTATTCTGACTTTGTAAAACTGATAGCCTTCCTGCCGCTCGTCCAGCAATCCATCGGAGAGGATCATCTGGTCGAATAAGCTCCAGGCATCTCGGTAAGCCAGGGTTCCAATGCCTTTGCGGTACAGCTCATACATGGGGTTGTAAAACTCCCCCTTGCGCACTTTCCGGCGGTTGGTCTTAGCACCGATGACCTCCTTAACGGAAGGGCTGATGGGGTCATCATTCAGGTCACCCATGATGATGATTTTGGCCTTGGGGTCTTCGGCGAAGATGGAATCGGCTGCGGTTTTGCAGACCAACGCCGCTTTATTACGGTTGGGCTGACTGGCAGCTTCCCCTCCGCTGCGGCTGGGCCAGTGGTTGACCATAAAGTGCATGGGCTCGCCGTCAAAATTACCGGATACCAGGAGGACGTCACGGGTATAGTCCGGCTCGCCATCCCGGTAAAGTTCCACAAAGAGATTCTCGTGGCCCTCTAATTCAAAATACTTTGGATTGTACAACAGCGCGACATCGATCCCACGCTCATCGGGGGAGTCCTGATGGACAATCTGGTAGTTCCGGTCTTTGATGAGCGGGTGCTTTACGAAGTCTTCCAGGACACTGCGGTTTTCTATTTCCGAAACGCCAAGTATGGCTACCCCGTCCGGCGTAACGTCAGTGCCTAATTCCGCCACGACTTTTGCAAGGTTGTCCAGTTTAGCCTGATAGCGCTTAGTGTTCCAGACTTTGCTCCCGGTGGGCGTAAATTCGGTATCGCGCACATCCTCTGTGTCAAGGGTGTCAAAG
>CAZNHN010000588.1:0-1830 GCA_964572415.1 uncultured Phaeodactylibacter sp.
CCGGAAATAGTCCAGCATGACGTCCTGTAAGGCCGCTACGCGCTCTGCCTGTCCGGGATCGTAGGCAAGATTAGTCGTTTCCTCAGGATCGTTTTTCAGGTCATATAGCCGGTGGTACATCCCGGATGGCCCATATCCGGTACCGTAGCTCATCGTCTGGTCCCGGGCCCCGGCTGTGAAAATATACTTCCAGCGGTCATTGACGACCATGGCTTTATTATCCAGCAGGTATTCTGAAAACAGGTATGTGGTGTCTGTTCCATCTGCTGAACCGAATAACAGGCCAGCCAGCCCTTCTCCCTGAAAATCAGCAACCTGGCTACTGCCACTTAAAGAAGCGATGGTGGGTGCGATGTCTACGAACGAGACCGGAGCGGAAAGAACGCTGCCACCGGGCAGACCTGCCCCATGAAAGATCAAAGGCGCACGGATGCTCTCTTCCCAAAAGCTATGCTTTTCAAACCGCCTGTGGTCGTTGAGCAGGTAACCCTGATCTCCAAAGTAAACGATCAGGGTTTGGTCCAGCATGTCTTTAGCTTCCAAGCTATCCAGCAGCCTGTCAATCTGAGCATCCATGTGGGTCACCGAGCGGTAGTAGGAGGTGATAATGCCTTTCCGCTCTGCCTCGGTTAAATCCTGAAAAATTTCCGGCACCCAGCGTTCGTCTTCCGGGCTGCCTTTAGGAAACGGCACGCTATCTGGATGGTACATATTCCGGTATTCCACTGGGAAAGCGAAAGGGGCATGGGGCTCGTTAAAAGCTAGCCAGGTGAGCGATTTTCTGGATTGTTGTTCCTGCATAAAAGCTAAAGCTTGATCGACAAAGTAAGCGGCCTGAGAGTTAGCTGCCCGCTGGGCCACCGGCAGCATCGCTGCGTTTTTCTGCCAAGCAACTCCTGTCCCGGATTGATTGGCACGAGTGGGAATGCTATCGGGTACAGGGGGTAGATTTTTGCTATTTAGCCATTGCCGGTAATCCTGACTGCTTAAGTTGAGTGAGAACCCATGGTCAGGTGGTCCATCTTTGTATAGTGGCTCCCAAAGCCAGTTGTTGAAGTGAGCTTTCCCGATGATGGCGGTGGCAAAGCCCTGCTCCCGGAGGTGCTCGGCAATAGTGGTATTCCCTTCATTCGGGAAGGGTGTAAATAGCATGTTCACTCCCGTAGCATGGGGGTATTTACCGCAAAGCACGGATTGCCGGGAGGCACTGCAAATAGGGGAGGTAGCGTAGGCTTTCTCAAACCGGACTCCGCCAGCGGCAAGCCGGTCCAGCCCCGGCGTTTGGATATAACTATTGCCATAAGCGCCTACCGTGGCAAAACCATGGTCATCGCCCACAATAACCAGGATGTGGTCAAATGTTGGGGAGGCGTTATTCCATTCGGATGTATTGGGTTGACAGCTGTAAAGCAGCGCAGTGAGCCCAAGTAGCACGATCGTCCCATTTTTCATTGCTCTACCACTTCAGTGTTGAACAATGGCCAGTTGGGATCGGCATGATGGGCCCTGGTAGCGAGTTGGGCCAGTTCCTGTACTACTTCAGGGTGCTCCGCTGCCAGATTCTGAGTCTCGCCGGGGTCCTGATCAAGGTCGTATAGCTGCCAGGGCGTATCCGGCTGATCAAAAACGCCAGTTCTCAGAGCTTTCCATTTTCCTTTTCGGATGGCTTGTTTTTTTCCTTGCTCATAGAAAGCGAAATAAAGATATTCTGGTGCATCTTGTGCCTGCCCCTTGAGTGTGGGCAGGTAGGACTGACCGGTGATGCCTTCAGGGGCTTTCACACCGGCGATATCACAGGCTGTGGGAAGCAAATCGTGGAAGGCGGAAGGG
>CAZNHN010000589.1:0-1380 GCA_964572415.1 uncultured Phaeodactylibacter sp.
GCATCCCAGTAAGTCGCCGCCGCAGGCGTGTAAGCTTCAAAAAACGAACCGAACAGAAAGGTAAGCAAACCACCACCCAGAAGTATCCAAGCATGCTCTCGCATGGGCAACCTGCGGATAGGCGCCAGTGCTCCAGACTGCCCCCCTCGCCGCCACTCATACCAACCCACTACCGCCATGACTACATAGAAAACTTGCAAAAGCGCATCCAAATACAAATCATAAAACGCGAAAGACGCATAAGCCCACAAGCTACAGCTGATGATGCCCCAGAACCAGCACCATATATTGCTCCGGGCAGCTAGTACTACATAAATCAAGGCGGTGATGGTGGCTGTCCAGTCTACCCAGCTGAGGGCAGCAGCTTCTTGATATAGCGTGTCAATTAATGCTGTCATTCTGCCCTTCTGCTTTTAATAAACATTTTTGCGTCCTGCCATTCACTTTTGCCACGCTGGTTCAGCCTTACATGAACAGCATAAACACCTGCCGGCAAATCCTGTAATTCAATTACTAAATCACTCCGTAAATCATAAGATTCTATCGAGCGGACAACCTGCCCCATACTATTTACAACCATCAGGCTCAATGTGCCCGTAGGAACGGGCCTAATGATTTCAACTTGTAGCTCCTCCTGTACTGGATTAGGGAATATTTGGAACTCAAAACCCGACAAACCGTTTGCCTCTTTTACCCAAGGCAACCGATAAAGACTGTCGCAGGGTGGTTCATAAGATTCACAGTCGCTGTATCTTGGGAAATCGTAAGTCACCCCTATGCCATCTGGCTCAAAATCATACGTATCTTCAATAGCGTCCCATCCCAATCCAGGATAACCCTTTGGGCGATATACGCGAATGTAATCGATCTCAAAGGGTGGTAAAGTTTGATCTGGTTTCCAAGAACTAGCATTCCAGCAATGCGTGTGAAGACTTAAAATAACAGGCATTTTGCGCGCAATACACCAGTTGGGAGCTGTAATCAAGCCTGCGCGGGAACTATCCGACCGAATTTCATACCCATCAATAAACCAACTTATACGATTAGGAGTCCATGCCAAAGTGTAGGTATGAAAGTTTTGTGAAGGGTCCTCGTCTCCCCAGTCATAATTGGTCGAGCAGGGTATGCCGCCATTATTGATGTTTCCCTGCTGCGTGGCGTAAAAGTTTCTTTTAGGGCTGTCCTGCCAAGTTGTTTCGAAGACATCCGTTTCAAAACCATTTGCATTTAGCCAAAATGCTGATAGCCCACTGCCGTACGGGGCTACTTTTGCTCTTATTTGAAAAAGCCCCCATAAGAAACCAATCCGGCTTGCTCCCGCCACGGTAGAAGTATCTTCTGGATTACAACCTGGCTCGTTGTATTTGCTGTACAGCACCG
>CAZNHN010000589.1:1423-1810 GCA_964572415.1 uncultured Phaeodactylibacter sp.
CCAGAATAATCAAATGCCCGGTTATCCGTGGTAGCACAATCAGCTACTGCCCCTGGAGTATGAAGCCGGCCAAACAACTGCACGGTACCTGCAGCTGTGTCAAGACGAATATTATCCCTGTTCCAAAAGTAATAATTGCAGCTATTTTGCAACTCAGGGCTGCCAGGGTAATACTCTGGTCCAATCGTACAGTCATAAGGATACCTCAGGTACCACTTCTTCTCTAATTGACCTATATCAGTACGTTCATAGTTGAATTCATCCGACCATACGACTTCCCAGGCTGAAGTATCAAGTTTACACTGTGCATATACTTTTCCCTGAAGGCTAAGCAACAATAAAACAAGCAGTAAGCGTTGAGTCATAGACACAATATACAAATGCTTG
>CAZNHN010000590.1:0-969 GCA_964572415.1 uncultured Phaeodactylibacter sp.
TTTGTTTAGACAAGAGCCGAAAACCGGAGTTTAGCCTTAGCTAAATGAGGATTTTATGGTCTTAAAGAATGTCATCAAACTCGTCCTCTGTCTCTTCGGGTTGCAGGCGTTGCAGTGCGCCCTGATGAATGCGGTGCAGGCGGCCCATCTCAGTAATGGCTTCCTGAATAAAGGTAGCATCAACCAGCCGGCGAACATCATTAACGGAGTTAATATAGGCTCCGGTTCGGAATTTGTAGGCTTGTTCATGTTTTCCGTCTTCAAATTTAACGGTGAAGCGGTTGTCCATCTGGAAGATGGTGATTTTCAAGGTAGGGTGTTCAATGTAGCCGGCGATGCGCATGCTTTAGAAAGTTTGAATGTAAGTAGTGATGGCTTTATAGACTGCTGTAAGTTCGGGATGGTTCGTGAGTTGCCCAAGGTGCCGGTCAATAGTTTGCTGATCCCGCCGTATGGCCGGCCCGGTTTGAGCCCTGCGTGGTTCCTGCCGGGTGCCCTTTTCGATGGTAGCCTGCAGCAGTGGGGTGAGCATACCCTCCGGCAGGCGGGCATTCTGAGTCAGGGTATGACTGGCCTGCAGCATGGCATTGGTGAAGTTATTGATAAAAACGGCAGCCAGGTGGAGGGTGGCTCTTTGTGAATCATTCACCTGGTGTACCTCGTTACTGATGCTTCCGGCAAGTTGGTGCAGGGATTGCTGAATACTTTCAGAGGCGCCATCAATACACATCGGAATGCGGGCAAAATCTGCAGGCTGATTTTTGGACAAAGTCTGCAAGGGATAGAAAACACCCCAGTTTGGCCAGTGTTGGGCTATAACATCCGAAGGCGTGGCACCCGAAGTATGCGCAAGGACTGTAGCCGGTGGCAAATTATCTGCCAAAGCAGCCGCCACCTCACCGATTACATCATCCCGTACCGCGAGCAGGCAGAGGTCGGTCTGAGGGATGATCGCGCTGAGTTGATGGA
>CAZNHN010000590.1:979-1807 GCA_964572415.1 uncultured Phaeodactylibacter sp.
CTACATGATGGGCGAGGCGCCACCGGCCTTCGACCTTTTGTACTGGAACGGCGACGGCACCAATCTGCCGGGCAAGGCGGGCTGCATTTGGCAACTCCCGGCTGTAAACCTGCAGGATCTTTTGCCCGGCCTGATGCAGCGCCAGCGCCAGGTGGGTACCAACGTTTCCAGCGCCTACGATGGAGATCGTCATAAAGCGTTAGTTTCTGGGGCCAAACAATAAGCTGCCAATACGGACCATGGTGCTGCCCTCTTCCTGTGCGATTGGATAGTCCCCGGACATGCCCATAGAGATTTCCCTGAAGTGAGGCTGATCGGCAAAGAAGTCTGAGCGCAGGGTATCAAAAATCTTATGCAGGGATTGAAACTCCCGCCTCACCTTTTCGTGATCGTCTGTGAAAGTAGCCATGCCCATGACCCCGCAAATGCGTACGTTTTTAAAATTGGCGAAGGCTTGTCCTTCCAGCATTTCCCTTACTTCTGGCAGGTCGAACCCGAATTTGCTCTCTTCTTCTGCGATGTGAAACTGCAGCAGGCAGTCGATTACCCGGTCATTCTGTCTGGCCCGCTTGTTGATTTCCTTCAGGACTTTTTGGCGGTCTACAGAGTGAACAAGATGAACAAATTCAGCCATGTACTTGACTTTATTGGTTTGGAGGTGGCCAATGAAGTGCCAGCGGATGTCTTTGGGCAGGGCTTCATACTTGTCAGCCATTTCCTGTACGCGGTTCTCACCAAAGTCGCGCTGCCCTTTTTCGTACATGCCCATGATTTGCTCATGGGGCTTCGTTTTTGATACAGCGATGAGCTTTGTTTGGGTCCGGGCTA
>CAZNHN010000591.1:0-1805 GCA_964572415.1 uncultured Phaeodactylibacter sp.
TTCCGTAATGAGGGTATGGACCGCACCCACAACCCGGAGTTTACCTCCATGGAAATCTACGTGGCCTACAAGGACTACAACTGGATGATGGAGATGGTCGAGAAGCTCTTGGAGTACATCGCCATCGAAGTGACCGGGCACACCAAAGTCGAATACGAGGGCAACCTGATCGACTATGCGGGCCCGTACCGCCGCCTGAGTATGTACGAGTCTATTGAGGAATACACGGGCATCGATATTTCCGGAATGGACGAAGCAGAGCTGCGCGCCACTTGTAAGAAAATCCACGTGCCTGTGGACGAAAGTATGGGCCGTGGTAAGCTGATCGATGAAATTTTTGGTGAGAAAGTAGAAGCCAATTTGATTCAGCCTACCTACATCACCGATTATCCGATCGAGATGACGCCTCTGGCGAAAAAGCACCGCAGCAAGCCCGGCCTGGTGGAGCGCTTCGAGCTGTTTGTCAACGGCAAGGAAATTGCCAATGCCTACACCGAGCTCAATGACCCGATTGATCAGCGGGGGCGCTTTGAAGAGCAGCTTAAGCTGGCAGAGCGGGGCGACGAAGAAGCTATGGCGCTGGATGATGCTTTCCTGCGGTCGTTGGAGTACGGCATGCCGCCGACCTCAGGCCTCGGTATTGGTATTGACCGCCTGACCATGTTGATGACCAATCAGCATTCCATTCAGGAGGTGCTGTTTTTCCCACAGATGCGCCCGCAGAAAAAGCAGGAAGAGGCGCCGGAGGATGCCGCTGAATAAGCAACAGCCATCGCAAAAAAAAGAAAGGCAATGCCATTTTGGTGTTGCCTTTTTTATTAAGGGAAAGACCGTTCCAGTTTGCTAAGCAACCAGGCGCGTTCTGCCGTGGCAGGCGCTGCTTGTATGTCCGCTTTGAGTTGAGCCCTGCCGTTTTTATCGCCTTCCGGCAAATGGAGAAGCCGCCGGGTGAACTGCAATAAAGCCTGATAGTGAGACCGGTGGTAACCCATTCCCTTTTGGCGGCGAATGTAGACCTCGAAGCTGTCCAGAAGCGCAAAAAGCGCATCGTATTCTTCCAGTTCATAGTAAGTTCGGAGCAGCATCGTACGGGCATTGAGGTTGTACAGCACATCGGAGAACGTAACCCGCCGGAGCAGCTCCATTGCCCGAGCGTAAGCTCCCTGCCGAAAGTAAAGAATGGCGAGGTTGTACCGGTACAGGTTATCGCGCTCCAGGTCAGGCAACGCATGCCGGTAGTCTTCCAGGAATTGCTTTGCCCATTCCCATTCCTGCAAGCCGATAGCCAGCATGAGGATATTGTTGTAAGTGAATTTGGACAGCACGCCCTCTTCAACGAGCAGTGACCGCTGCAGGGCCTGTTGGTAAAGCTGCAAAGCCTGACGGATGTAGGGCTTCTCACCCTGATTGAGCCGCTGAATGCAGTAGTTGACAGCCAGCAGATAAAGGTCACGGGCTTCTGCCGGAGGAAACTGCTGCCAGTGGGCTTCAATGTGGAGTAACAGCTTGCTAAAGTAGGTTTTCTCCTTCGGATTCGATAGAGCCAGGTAGGCATACCGGTAAACTACTACCGCCGGTGGGAGCTCCTTTTCTGTACGGTCCAGGTGAGTCAGGATACCTTGCAATAGAACGGGTTCATAGGCTTCCTGTGATACCTTTTGTGCCGTCAGTATGGTGCAGCTGTGGCGGAGGAGGTCTGCAATATAGTAGGTGGTCAGGGCTTCTGTGATCTCTTCAAGGTTCATCCTGCCGCTGCGGCGCTGCCGATGGTCATACTCGTATTTTTGCAGTTGGTACTGGTATTG
>CAZNHN010000592.1:0-1793 GCA_964572415.1 uncultured Phaeodactylibacter sp.
GCTGTCATATAGAACTGTACCGCTCATACTGTGTAAACAAACACCGTTAAATTTTGTTCCTGGAACTCAAGGGAAGTATGTCGGGATCCCCGGAAGCAGGGTCAGGGCATCCGGAGCATGGAGCTCCCGACAATCGACCTTCAGACTTCAAGGACTTTCGACTTTATGGGCTTTATGGGCTTTATGGACTTTCGACCTTGGAGACTTTTAACAACAGAAATTTTCATTATCTTCATCGGATCAAACGGATGATTATTATATGACTGATATTCAGACACTCTACCAGGAAGCAATAAAATTTGCTGCCGAGAAACACGGACTGCAGAAGGTTAAGGGAAGCAAAAATCCGTATGTGGTACATCTCAGCAACGTTGCAATGGAGCTGTTCGCTGCAGCATCCCACACTCCAGGCTTTGACCTGGAGTTTGCCATCCAGACGGCACTGCTGCATGATACCCTGGAGGACACGGCGACTACCAAAGCAGAACTTGATAAGCGGTTCGGCAGTGATGTGGCCGAGGCAGTGTGGGCGCTGACAAAGGATCCCAAGCTGCTCAAGGATTACAGACTCACCGACAGCCTGGCGAAGATAAGGCAGTGCAGGAAGGAGGTATGGGCGGTAAAGCTGGCCGACAGGATCACCAACCTGCAGACGCCACCGAAAAGGTGGAGCAAAACACATATTAATGAATTCTATTACGACTCAAAGCAGGTGCTCGAGGCTCTCCGTGGAGGCAACGAGTTTCTTGAGAAGAGACTGGAAAATAAGATAGAGGAATATTCCAGTTACCTGTAGATCTGAACCCTTTAAACTATCGTGGTCCGGCACTCTGCGGCGCTGCGCGGGAAGAACGGCGGAGGCCGGGGCAAGTGCTTCTGCACCCGATGAAAGAGTTGCCTCTAACGATAAGAGGGTTACCTCTCCCGCTAAAGCGGCTTCCGCCTCCGGCAAGATGGCTGCCACTCCTGCTGAAAGCTATGAACTTCCGGATATTAATGTTGAAATGCCCCACTTATGGCACAGGTTTTGCCTCCCCATATTTGAAAGACAAAGTGATGAAAAGAGAGAGACCATTTCCTTACAAATCCAGAGCCCTTTTATTGGCCATGGTACTGTTGTCAGTCATTGCACAGGTAACCCGGGCGCAGAATGTTGAGGTGACCGTCACCGGCATCAGGTCAGACAAAGGCCAGATAGCAGTCGGGGTCTTCACGGACAACGAGAGCTTCCGCCAGGAAAAGGCTTTACTCGAACCGAGGTTCTCCAAGGATCAGGTCACCGACGGCACCCTGAAATTCAGCCTTACACTCGAACCCGGCGTGTACGGCCTGTCGGTCCTCGACGACGAGAACAGCGACGGGCTGATGGAGTACCGCAAGATTGGCATCCCCAAAGAGGGGTTCGGTTTTTCGGACTTTTACCTTACCGGCTTCGCCAAACCGGTGTTTGACGACTTCAAGTTTACCGTTGTCCAAGGTGAACAGGTGAAGCTCACCATCCGCATGAAGTACTTTTGATTTGCGACTCTCAATTTGCGATTTGCGATTTGTGATTTCGATTGGCTGCTGACACAGGATCTGCATTCTGTTCATTCATCAGCAGGTCCTGATATGCCAGGAACGAATATCCTCATTATGCCTGATCGGCACGGGACGCTCAACATTTTAAGTGCAGAGTTGTTTAATCTTCAGAAAACAAAACAGTGCCTGAGATGAAAATGCGGAAGGAATTTTTGATTGCAGCAACTGCGCTATTCATATTTCAATCTTTTACAAACATGGCTTTTGCAGAG
>CAZNHN010000593.1:0-1786 GCA_964572415.1 uncultured Phaeodactylibacter sp.
TCTGTATTTGTCATGGCGTTCAATTTGCCTGAGCAGGTAATTTCATGGAATCTGTAGTTAACCGGTCTGCGGTACGCAAATGAATATTGTACAGCTTATTTCACGGTTCAAAATTGCAGCAATACCTTTGTTATTCTATTGACATTTGTCAGCCCCCTTTCTGATTTTTCTCAAAAAAGGGGCTACCTTGAGGTATTGCCAACGAAACCATAAATAGTTTATCTTGCCGATTGTTCTGGCTTGAGGGAGTGACTTTTATCACCCTGACATGCTTTCGCCGCCTGTCTGCGGCTTGCCAAAGACTGTATACACATGCTTAGAAACCAATTGTTTTTTGCCTTTTTCCTCATCAGCGCAACGCTGACCGTTGCACAAACCGATGAAACCCTGCGTGAAGTGCCGCCCAGGGCTACTCAGCTCTATCCGACTTTGGAAGATATGGGCGGTTATGCCCTCGGGCAATACAAAGATTACCTGCTGGTCTTCGGAGGAAGCATTCGCACCAAAGTGGCCGATAATAGTTATCAGGATTTCCCTAATCTGGATATCCTGCTCATCGACTTCAATGAAAACCGGGCCAGCGCCTTCACCAACGGTAGCTTTGAGGGCAGCCTTGGGGAGCAGATCAGTGCAACCGGGCTTTCTTACTACCAAAATAATGGATTGCTATACCTCCTTGGAGGCTATGGCTACAGCGAAACCCACAACCAATTCATAACCTTCCCTTACATCACCGTTATTGATGTAAAGGAAACGGTTCTGGCATTACTCAATGGCACCGACCCCATTGCCAGTTTTTACCAGTTATGCGATGACCGTATGGCTATCTTTAATGCCGAAATGGACTACAATGGGGATGAGTTTTTCCTCCTGAATGGCAAATCTGCCTATAAATTGCGCCCTTTTGGCAGTAACCCACACTATGTGGAAGAAAAATATAATGAAGAAGTCCGGACATTCAGAATCAGTAAAGACGGATCGGAATGGCACCTGGAGCACTTCGATACCTGGTACGATCTCGAAGCCTTTCAGGAACGATATGGTACGCTTATCCCGGAACGCATTGAACAGCAATTACAACGGTTGCAGGAGTCCAGAAACCTAAACCAATGACAACAGTCACCCTCTGCGCTGAGCGAAGTCATTTAGCAGGCTTCAAAACCCTTCTATATTTGTAGTGTAAGCAGAAGAATTGATAGAGATCAATTCAAAGCTAACATGGTCAATTGGGTGTTCAATCATTTTGCCGGAGTAGCGTAAGTTTTTTGAGACGAAACGATCAACCGGCTATACAGCCGCACTGTCGAATTATTCAGTGCGGCTGTTTTTTTGCCTATTTCCGCTTCACGTAAGCCTCAATCCCTTTACCGGAAAGCTCTGACTTAAGGGCCTGGGCACTGGCAAGCCCATCAAAGCGGTCAACTAACGCCACCGCGTAACGACCACGGTCGAAAAGCTCTACAGAAGCATTCGCGTAACCCATCTCTTTCAGTTTGCTGACCATTTCTTCGGCATTGTTGCGGTATTTGAAAGTGCCGGCGAGTACCATATACTGCCCACTGGCAACAGAGGAAAAATCAGGCTTTATACGACCGTCTTTTGCAGGGCCCCGGCTGGAGGATGTCTGCAGATCGCTGTCTGCATCTTCATAATTAGGCGCATCCTCTTCCGCTATGGCCTGATCGCCATCACCAGTATTGTCAATAGTCGCTTCCCCTTCATCGTAGTAGCCATCATCAAAAGTGGCTGTCGTGTCTTCCGGATAGTACTCCTCTTCTGCGTATTC
>CAZNHN010000594.1:0-1778 GCA_964572415.1 uncultured Phaeodactylibacter sp.
ATTTCCAGCGACAGATCGGCCTCGCCATCGACGACAGCCTCGTACTCGAAGTAACCGACGCCGCCGGTCGACAACATGACTCGGCGCAGGGTGAGCGCCCCTGGGTTAGAAGTCCCCCGTCTACCTCGAATGCCTGACCCGTAACAAACCCGGCATCATCGGACGCCAGGAAGACAACCAGATTAGCAATATCCCTGGGCTGCCCAAACCGCTTAAGGGGCACCCGGTTTTGCATGGCCGTCGCAAAACCATTGAGCTGTTCATCCGGCATACCAGTCTTGCTGAAAATAGGGGTGGCTACCGGACCGGGGTTCACGGCGTTGACCCGGATCTGACGGGGGGCAAGCTCGGTGGCTGCCGTGCGGGTGTAGGCGTTCAGTGCGGCCTTTGAAGCGGCATACACGGCCGTATTCGGCATGCCGGTGTAGGCATTTACAGAAGACAGATTGATGACGGAAGCCCCATCGTTGAGCAGGGGCAGAAACTTCTCAATGGTAAAGACCGCGCCTTTGAAATTGATCCCCATCTGATGGTCAAACATCTCCTCGCTGATCTGCCCGATTGGTGCGGGGGCGAAAATCCCGGCGTTCACAAACAGGATGTCTACCTTGCCGTAACCTGCCTCCACCTGCTCTACAAGATGGTCAATGGCACTGAGCTGACTCACATCAGCGACTATGCCCTCCACCTGAAGGGCCTCCGCCGCTTCTGCCACTTTCTCCGCCGAGCGGCCAGTGATGATGACCTGCGCGCCTGCTGCTTTCAGGCTTTCTGCGCTTGCGTATCCGATGCCGCTGTTACCGCCGGTGACTACGGCTACTTTTCCAGTTAAATTACTCATGATGGTTGTTGTTTTATAGTTTTAGAATGATCGTTCCAATTAAAGAACAAATACAAGAACGATCGTTCCAGATAAAAGTTGAGCGCCTTGTTATTTTTTTTCAAAAACCCAAGGCAACACGGTTCAGGTGGCATGGAATAGTAAGAAAGGGTACTTGGATAACAGGGTGGGCGCGGGTGAGAAAAGCTTCATTTAAGAATGAAACAGAAGTTGGCAATGCCGTAAGCAACAATCTGACCACTTCAAAGTATCAGACCCAACTCAACAGCAACAGCGCCCTCAAACTCCAGATAATGGTGCGTATCCAGTTGGTTTGGACCAGGCGGGCGTGGTTTTTCGGATCAAATGCCTGGCTTAGCGCATTGTGCAATGGTACCTGAATGAAAAAGGTGGAGCCCCAGAGCCCTAACAGCCCTGCTGCATTTACCCACCAAAGCCAGCTGTCGGTATGCTGAAACAGCAGCCACAGCCCACTCCCCAGCTCAATCAGCATAGGCGGGGCGGTAACCCAGGAGGTGAAGCGGGTGTGCGCCCGTTCGTAGTCAATAAAACTGGAAGCGCCTACTTTACCCATGAGCGGGTAATGCACGACCTGCACAAACCAGATCAGCCCCAGCATATATAGCGTAAATAAGAGGTGGATTTTATATACCCAGTCCATTAGCAAAAGTTAACATTAATCAATGCCTATCATGAAGTCACGCTGCCAAAACGCTTGCAAGTCCAGGCTTATACCCACTAATAATAAGCTGATTTAACTCAGCGGGGATCACATTCAGCAACTGTTAACCAATCTTGTTATTCCACGTACAAATCCCAAAAGAGGGCCTAAAAGCGTCCCAAAGATAAATCTCCTTCTGGGATCGATGTGAGATATTAGGTTTATTCCCCATAGAGTTATAAGGAGAAAGCCCATAGAACTTTTCAGCGGCAGGAT
>CAZNHN010000595.1:0-1770 GCA_964572415.1 uncultured Phaeodactylibacter sp.
CGGTCCGCTCTTTTATCGGGAATACTCCGTTTGGCTTTGTGCTGCAGGAGGTGCTGCCGTTCCGTCTCTACGGAAAAGGGAAAGGTATAATTTGGTTTTTCAAAGGCTACCATGGGCGTAAAGTTGTGCTTTCAAAAAGAAGTAGCTTCTTGTAAAAGAACACTTTTTCACCCCGTTTTGTGCCATAAGCAGGGTTCAAATGTAAGGGGCTATTGCAAAAGTTAGCCACGGCAGCACCTGCGGCAGGCATTGAATACGGCTTCTAAAAACCGTATATTGCGCCTATATTTAAAAAATAAGCTCATGAGCGCCTATTTTTCGACAACTGCGCCTGATTTTAAGGCCCTGGCACTTCCGGATAAGGTTAGTGTGGTGGGGTATGCGGCTATTATTTAACAACCTCAGCTCACCCCCACTTCCCGCGCCCCCTTCCGGATAATCTTCTTCGCGTCCCGGCCTTTCTCCGCCTGCCCATCGGCATTCCACCAGACGATAGCACCGGTGGGGCAGCGCTGAATGGCATCCTTGCTTTCTGCCGCCGCGCCGTGGTGGATGACAGGCAAGTTGTAAGCCATCTCAATCAGTCCGCCGGGCGCATCCATGGCACAGCGCCCGCAGGCCGTACAGGCCACCTCGCAGTCTTCCAGAATTTCGTTACCCTGCTCCAGGTTTTTGCAGGCTACCCAGAGGTGGTTTTGCAGGGGCTCCAGAGAGAACAAGCCCTTGGGGCAGGCTTCCACGCAATCGCCACAAGCCGTGCACTTCTCGGTATCGACGACCGGCAGGCCCTGTTCGTCCATCTGTATGGCATCAAAATCACAGACTACCTCGCAGTCGCCGTAGCCCAGGCAGCCCCAGGAACAGCCCTTGCCGCCACCGCTGACCAATGCAGCAGCCTGACAGCTCTGCATGCCTTCATACTGTGCCCGCACCCGGGCAACATTTGCCCCGCCAGCACAGGCCAGACGGGCGACTTTGCGGTCTTCATTGCCCAGCGCCACGCCCAGGTACCCGGCGATCCGCTCCTGCGCTTCCTCAGTGCTCACGGTGCATTTGCCCGGCAGGGCTTCCCCGCCAACCAGTGCTTCCGCAAAGGGGCGGCAACCGGGATACCCGCAGGCACCACAGTTGGCGTGCGGCAGCATGTCCTCTACCTTATCGATGCGCGGATCTTCGTACACGTACAGCTTCTTGTTAGCCAGTACGAGCATAAGGGCGAGCAGGAAAGTCAGGCCTCCGAGGGCAGCTATGGCGGTCAGGATAGTCATGTCAGTTCGTTTTCTAGTAAATCACCTCCGCCCACTTGCCACCGGCAATCAGCTCAGCTTTGCGCTGCGCCCACTTTTCCTTGGAGCCCAGTACTTTGGCAAAGGCTTTGTCGAGGTTGTCTTTCACCTTAGCGTAGCCGGCCACATAGATATAGGTATTCACCTGATTCAGCATCTCGAGCAGCTCTGATGCGCGGTCTTCGATGGCTTTGTCCAGCTCAATCGGGTCCAGCCACTTCGGCCGCGGGCTGAGGGCACGGAATGCCCGGAAAGTGTCCTCATCGTAGTAGTTCATGAGGTCGCCATCCTTATCATTGAGGTAGAGCAGCTCCAGGCCGGAACGGGCACCGTAGAAGAGGCGGATCTTCCCTTTCCAGTCTTTCTCCTCCGTAAAAATATGCTTGACAAAGGCGCGGAAGGGCGCAATACCGGTCCCCATACCGATGAGGATCAGGTTGGCTGTTTTGTCTTCCGGCACTGTAAAAGGCAGCCCGAATGGACC
>CAZNHN010000596.1:0-1767 GCA_964572415.1 uncultured Phaeodactylibacter sp.
TATTGGAATGGAAACCCGGGAAGTGGAAGTTGGCTCCCGCAGCAGTATCGATGTACAGATGCAGCCTGAGTTTTCTGAGCTTAGCGAAGTTATCGTGACAGCCGTAGGTATAGAACGAGAGAAGAAAGCCCTGGGCTATGCCGTCACCGAGATTGAAGGGCAGAACATCGCCCAGAAGTCAGAACCAGACATCGCCCGTGCCCTCAACGGTAAAGTAGCCGGGGTACAGGTACAAGGTGCCGGAGGTGCGACCGGAGGTAATACCAACATCACCATTCGCGGAAATTCCTCCCTTACCGGCAACAACCAGCCCCTGTATGTAGTGGATGGTGTCCCTTTTGATAACTCCACGCTAGGCTTTGACCCGGCCGCCGGAAATACAGTCACCAACCGGGCCTTTGACCTGGATCCAAACATCGTTGAGTCAGTCACAGTGCTGAAAGGTGCTGCCGCTGCTGCGCTTTATGGCTCTCGTGCCCAAAATGGGGCGATCATCATTACAACCAAAGCAGGTGCTAAAGCCTCTCAGAAAGGCATGGAAGTGACCTACAATGCTTCCTTTGGCCTGGAAGAAGTAGCTGCGCTACCCGATTACCAAACCACTTACGGCCAGGGTGGGAATGGAAATGTGTACATTGAACAATACTTTGGCTCTTTCGGTGCACCTTATTCCGCTTACGAAACCGTACCTCACCCCTATACCAACCTTGGCTTAGGGCCGCTGCTGCAGAGTCCTTCATATCAGGCGGTGGCCACCCGGGGTGATGTAGTACCTTATGAGCCGCATACCGACAAATACCGCAATTATTTTGAAACCGGTAGCCTCATGGAGCAGGCGGTTAACGTACGTTCCAGCAGCGAAAATACCAACCTTTCCGCTGGTCTCTCCTGGACCGGCAACGAGGGTATCATTCCTAACTCCCGCATTGATCGCTATAATGTTAATTTCGGTGGTAATGCCCAACTGGAAAATGGCTTGTTCATCAGCGGGTCAGTCAATTATGTCAAAACTGCCAAAGACAACCCCGCCATGGGAAGCTCTAACTTCGGGGGCTTTAACCAGTCGGCGACCCAACTGGCACTGTGGATGCCTACCAGCTTTAATGCCGACGACTATCCTTACCAGCGTGACGAAGACGGTGGGGTGATGTATTACCGTACGGTCAACAACCCCCGCTGGGTAGCTGAAAATACCCAGGACAACAGCGATGTGGACCGGGCTTTTGGTAATATCAAGCTGGGTTACGATATCGCTGACTGGATTACGGTCAGCTATCAACTGGGCTTCAATGCCTATACCGACCGCCGGCAGTTTATCCTGCAGCCGGGAGGTTTTGGCAGCGCCATTCAGCAGTCCGGCATCATCCGCAACAGTAACTTCTACCGTTCTGAGTTAGATGGGAACCTGTTAATCAATACCGATAACGCCATTGGTAATGACTTCAACCTGCGCACCATCACCGGCTGGAACATCAACCAGCGGACCCAGCAGGTAGAAATTGTAGAAGGAAACGGCATCATTGAGCGGGGAGTCAATACCCTCAATAATACCGCCGCCCAGTTTGTAGTAGACGATCGCTTTACCCAACGACGCTTTACGGGAATCTTCACCGACGTATCGCTCTCTTACCGCGATTATGCTTTTCTGAACGTAACCGCCCGTAACGACTGGTCATCTACCCTGCCGGCCGATAACCGGAGCTACTTTTATCCGGGCGTCAGCAGCTCGCTCATCTTTACCGATGCTTTTGACCTGGAAAGTGATAT
>CAZNHN010000597.1:0-1762 GCA_964572415.1 uncultured Phaeodactylibacter sp.
GCGGGAAACCCTTAGCCTTTGCCAGGCAACTGATTTCGGGCGGAAGCTGGATATTTTCTCAGTTAATGAAGCCGGAGCGTCCATTTACTCCGCCTCTGAAATCGCACGTGAGGAGTTCCCAAATGAGGATGTGACCGTGCGCGGCGCAGTCTCTATTGGCCGCCGCCTGATGGACCCGCTGGCGGAACTCGTCAAGATTGACCCCAAAAGCATAGGCGTAGGTCAATATCAGCACGATGTCAATCAGACCCGGTTAAAGGAAAGCCTGGATCAGGTCGTGGAAAGCGCGGTGAACTCCGTGGGCATCAATGTGAATACGGCCAGTCAGCATTTGCTTACCTACGTATCCGGACTTGGGCCGACGCTGGCCAAAAACATCGTGACTTACCGGTCTGAAAACGGACCCTTCCAGTCCCGTCGGCAGTTGCTCAAAGTGCCGCGCATGGGGGAAAAGGCGTTTGAGCAGGCGGCGGGCTTCCTGCGTATACGGGAGGGCAAGCATCCACTCGACAATACCGCTGTGCACCCGGAGACGTACCCGATTGTGGAGCAGATGGCCAAAGATTTGGGCTGTACGGTACAAGATCTGATCGATCAACCAAAATTGCGGAAGCAGATCGACCTGCGGCGCTACACTTCCGAGACGGTAGGCCTGCCGACACTCAACGACATCATGAAGGAATTGGAAAAGCCGGGCCTCGACCCGCGCGGTACCGCCAAAACCTTCGAGTTCGCCAATATTCATACCATCAATGATCTGGAAATCGGCATGGTGGTGCCGGGCATCGTCAACAACATCACCAATTTTGGTGCCTTTGTGGATATAGGGATCAAGGAGAGTGGCCTGGTGCACATCAGTCAGCTCGCCAACAAGTTTGTGAAAAATCCGGCCGATGTGGTCACCCTGAATCAGGAGGTTATGGTCAAAGTGATGGACGTGGACCTGAAGCGGGGCCGGGTGCAGTTGTCGATGAAGGCGGTGTAGGTTGTTAGTTCAGAGAGGGGAAGAATACTGCTAATAGGTATTTTGATCTAAATCATTAATTATGTTTTTCACATAGTCTTCATCAACTTCAAGGGCTTTACATATCAAGTTTATTTCCATGCCAAGCCGAATCATATTAATGCAGGTTTGCCTTGTCTTTTTGTCAGCGCCCCTGTTTTCATAAGCATCTAGCGCGCTGATAAATTCTGGTTGCTGTGCTGCGGGAATTTCACTCATAATGATTTCAATTTTTTCTATTTCGCCTGGTATTTTATTCAAATAATAAACGATTAATGGTTTGTACAAGTTCCCATCTTCATCTATACTTCCCTGGAGAAAGCTATAAGAAAATTTGTTTCTGTAACCGCTCCACCAACACCTCCGGAGCAGCACCAATACTCAACACCACCGCATCAGCAGGCGGCTCAAGCGCATCAAACTGAGACTGCAGCAGGGCCGGGGGCATGAAGTGGTCTTTGCGGGCTTCCATCCGGGATTTGATCAGGTCGTAGCTGCCTTCCAGGTAAACCCAGGTAGTTTGGGCTTCTATACCGGCGCTGAGGGTGGCCCTGTACCGGGCCTTTAGGGCGGAACACGCCAGCACCAGGGACTGCCCCGTTTCGAGTTTTTCGGCAACGAACCGGTGTATGGCTGCCAGCCAGTCTGCCCGATCTTCGTCCGTCAGCGGCTGTCCGGCGGCCATCTTTTTGACGTTGGCATCGGGGTGGAAATCATCCCCATCGTAAAAGGGGAGGCCTGTAGCTTCGGCAAATTGCC
>CAZNHN010000598.1:0-1737 GCA_964572415.1 uncultured Phaeodactylibacter sp.
AGGCGATGTCAAGTACGGCTTCCGGCGGAGCAATCCCGACCGGTCTATACACCTGCACGCCTGGAAGCTGACTTTCCGCCACCCGGTATCCAATCAGGAAGAGACCATCACCGCCCCTCTGCCTCCGCAGGACCCGGTATGGAATGCCTTTAACCTCAATGCATAATATGGAAGCTTTACTTGAGCACTTTCCAAAGCTGACGGAGCAGCAGATCGCTCAGTTTGAGCAACTCGGCCCGCTGTACCGGGAGTGGAATGACAAAATCAACGTCATTTCCCGCAAGGACATTGACCAATTGTACCCCCACCACATCCTGCACGCCCTGGCGATACCGCAGGTGGTGAAGTTCCGGACAGGTGCGAAAATCCTGGACCTGGGTACCGGGGGCGGGCTGCCGGGTATCCCCCTGGCCATTCTCTATCCTAATGTGCAGTTTACCCTCATCGACGGTACGCGCAAGAAAATCAAAGTCGTGCAGGAAATCATTGACGCCATCGGGCTGGAAAATGCCGAAGCCAAACACATCCGGGCAGAAGAGCTTAAGGACCGTTTTGACTTTGTAACCTGCCGCGCCGTGGCCAGCCTCGATAAGCTCGTGCCCTGGACACAGCGCCTGCTCAAACGGGAAGAACGCCACGCCCTGCCCAACGGCCTACTCACTCTCAAAGGGGGCGACCTCAAAAGCGAGATCAAAGCCCTTGGCAAAGGCCACTATGTGGAGCTGTTCCCGATTACGGATTACTTTAAGATGGATTATTATATTGAGAAGTATGTGGTGTACGTTCAAGGGTAGGCAGAACACGACCCAGCCTACATTCGCAATCCATCCGATTTTGCTGCGGCATAGCCCTCAAGATTTCTTACCTTTGCTCATCTACTATTAAACCACTTAACAACGCCATCCTATGTCATTCGAAGTAGAAGGAAAGCTACATAAGAAATACGAAACGGAGCAGAAAACCGATTCATTCCAGGCCCGGGAGTTCGTCATCGAGACCGAGGGCAATTACCCGCAGTTTGTAAAATTCCAGCTGGTACAGGACCGCTGTGCCCTGCTCGACCCCTTTGAAGAGGGGCAGATGATCAAAGTCCACTTCGACTTGCGCGGTCGGGAGTGGAATGGCAAATACTTTACCAATCTGAATGCCTGGCGCCTGGAGCAGGGCGGTGCAAATGCCGCGCCAACGGCACCTCCGCAATCTGCAGACTCCGGATTCCCGGACTCAGAATTCCCATCTGCCAACGATGAACCAGCCAGTCAGGCGGATGACGACCTGCCGTTCTAAAAACGGTACGCTCAAAAAAAGCCCCCGGACTTTTCAATAATAAGCCGGGGGCTTTTTTATGCCATCAACTCCGCGGTTTACCTCAATAGCACCACTTCGCCGCGGCGTTCTACCATCACTTCTTCCTGAAGGCAATTGATCACCTTTGCCTGAATGGACCAGGCAAAGACACCTCCGTTGCGCAAGGTGCCATTCATGACGCCGTCCCAGCCACTGTCCGGGTCGGTACTTTCAAAAACCTGTACGCCCCACCGGTCGAAGATGCGAAGCCGGTAGTCCAGCACCCCTGCGACTTCATCGCTGGTGAAGGCCCGGAACACATCATTGTTATTGTCGCCATTAGGGGAAAATGCGTTCGGTACATACATCCAGTTTTGGCCTTCCATGAGGGGCGGTGCCAGCATAATGCTTTCACTGAAAGTTTCGCAACCGTTGTTAATCTCCAAATCG
>CAZNHN010000599.1:0-1732 GCA_964572415.1 uncultured Phaeodactylibacter sp.
TACAAAAATCATTTTTCATAAATGACTCCACTGCAAAAAGGTGAAAAGAGATTCCCAAAAGCAAAAAACTTTAATATAATGAATCCATGTTTAGAAAAAATACACAACACCTACAACCAGCAATTATCAGTGCCGCCAGTGAGTTACCAGGTAAGCAACGTAAACGGTTAGAAACCTCATGGGCAAGCACCTTCTACAAAGAGTTCTTCTGTCGAATTAATGAAGAAGCCTTTGCCGTATTATATTCTGATAAAGCCTCGCGGCCCAATATTCCTGTCAATGTGTTGATCGGTCTAGAAGCGCTAAAGGCGGGATTTGGTCTAAGTGATGAAGAATTGTATGCCAGGTATTGCTTTGATCTGCAGGTGCGCTACGCATTAGGATACGATCGACTGGGAGATGGTGATTTCGAAATTCGGACACTGTACTATTTCCGAGAACGTTTGAGCCGATACAATGCAGAGCACGGGCTCAATCTACTGGAGAAGGCCTTTGAACAGGTAACTGATCAGCAAATCACAGCCCTGAAAGTACGCACAGGGATGCAGCGTATGGATTCGACCCAGATCGCCAGCGACATTGTCTCAGCCAGTCGCTTGCAGTTATTAGTGGAGAGCCTAATCCGCCTGAAGCGTATCTTGAGCGATGAAGACACAGAACGGCTTGCAGATCGATTTGCACCTTTTACCGGGGATAGTGCTGGGCATTATACCTACCGCATCAAGGGACAACAGTCCGTTAGCGAACATATGCAACAAATTGGTGAGACCATCTATGAAATGATGCAGGAGCTTGGTAGTGCGTATGAAGAAGAAACTGCCTACCAAGTTATGGTACGTTTGTTTGCAGAGAATTTCACCATTGAGGAGCAAAGCTTGCGTTATAAGGAAAATAATGAGCTTTCCTCAAGCAGCCTGCAATCACTGGATGACCTTGAAGCAAGCTTCCGTACCAAAGGAGACAAGCACTACAAAGGTTATGTCGCCAATATTACAGAAACCTGTGATCCCGAGAATGAGCTGCAGCTAATAACTAAGGTGCAAGTGGCACCTAATAATATGGATGATGCCAAACTTTTAGCAGAGGCACTGCCTGAACTAAAAGACCGCACCGAATTGGATATCCTTTATACAGATGGGGGTTATGGCAGCCCTGAAATTGATAAAGCATTGGCAGAGGAACAAGTTCAGATGATCCAAACAGCTATCCGGGGACGCAAGCCCAGCCAAGATAAACTGCATCTATCAGATTTTGAGATCAAGCAGACTGAAGAAGGGAAACCCACCCAAATCACCTGTCCCCAGGGTCAGCATGTGGCAGTTCATTCCAGCAACCGCAAAAAAAGCTTTGTGGCTCATTTTGAAGAAGATATTTGTCAGACTTGTCCGTTTTCTAAATCTTGTCCAGCTAAACCTGGCAAGCGTGACCCTCGCAGGCACCTGCGCTTCACCCAGGCCCAATCCAATGTTGCCCAACGGCGCAAACGGAATCAGATCCATCTTGAAGAGGGCAGAAACTTAAGGGCAGCCGTTGAGTCCACGGTCCGGCAGGTCAAACATCCTTTTCCGGCTGGCAAGTTGCCTGTCAGGGGTCAGTTCAGAGTCACTTGTATGATGATTGCTTCTGCCATAATGAGTAATATCAGGAGAATTCAGCAATTCAGGGCTCTGAATATGGAAAAAACTGATCAAAATAACACCCGGATGGCATTAGAAAGTGGCCAACCGAGCTC
>CAZNHN010000600.1:0-1721 GCA_964572415.1 uncultured Phaeodactylibacter sp.
CCAATCTTCGGCTATGACTGCTTTGTTGCCCATGTGCTCCAGGAATAGTGGGCGCTGGGGCGAAAGCAGGGTGTCCGCCTGGGACTTCAAAACCGGGCTTAAATCAATGCCCTCTGGTTGATACTGCTCCGGAGCAGAGATGCCGGCCAGCGATATCGCAGTGGGCAGCAGGTCGATTACGTGCCCTTCCTGCCGGGAAATGGCGTGTAAGCCCTTCGTGAGTTCCGGGTAAGAAATAATACAGGGCGTGCGCATGCCACCCCAGTAGGAAGACTTTTTGTAATGCTGATAGGGGATGTTGCTGACCCAGGCCCAGGGCTCCAGATAGGAAGTGTAAGAGCCTCTTTGCCCAATTGGAACATCCGGGTCATTCAGTCCCCGGCGGGAGATATCGGCATCGGTAGCGCCATTATCAGATACAAAAACAATGACGGTATTCTCGTAAAGCCCCTTATTCTTCAGTGCCTGCATCACCTGTCCAATACCAATATCCATACGGTAGATCATGGCTGCGTAGACCGCCATTCTTCTGGCCCATTCCAGCTGTTCGGTTTTAGAAAGGGTATCCCAGTCCGGTATGCTGCCTGGTTTCGGAGGCAGAGGTAGCCCTTTCTCTATAAGCCCCATGGACTGCATGCGAGCGAAGCGGTCTTCTGCTAATTGATCCCAGCCAGCGAGATAGCGTTCTTCGAATAATCTGATATCCTCTTCCAACGCATGTATGGGCCAATGCGGTGCCGTATACGCCAGGTAAAGAAAGAAAGGCTCCTCCGGATTATGTTGTTGGATGTAGCTTACAGCGGTATCCGAAAAGGCGGTCGTCATGTAAAAACCTTCAGCCGGGGGCTCCCAGCGGGTATTGCCATTGACCATTTTCCGTTCCCTTTTCTGTTTTTTAATTAGCTCGAAGTAGCTCGATGCCCCACTGATCAACCCGAAGTAACGGTCAAAACCATATTGCAGCGGCCAATACTCCGGTGCTTCCCCAAGGTGCCATTTGCCGACCATATAATTTTGATAGCCGGCTGGCTTTAGCGCGGAGGCAATCGTCACCTGATTTTCAGACAAATAGCCCTGATATGGACCTGGCTCCGCATTAGGCGGCCAGTCAACCATACAACCCATTCCGACCTGATGCGGATACTGTCCAGTCAGGAGGGCGGCTCTGGTCGGGCAGCAACGGGAAGAATTGTAAAAGCGGTTAAACCGTATGCCATGTCGTGCCAGTTGGTTGAGGTTAGGCGTCTCAATTTCTCCACCAAAGGGCGCAATATCTGAGTAGCCCATATCATCAGCTAAGATGTAGATGATGTTGGGCGGAGAATCATTCACTGGGTCAGGCGGTGGACCGCAAGCAGTCAGTAGGATCATGAAGAGCCAGGCTGACCAAAATTTCGTTGGAGTTCTAAATATAGTCGTGTTCATCATCAATAAATATTAGATAGGCTCGCTTGAGCCGCCGTTGTCAAATTACTATTTTGTGGTTCAGGAATACTGAAGACCTATTCGTTTTTGGATCGAAAATAGGGATTGAATTTTGAGTGGGAGTATTCCGATGGCGTAGCCCACTGCTCGGGTATCCACTTCGAAAGCTCGCTGATTGCATCTTGGTAGGTATCCAAAATGGCTAAATTCTCCCATTCATTAGGGTCGTTCATAAGGTCGTACAACTCCTGTGAGCCATCCTCGTATTGAATCAGGCGAAATCGCTGGTCGCGTAC
>CAZNHN010000601.1:0-791 GCA_964572415.1 uncultured Phaeodactylibacter sp.
CCCCGACTGAAATTGATCGTTTTGTCAAGCAGGCTAGCCGGTCCGGCCGCGAAAAGTATGGCGATGATGCCAAACGATTAAAGGAACTGAACCAGGAGATGGTAAGCCGTGCCATCCGGGTGGAGCGTTTTGTCCGCGTCGCCTGCCCCGCCCGAGGCACAACGCTCGCCGCAGGCAAATTGGACCGCTGGGCCAGCGTCATGTTCAACCTATTCGGTAAAGGACTCGATCTGGGCGCAAAAACCCTGCCGTTTCTTGAACCGGTGGTCAAGGGCTATGACCTGCTGCAGGGTTTTCTCCTAGCCGTGGTCAGGGAGCGCACCGATGCCCGCATACTTCCGGGCCTGGAAGCGATGATGCCAGACTCTCCCCTGCAGCCCATTTTCAACAACCACCTGCTGCGTTTGCCGGATGAGCTGCGGGTAATTGCGGGCAACTCCGGTATGGAAGGCATCGGCCAGACGCTAGTCTACCTGATGACCCGCCTCTACTACTTTACCGATAATGATTTTGTAGTTGATACGGATTCCATGTTCATGGGCGGACGGCGGGCGCAGCGCCCTTGCTACCAATTCATGAGCGGAGGGGCCGTCAACCACTTTTCTTATTTTGGTAATGATTCTTCCCAGTTAGCCATCAAAAACGGCCTGATTGAAGACACGCATTTGCCGAAAGGCTATCAAGAAGTTCGTGAAGGAGAACGCAATCGCGCCTTGCTGCACGGCGGCAGTGTCTTCCCGGAGATCGCAAGCGGGAAAAAGCCGGTCGTTGTATTGCTGCCGGGCATTATG
>CAZNHN010000601.1:845-1698 GCA_964572415.1 uncultured Phaeodactylibacter sp.
AAAGTTGATGCACCGGGTATCGAAGCTAAGTCGGTCGTCGGTACGGCTTACGCCAAATTGGTTGAAGAGCTTGGCAGAGACTACGATGTCATAGTACACCCCTTTGATTGGCGCTTGTCGCTGCAAGAAGCCGGGCAGTCACTGGCTGGAAAGCTGGAAAAGTTACTGGACTTAGGCACACCAGTACAGATTGTGGCGCACAGCATGGGCGGCTTGGTCGTGCGTGATTTGATGATGCATCAGCAAACCGTCTGGGAGCGATTGTCTGCACAGGATCAGTTCCGGGTTATTCTTTTGGGGACGCCTTGGCAAGGGTCTTATCTCATACCCGAGGTGATTACCGGGCACAGTAGCCGGGTACGGCAAATTGCCATGCTGGCATTATTCCAAAGCAAACTGAACTTACTAGAGGTTTTTGTGCATTTCCCCGGCCTGTACGAGTTACTGCCTATTGATGAGGAATCTCACGAGTTCGAAGACCACAAGCTATGGTCGCTGATGAGCTTAGGTACTGGCCTTGGCAGTTGGGTCGTGCCAGACGAAAAGAAAGAACTAGCGGCATTCAAAGCCTACAAGCAAAAGGTAAAGCAGCAGATGAAGCAGCTTGACCTGAGCAAGTTCATCTACGTGGCGGGCAAGGCGGATGCGACGGTATCCAATTTCACCTTCCGCGACCAGAACGGTTTTGAAGTAGACCTGAAAGATTTAGAAAAGCTGCAGCAGGAGTTGAACCCCAATTCGCCATTTGGGCAGCGCCATTTTGAGCTGATTTACAAAGGGACAGATCAAGGAGACGGCAGCGTGACTTGGCGCACTGGTATACCGAAGCAATTGCCGGAAGAAGCCATTTATT
>CAZNHN010000602.1:0-1691 GCA_964572415.1 uncultured Phaeodactylibacter sp.
AAGATACTAAAGAGCACCAACAGGATTTTGCAGAATTTTGTGGGTTGTGGTCAGGCGGAGAAGCCGAATCTTTTAGTAAGGCGGTCAGTGCCTTCGAACAGATTGACGAAGAAATGTGGCAATGAGAAAAATTGTTTTGGACACTAATGCCTACAGCCACCTAATGGAGGGGGACAAGCAAGTATTGGAAGCTTTGAATAAAGCCGACAAAGTATACTTGCCTGTTTTTGTAGTGGCGGAATTGTTGTTTGGATTCAAAAATGGGACTAGAGAAGCATGGAATCGAGATACTTTGAAAAAATTTGAATCCAAAAATACTGTTGAACGGTATTTTCCTACAGATGAAACTATTGAAATTTTTAGCGATGTTTTTTCATCTCTTAAAAAGACAGGCAAACCAATTCCCATTCATGATATCTGGATAGCTGCTATTGCTATTGAAACGGGCAGCGTAATCGTCACTTACGATAAGCATTTTCTGCACATCACTCAAGCAAGGGTCTGGAGTTGAATTGACTGTCCGCAAACGCCAATTCCCAGATAAGTTCATCATAATTTTGATATTAGCTCATGGTGGTTTTGACACCACCATGAGCTATAAAACTTACCGCTGTACAATCACCGAGCGCGTAAACTGCGCACGACCGTCCTGTACCTGCAGCTGATAGGTTCCCATCGGCAGCTGGCTCATATCTAGCTCTATATTGTCGCTTTGTAGCTGGCCGTAATTTTGGTGGTATACCACTTGACCCAGCGTATTCAGCAGGCGGATATTCAGGGCATCCGCAGCCGTCGGCAGGTCTACCTGCACGTTCAGTACATCCCGCACAGGGTTTGGGAAAATGGAGACCCCTGCTTCTAATGCCGCCTCGTCAACATCGACGACCATGCAAGAAACACAGTAGGCAAAACACACAGGGTCCAGTGTCATATCCATGTCTCCTAGCTCGAGGGCACGGTTGCCAAACTCGCCTGTCGTGCAGTCGTCACCCAAGCCGGTATCAATATTTTCCCAGCCATCAGCACCGTTCTTAAACTTGTATTCTTGGCTGGTACCAGCATCTACCTCAACTTCCGCTGTCCAGACATTATCACCGTCCATGTCCTCCATAGCAATATTATTGAAATCGCTGAAGGAGCCCGCTAAGAACATACCGTCTGCTGCCAGCTCCCCGTTATCCACCAACAGCGTGGCGTCAACTTGGAAAGTAACCGTGACAGGCACCACAGGCTCAGTGAGGTTGGTGACTTCGAGACAGAATTCGCCATCGGCAGGAAAATCCGGGCCAAAGCCATCTACCATGATGTAGTAGTTCACGCCTGCTTCGGTTTGCAGGGTATCTCCGGCGGGGAAGGGACCGCCAGCCATGGTACTCGGGCCATCTTCGCTACACAATACCGCTTCCAAGCTATCGCAATTAGGGCCCGCGTAAATAACAAACTGCGTATCACCAAAGTCGATAGGGTCGTCACCGCAAGCCAAAGCTTCGATGAAGTAGTTGTTGCCATCTCCCTCGAAGGTGTACCAAAGCGTTCTTTCCAAAGAAGGAGCGCCGCCTAGACCGTCAGGCTCGCCGAAACATTCAAAGCCAAAATCGGGGTCAGAATCGTCCGTAGTCGCATTCGTATTATCGTATGGCCCGGAGGATTGTACTTCACCGGGGGCTTGGCCGAACTGGGGGTTGATGTCG
>CAZNHN010000603.1:0-1658 GCA_964572415.1 uncultured Phaeodactylibacter sp.
TGGCGGGCACCGCCCGGGTGTCTTCATGGATGGGGTGCGCAAGCTGAATTTGCTGCAGCCGGAGTTTGTGATGTCGGTGGGCGACCTGATCGAGGGGTACACGAAGGATACGGTGGAACTGGAGCGGCAGTGGGAGGAATTTACCGGCTTCACTGCCCAGCTGAAGATGCCGTTTTTCTATGTGCCGGGTAATCATGACATCACCAACGAAGTGATGGAGCGGGTGTACCTGGAGCGGTTTGGGCAGCCTTACTACCACTTCGTTTACAAGGACGTGCTGTTCCTCTGCCTCAACTCCGAAGACCAGTACCGGGGCTCCAACCGGGGGACGATCTCCGACGAACAATACAAATACATTGAGCAGGTACTGGCGGAAAATGAAGAGGTGCGCTGGACCTTCCTCTTCATGCACCAACCGCTGTGGATCCTCAAGGATACCAAGCGCTGGGTGGATGTGGAGAAGCTGCTGGCCAACCGAAAGCACACGGTTTTTGTGGGGCACCACCACCATTATGTGAAGTACGAGCGCAATAATGGGCGCTATTTCCTGCTGGCCACCACCGGAGGAGGGAGTGCCCTGCGCGGCCCGCAGCTCGGCGAGTTTGATCATGTGGTGTGGGTGACGATGACGGAAGAAGGGCCGGTGCTGGCGAACCTGCTGCTCGATGGTATCTGGGATGAAAATGTGGTCACGGCCGAGTCCAGCGATTTTGTGAAAACCATCACCGCTCAGCGTCCCATCCGCGTGGAGCCGCTGCTGATGGGCGGTACTGCTTTTGAGGAGGCACAAATGGTGGTCAAAGTCTTTAACGATCAAAATGTGCCCATGCAGGTGAAGTGGGGGCAGCAGTTCAGCTGGGGGCTGACCGGTGTGCTGAGCGCGCCCGAAATGACGGTAGCGCCTAACTCAGTGGATACGCTGCTGGTTGACCTTCAGGCGCGCAAGGGCGAAACGGAACTATCCAACCTGGAAGCCCTGCCCCTGAAAGCAGAGGTAAGCTTCGATACCGAAGACTTTCCGGACCTGTCTATCCCGTTCTCTTTCAATCTCCGCCCGGCACAGAAGTACCAATTGGAGCAAGCGCCAAAGCGTGTCAAAGTGGACGGAAAGCTGAAGGAATGGGAGAACCTGCCTTATACCCTGCAGGACTTGCCCGGCGAAAGCCTGAACGCCCGCTTCAACCTGGGGTACGATGACGACTACTTCTACATCGCCGCCCGGGTGGAGGACGATCAGATTAGGGTCGATACCGCTGAGGTCTCCTGGCAGCAGGACTTCATCGGGTTTGTGGTGAATGCCGAGCCTCCTGCCGTCAGTGCCAGCCGGACGGGGCAGGGATGGTATGAGAATTCCATCTTATTTACCGTAGCTCCGGAAACGGAGGCGTTGCCGGCTTCTGTTTTTTATGAGGACAAGTTGCCGGAAGGCGCTGA
Source organism: uncultured Phaeodactylibacter sp. (assembly GCA_964572415.1). Taxonomy (GTDB): domain Bacteria; phylum Bacteroidota; class Bacteroidia; order Chitinophagales; family Saprospiraceae; genus Phaeodactylibacter. The sequence continues at coordinate 1,435 of CAZNHN010000603.1, forward strand.
ATACCGCTGCCGGGTGGAAGCCAAAGGCGTGTACGTGCTGGAAGCCGCCATCCCCATGTCCTACATCACAGAGCGGCAGGGCGAGAACTGGCGCTCCGTCCGCTTCAATATGGTGGTGCAGGACCGCGATGGCGAAAAATCCGAAAACGGCTGGCCGCGCTATCAGTTTATGCCCGACTGGCGGGGCGGGGAGAATTTTGTGGGCTCGGGGGTGTTTTTTTAAT
>CAZNHN010000604.1:0-1623 GCA_964572415.1 uncultured Phaeodactylibacter sp.
CAGGGCACAGGTGAAAGGCACAGACGAACAGAAGACCTTATTCTACACCGCCCTTTACCATAGTCTTATCCACCCCAATATCCTGCAAGACGTAAACGGGGAATACCCCCTCATGGGGAAGCCTGGCGTGGGCAAAATGGAGGACGGGCGCAACCGGTACACTGTTTTTTCCCTATGGGATACCTACCGGAATGTCCACCCTCTGCTCAGCCTGCTCTACCCTGACCTGCAGGAAGAGATGGTACAGACGATGGTGGACATGTATGAAGAAAACGGCTGGCTGCCTAAATGGGAACTCCTGAGCATGGAAACCAATGTAATGGTAGGCGACCCCGGCACCCCTGTGATTGCCGATACCTACCTGCGGGGCATCCGAGGGTTTGATATTGAGAAAGCCTATGCCGCTGCCTGGAAAGCCGCCACCACTCCGGAGGCAGAGAACCCGCTGCGCCCGGACTTTGATGCCTACGCACAGCTGGGATATGTGCCTATGGACGGGGAAGACCTGTACGGTGGAAGCGTGTCTACCGCGCTGGAGTATTATCTTTCAGACTGGACACTCGCCCAACTGGCCAAAGCTCTGGGCAAAACGGCCGATGCCAGCCTGCTGGAAAACCGGGCAAAAGGATACCTGCACTATTTCGACCCCGAAACCGGTATGCTGCGCCCCAAATATGCGGATGGGCGCTTCTACGAGAACTTTGACCCCGAAGAAGGCAAAAACTTCGAGCCGGTGACTGGCTTTGTAGAGGGCACCGCCTGGCAGTACCGCTTTTATGTACCCCATGACATCCCCTTCCTGATTGACACCCTTGGCGGAAGAGATGCCTTTGTTAAAGCCCTGACAGCCTGCTTTGCCGATGATCAGTACGATGTAGCTAATGAACCGGACATTACCTACCCGTTCCTTTACAACTACGTGCCTGGCTCTGAATGGCGCACGCAGCAACAGGTATTGGACATCATCGACAAACACTACACCAATACTCCCGGCGGCATTCCCGGCAATGATGACACCGGCACCCTCTCCACCTGGCTTGCCTTTAGCATGATGGGGCTCTATCCGGTCTGTCCGGCAGATATGGACTACGCGGTATTCACCCCTGCCCTGGAGGAAGTCAGCCTGCAATTGCACCCGGATTACTACCCGGGCCGGGAACTGGTGATACAGGCGCCCCGCAAAGAGCAAAGCGCTATTTACATCAAAAAAGCCCGCTTTGAAGGGCAACCGCTCGAACGGCTGTTCCTGAGCCACCAAAAGCTGGTGGAAGGCGGCACGCTCCAACTCGACCTTACGACCAAACCTAAAAAGAAGCAATAATGATAAAGCACATTAATTTTTGGATAGCCTTAATGGCGGTGCCTGCCGGATTGCTGGCACAACAGCACGAACTCTACCAATTCAGCCCCCGGCAGTACGTTTGCCAATACGTGGAAAGCCCCCTTACCATTGATGGCAAACTGGATGAGAAAGCCTGGAAACAAGCCGAATCCACGGATAAATTCATAGACATAGAAGGCACCGTCAGGCCTCTGCCCTACTACGATACAAGGGCGAAAATGCTGTGGGATTCGCAGTACTTCTACATTGCCGTGGAGCTGGAAGAGCCCCACCTTTGGGCC
>CAZNHN010000605.1:0-1620 GCA_964572415.1 uncultured Phaeodactylibacter sp.
GAAACCCGCAGCCTCCAGCATTTCAGCTGCCGAGTCCATCATATCCTGCCGCATGATGCGCTCGTTTTCCTTAAACTCACAGTCGATAGTAAGAGTAGGCAGCCCATGCTTGTCGGTCACTTCCTTGTTTAACCTCACATGGTTTTCATAATACGGCAGGCACTCTCCAAATGCGCCCATGCCTACCTGCCAGGGGCCCGGTGTAATGAGTTGTGCTTTGTAATCCGCGCCCAGCCCCTTTTCCATTTCCTTAATGCCCCGCACCCAGTTTTGGCGGCTGCCACCTCCCTGGTAACCGAAGCCCCGGATATAATCCTTGCGCTCGGTACGCTTGTCGAGGTTGCGGAAACGGGCAATGTAAAAGCCGGTTGGCCGCCGCCCTTCGTCGTACCGGTCACCGTAGTCATCGTGTATGCCCTGTGCGCCGGCTCTAAAGTGGTGGTCCATCAGGTTATGGCCGAGCTGCCCGGAACTATTGCCCAGCCCATCGGGATTGTACTCATCGGCGGAGTTCATCAGGATGAACGTGGACCCCAGGGCAGAAGCACAGAGGAAGACGATTTTCGCATAGAACTCCATCGCCTCGCCGGTCTCTGCATCGAGCACCCGGACGCCACTGGCTTTCTTCGTTTCCGGATCGTAAATAATGGAGTGTACCACTGAATTCGGTCGAAGCGTCATATTGCCGGTGGCTTCGGCAGCCGGCAGGGTAGCGGCATTACTGCTGAAGTAGGCCCCGTACGGACAGCCCCGGATACAGCGGTTGCGGAACTGACAGGCGCCCCGCCCGTGGATGGCTTGGGTGAGGTTGGCCGTACGGCCGATGGTCAAAGTTCTGCCGAAGTTGGCTTTCATGCTGTCTTTGAGGTGTTCCTCAATGCAGTTTAGGGGGATGCCAGGCTGAAATTGCCCGTCCGGTAGATGGGGTAGCCCTTCGGCAGTGCCCTGAATGCCTGCAAAGCGCTCCACGTAGTCATACCAGGGCGCCAGGTCTTTGTAGCGTATGGGCCAGTCTACGCCGTAGCCGTCTTTGGCGTTGGCTTCAAAATCTAAATCGCTCAGCCGGTAGGAATGCCGCCCCCACATGATAGAGCGGCCACCTACGTGGTACCCCCGTATCCAGTCAAAGCGCTTCTCTTCAGTGTAAGGGTGCTCCGTGTCCTTCACCCACCAGTGCTTGGTGGAAGGCGCCATCGTATAACCGGTACGCTGCTGCTTGGGGTAATCTTTGAGCTCTTCCTGTGTGAGCTTGTTGCGGTTGGGCAACTCCCAGATTTCCTTCATGGCAGTGGGATAGTCGCCGTGGCGTACCATACGCCCACGCTCCAGAACGATAGTCTTCAGACCTTTTTCGCAAAGCTCTTTAGCGGCCCAGCCACCGCTGATGCCCGAGCCTACGACAATGGCATCGTAGGTGTTGTCGGCTTTGCCCTTGCTGTTGAAGTACATGCGCTGCTTTGTTAGTTTGTTAGTGAGGTTTTCTGAGGCGGTTGGCGAAAATACCAAAAATAATTGCTCAAAACAGTTGAAGAACGCAATAATTGGGCCATCGGTTTAAAGGCGGTTATACTGACGATTAAGTGGTTTGCCACAGCAAACCTACTCAATGTCAGCATTTAC
>CAZNHN010000606.1:0-1619 GCA_964572415.1 uncultured Phaeodactylibacter sp.
TGGACGATATAGTCCGCTGAGTCGCTCGGCTCAAACCCTGCCGGGATAAAAATGGCTACGGTGCTGTCCTGATAGTGCTTTTCCCGGGGATAGTGCTGCCCGTTGTAGTCGTGCCCGTCTGCCCGGGCGGCCGCCGGGAAGGGGGCGGTGGGCAAAGCCGTTGTTAAAAGTGTACCTCCGCCATACGACTGCACCTCTACCGGCTGAGCCCGAAGTTTAGTAGTGGTGATGGTCAACAGCAGGTAGAGAAAGATCATACGAGGCATAGGGCGAAATTTTTATTCATATGGAGTTAGTGGGGCAAAATAAATTTTGTTTCTTCAGGTTACCAATTGCTAAAACCAGAAATGACAGCCACAACAACGAAAAACCAACGCCTCGTCTCCCTCGATATTTTCCGGGGGCTGGCGATTGCCGGTATGATCCTGGTGAACAACCCGGGGTCCTGGTCTACGGTATACCCACCTTTGCTGCATGCCAAATGGCACGGCTGGACACCTACCGATTGGGTGTTTCCCTTCTTCCTTTTTGCGGTGGGGATGGCCATTCCGCTGGCGTTGGGCAAGCGCCTGGGGCAGCCACAGGGACAGATTTTGCGCAAAATTGGCATCCGCAGTTTGCTCATTTTTGGACTAGGGCTGTTGCTGGCGGCTTTTCCGCATTTCAAGCTTACGGAGGCTACGCCGGGAGGGCTGCTAATGGTGCACTATGTACTTGTGGCCGTATTTGTCGTTAGCCTCTTTCTCCGTGGCGTTGCCCTGGGGCAAAAACCGGTAAAGACCACCCTTGCCCAACGTTCGTGGTACCTCATTCTGGCTTCCGGCGCAGGCATCGCCCTTATCGGGCTGTTGTATGCCGATTACAGCACCCTGCGCATTCCCGGGGTACTGCAGCGGATCGCCATCGTTTATGCCATTTGTGCCCTGCTTTTTCTCAATACTTCCTGGAAGGGGCAATTGGGCATTGCCGTGGCGTTGCTGCTGGGCTACTGGGGCATCATGGCCCTTGTGCCGGTGCCGGGCGGCATCGCGCCCAATTTGGAGCCGGAAACCAATCTGGGCGCCTGGCTCGACCGAACGCTACTGGGTGCCGGGCACCTCTGGAGCCAATCCAAAACCTGGGACCCGGAAGGGCTGCTGAGTACCTTGCCGGCAATTGCCACAGGCATAAGCGGTATGCTGGCCACCTACTGGATGAAAAACGAAGCGGATGACCGACGGCGCTTTCTGGGGCTCCTTGGGGCTGGAGTCGTACTCATTGTGTTAAGCGAGCTCTGGAACCTGGGCTTTCCCATCAACAAAGCGCTGTGGACCAGCTCCTATGTCCTGCACAGCAGCGGCGTTGCCCTCGTCTTCCTAAGCTTCATCTACTGGCTGGCGGATGTGAAAGGGCACGCCACCTGGGGGAAGCCTTTCTATGTGTACGGGGCTAATGCTTTGTTCGTCTTTGTGCTTTCCGGCTTCGTTGCAAAACTGAGCTACACTATCAGTTGGGAAGCGGGCGGACAGGCCGTGACACTCAAAACCTGGATTTACAATACTTTTTACACCCCGGTATTCAGCCCATACAATGCTTCCCTGGCGTTTGCCATCACGAATGTGCTGTTTTTCTGGGCGCTG
>CAZNHN010000607.1:0-1616 GCA_964572415.1 uncultured Phaeodactylibacter sp.
GAATAATGCAGTTTAGAACATAGCCATCTTTATCGATGGCCACGCCGCCACCATTGTAGCTGTAGGGATAGGTCAGAAAATTAAAGCGTTGGTTTTCGCGAATGTGATTGGCGAAGTCAATGCCGCTTTCATCCGGAGAGAGCGCCCGGAAAAGGGTAGGGGCAGAAAGAGACTCGTCCTGCCAAGGCTGGCAGGACGAGAATAAGATGAGTAGTTTAAGTAAAAAAAATTTATCGTTCACGATTAAAAAATTGTCTTGAAAACAAAGCTCTAAACGCATATCCTATTCAGGGTATTGAGTCAGGTTCGGGTTCAGGTCAAGCTCTTCCTGCGGTATGGGGAAATACTCGTGCACGCCTGGCTGCCAGCCCAGGGGACCCAGCACTTCCTCTGCCCGGCCTTGCCGCTTCAGGTCAAAAAAGCGATGCCCCTCAAATACCAGCTCTATCCTACGGTCGTGGTAAATCATTTGCCGCAGACTAGACTGATCGGTTATATTGACAGGCGGTAGTTCAGACCTGGCACGTACTTCGTTGAGCGGGCCCAATGCCTCTGAAGACCGTCCCAGTTCGTTCAGTGCTTCAGCATAGTTGAGCAAAACTTCAGCATAGCGAATGATGGGGAAGTTTATGTCAAAATTGTTCACATCATTCAGCGGCTTGCCTTCCGGGAGAAACTTACGCACATTGGAGTCGGTGAAGAAGACGGTATTGGAACCAATTTCCGGGGCAGGGAAGGGGTCTAAGATACCATCACCATTTAAGTCAATAGAGTCATTAGCTCCCACCAGCAGCAGGGACTCCTTACGTCGCCGATCACCTTCCTCAAAAGATTGAATCAGATCTACACTAGGTGTATACCAGTTGGCCCAGCCGATCATCGGGCTCCACATCACACTATAAAGGTTTTCGGACTGTCCACTCCAGAAGCTGGGTGCCCGTGCTACAGACTGCATCTCAAAAAGGGTCTCTTCACTGTTTTCGTTGGTACCGTCAAACATGCTACCGTAGTCATCCACCAGGTTATACTGATTGAGGGCGATCACCTCTTCGCTGGCATCTACCGTTTCCTGCCATTTGCTTTGGTACAGGTACACCCGGCTGAGGAGTCCCAGGGCGGAACCTCGCGTCGCTCTACCCAGGTCGGAGCCTCCATCAAAGCTGACCGGTAGTCCATCCACTGCCTCTATCAGATCCTGTTCTACCTGGGCATAGACCAGTGCCTGGTCGGTACGGCCCAGTTCACTGTATTCGTCTCGGGTCAGCACTTCGGTGATGAGTGGCACATCACCATAAGAAATGATCAAAGTAAAATAAAAGAGGCCTCTGAGAAATTTTGCCTCAGACGCATACTGTCGCTTGGTTGCTTCATCCATGTCTATTTCGGGCAGCTTCTCTAAAAGGATATTTGCCCGGAAAATGCCCCGGTAAGAGTCGTACCAGCGGGCCATGAAAAAGGGATTGTCCGGCACCCAGCGGTAGTCGCTGATGGCTTTGTAATGGAAGCCAAAATCGCCGTTGTCGCCGGTCTGCTCATCAATGTTGTCGGAAGAGGATTCTCCCAATGGGAAAATGGCATCGCGGTAATAGCCTTTCTGGCCAACGATATCGTAGACG
>CAZNHN010000608.1:0-1612 GCA_964572415.1 uncultured Phaeodactylibacter sp.
TGAAGGGGCGCACAAAGAGTTCCTGCCGGTCGCCGACGGTGGTTTCTTCCAATAAAGTGGCTCCCAGATTCAGGTAGACAAACTGGAAAAGCTTGTAGTCCAGACTGGCGTAAATGGGCAGCCCGGTGATGGGGCCAGTGAGCTTTTGCTCGTCTGCATTTTCAAAGTCTTGCAGGAATAAGCCAAATCCAATGTACGTATTGCTAAAAAAGCGGGGGGCAAAGGCACTGTTGCCTAAGGGGAAGGACAAACCCACGTAGGGCGCCGTATCGTAATCCAGGTCTTCTCCAAGGTCGCCACTGAAGTAAACGCCTCCGTAGCCGGCATTGACCGCCAGGGCTCCTTTTTTGGACTCGGTCGGGCAGTCTTCCAGTAAACGGGCATCTGCAATTTTGTAAAGCGGTGCGGGCAGCATGCGATCGAGCTCGTCCTTTAGCAGTTGCCGCAGCAGTACCCGTTCTTCCGCCATTCTGACCTGCCCCACGCTGTCCCGCATGCGCATATCCGCCATTTTCCCCATCTGCAGGGCCACCAGGCTGGACAGCTCCCGGGAAGGTGCGGCAATACTGGTGCGGTAGTTTTGAAGATCGGCTTCCAGTAAGTCGTTCATCTCCTGCAGCAGGCGCTTGGGTTTGCTTTCCCATTCGATGGTTTTGGACTCCTGAGTGAGCTGCGTTTCCAGGAACAATTGCAGACGGTTGTTGAGGGTCTGTATGAGGTCTGTGCGCTGAGCATTGCCCAGGGTTTGAAAGTACAAGACTTCAATATCATAATTGGATGAGGACCTAAACTTGTAGTTTACCGGCAGGCTATAGGTCTTTTCCTTATTGTCCAGTGGGCGCTGCCATAGGGCCGAGTGTAGTACGTTGGACTTGCCTTTGGCAGGCTTGATATTCAACTCCACCCGGTCAATGTAGGACGGTATAGACCCTGTGAAGAGGATATTGGTCTCCGCCGGAATCGGGTTGTTATCCCCAATATAGGTGCTTTCAAAGTCAAGGTTGACTGTTTTATACTGGGCAAGTAGAAAAAACGGGCATAGCACTAAAAGGAATAGTAAAGATGTCTTTTGCATGGAAATGTGTTTGTGGAGTTTTTGCGGTTCCTATAATAGAAGTACGAAAACCGCTAATTGTTTGGACGTTTAATTACAGCAAAGTCACTCCACGTACTACAGGCCCATACTATCGGATCAAATGCACCATCCCGGACTGCACCTGTTGCTGCCCGGCCTGTTCGTAGGTCAGCTGCCAGATATAGGCACCTGGGTTCATTGGTTCATTGCCGGATCTTCCATCCCAGCTTTGCCCAAGCTGGTCGCTTTCGAACAAAGGCCCGCCCCAGCGGGAGAAAATCTGCAGGCGGTAGTTTTGCACCGGGCACAGATCTATGGGCAGAAACCCGTCGTTGATGCCATCGTCATTTGGAGAGAAGGCATTGGGGACGTAGAAGCAATTCTCGCACCCAATAGGCTGCAGGTCAGTACTATCTGTTGCACTACCACAGGTGTTGGTGACGGTAACGGATTCAAAACAGGAGGGAGCGATTTTCATGGTTTCCGACTGGGAGATGAGTATCTTTTAGGTACAGTTACTATCAACACTGCCATGAT
>CAZNHN010000609.1:0-1610 GCA_964572415.1 uncultured Phaeodactylibacter sp.
CAACCTCCTGGCAAGAGATATCATGACTGCTGGCCCAAAAACCATTGCCGAAAATGCAATGGCGGTCAAAGCCCTGCAGGTTATGCGCAAAAACAGCATCACGCAGCTGGTGGTCACCGATGAAGCAGGCACCTACAAAGGCTTTGTCCATTTGCATGACCTGATCCGGGAGGGGCTGATATGATCCGGTGGTTGAAATATGCATTCACCGGTGCTATACTGCTCTTGCTGAGCGGGTGCAGCACGCCCTCCACTACCACGGTGCATCCTGCCTTTTACCATTGGAAAACCACCTTCGACCCGGCGCCTGAGGCCCGGCAACTGGTGCGCGGACTGGCTACAGAGCGCATCTATTTGCGGTTGTTTGATGTAGACTGGGACGAAAACCTGAAGGCTCCGGCGCCCCTCGCTTACCTGGAGCCCAAGCAACCGCTGAACACCTTTGAGGTAGAGTGGGTGCCTACCATATTCATAACCAACCGCAGCTTCACCCTGCTGCCTGTACAGGATGTACCCCCTTTCGCAGAAAAGCTGATCAGCAAAGTGCTGGAACTCGCCGAAACCTTAAACCTATCGGCCATGCCCGAGGTGCAGCTGGACTGTGACTGGACGCAAAGTACCCGGGAGGTCTACTTTCGCCTGCTGAAAATCTGCCGGGAGCGGCTCTTAGAGCAGGGCATTGCGTTGTCTGCCACCATACGGCTGCATCAGCTGCGTTATCCGGAGCAGACCGGTGTACCGCCCGTTGACCGCGGCATGCTCATGTACTACAATATGGGGGAGGTCCATCAATGGGAGGAGCCCAATTCCATCCTTAATCCTACGGCTGCGGCTCCCTATTTGCAAGCCCGGTCCTATGTTTTGCCGCTCGATTTGGCCCTGCCTGCTTTTCAGTGGGGCGTCTTGTTCCGGGAGGGCGCCATGATCCGCTTGCTGAGCGGCCTTTCGGCCAATGACTTGTCGGACCCGGAGCGCTTCTATGACATGAAAGGCGGGCGGTACGAGGTGGTGCAGGGGACTTTCCTCCAGGGGCACTATCTGTACGAAGGCGACCTCATCCGGTTGGAAACGGTAACTCCGGAAGCGCTACATACCGCTGTGGAGCAGCTTCAGCGCTTCGACTGGCCCGAAAAAGTATACCTCACGTTTTACGAGCTTGACAGCGCCCCTGAGCTGTGGTTGGACGCTGCGGCTTTGGAGGCGGTGATTAAGGCGTTTAAGGGGGAGTAGCTTTGTGTGCTTTTAAATCTTATTCTCGCCGGATGCACTCGCCGTTCGACGTAGTTTTACAACGAAGTCGATTCCTTCACCCGGCGTACTTTCAACAACAGATGCCTATTGCTCACCTACCTGCTCGCCGTTCCCCTGCTGTGGGGCGGGTGCGATAAGCCGCTCTTCAAGACCGACGAAGCCTCCATCGCACAGCCCGATGAGCTGCCGCCCATCACCACCACCGGAGAGGGCACCTTCGCCTGCAAAATCAATGGGGTGAACTGGCAGCGCTGTGGGGGCGGGTTCCTTCAGAGTAGCATACTTGGAAACTGGTCTCCGAATTATAAGATTTTTCAGATTTCTGGGATGAGACGAAGCTGTGAGGGCTTTGATGATTC
>CAZNHN010000610.1:0-1603 GCA_964572415.1 uncultured Phaeodactylibacter sp.
GTTCAATATCGGGCAGGATCAGGATAACCGAAAGGTGAACCGGATGATCCGGGAAGCCTTGTTCCCCAACCACCCCTACGGCACGCAGACAACGATCGGTTCTGCCGAGCATCTGCGCAGCCCTTCCCAAAAGAAAATACAGGAATTTTTCCGCACCTACTATGTGCCGAATAACATGGCGCTCATCCTGTCCGGTGACTTTGAGCCGGAACAGGCCGTAGCGCTGGCGGAAGCCCACTTCGGTGTCTTCGAGCCCGGTGCTGTACCTCCGTTTAGCTACGAGCCGGCCCCACCGATTAAGGAGCCGGTAAGGCTGGAGGCCTGGGGGCAGGAAGCTCCCTTTGTGGATATTGCCTGGCGCTTTCAGGGCGCCGCTTCAGATGACCCCATGATGCTGTCGCTCATTCAGAACCTCTTGTACAACTATCAGGCAGGGCTGCTTGACCTCAATCTAAATCAGCAGCAGCGCGTCCTCGATGGGAGTGCCTGGTCCTGGCAGTTTCAGGACTACACTGCACTCGGACTGGTAGCCCGCCCCCGGGAAGGGCAAACCATGGAAGAAGTGGAAGCCTTGCTCATGGGCGAAGTACAACGCCTCCGGGAGGGCGACTTTGCGGATTGGATGCTGGAAGCGGCCATCAAAGATATCCGGCTGAGGGAGGTCAAGCTTACCGAGAGCAACCGCGGCCGCGTAGACCTCATCACGCAAGCCTTTGTCTTGGGCGTTGACTGGGGGCGGATGGTCAGCCGGTTCGACTGGTGGGAGAAGGTGACCAAAGCGGATGTGATGGAATTTGCGCAAACTAATCTGGGCGACAACCGGGTAGTAATCTACAAGCAGCAGGGCGATGACCCCAACGTCATCAAGGTGGAAAAACCGCCCATCAATGCCGTGCAGCTGGAACGCAACCGCCTGTCGGAATACGCACAGGACTTCCTTTCGGAAGAAACGCCACCTATGGCACCGGTATTTGCGGATTTTGAAAAGGGTATTCAGCAGCTGGAATTGCAGCCGGGGCTCCGCCTGGAGTATGTCCACAATTACCGCAATGAATTGTTCCGCCTCGATTATGTTTTCGAGCTGAATAAGCTATCCGACCGCACCCTGTCCATGGCTATTGCCTACCTGCCATATCTTGGTACAGACCGCTACAGTGCGGCCGAGTTGCAGCGGCAGTTCTTCCGCCTGGGCTTATCCTTCGATGTGCACGTCAATAACGACTACACCTATCTGACGATCAGCGGGCTGAGCGAGTCAATGTCCGAGGGCATTCGTCTCATGGAGCATGTGATGGCCAACCTACAGCCCGATGAGCAGGCTCTGGCAAACATGAAAGCTGATGTGATTAAGCGGCGCGAGCATGCCAAGCAGAATCGCAATTTTGTCCTGCGCCGGGCGCTGGGCAGCTATGCCCGTTATGGTGCCGACTCGCCCTTCCGATACCGTCTGGAGGAGGCGGAGGTGCGTGCGCTAACTTCGGAGGAACTGATTCAGCGGCTCAAAGGCCTAAGCAATTACGAGCATATAGTACATTATTATGGGCCCGATCCGGTGAAGGAAGTTGCTGCCGCCATTCAACAGTACCACAAGCGGGCGGAGCAG
>CAZNHN010000611.1:0-1596 GCA_964572415.1 uncultured Phaeodactylibacter sp.
TTTCGTCTTCCATTTGGATGAATTTACCGCTCACCTGGGGCAGCCGTTCTGCGAGGATCTCGGCGATCGTTGTGGCCGGGGTGATCGGATAACCGGCAAAGAAGCGGCAGCCGCACTCGACAGCTGCTCGGCGATGATCTGTAAGGTTTTGGTTTTGCCAGAGCCCGTAGCACCTGCGATAAGCCCGTGCCGGTTGAGCGTGCTTAGGGGTAAGCGGACCAAGGTGTTGGTCATACATTCGCCTTTGAGCATGGCACCACCCAAGTCGAAGTAAGGCCCTTCGAAGGTGTATCCTTTTTCAATTTCCTGAATGAAAGCGTCTTGTTTTGACATATTTTATTGCTTGTTCCAGTGTTCTATTCGTTTTCGATATTTCGATTCGCTGAAGCGCCAGCGGCCTGTATCTGCATTGGCTTCTATTTCCTGCTCCACCTCTTCCGGCATAAATTCTGCAAAGAAGTCAAGCCCGGTCAGCTGCTCTACCTCATCAATAGATGCAGCAAAGGTACGCAGCGGCTCATAAGTAACGGTATTGGGGATGATAAAACCGATGCCCCGCAGCTGTGGCTCCTCCAAATCGAGCAATACCTTGTAATAGGCAGCAGGGACGGTCACTTGGTTGTTGCCTATAGTGCCCTTAGGCGTCATCTCAAGCACGGGGCCAGTCACGACATAGAGTTGGCCCGCTTCCTTTGCCCAGTCCCGGGTCAATTCTTCCAGCTCCCGCCAAACCCCTCCATTAAAGTGGCGGGCCTGCGGGCTGGTGTTGCTCATGTAAAAGGTCTCGGACAGCTCGTAGGCCTCGGCGTAGAGCTGGGCCGCCCGGCTGTAGGCGCGGTCTGCAACTGGCAATAAATGCCCCCGGGCGTATCCAGAGCGTCTGTAGTCAGCAGGGTCTGCCGAACGTGTCGAGACTTTCGGGTCCGGACGGAAGTTGTCCTCGCGCTTCAACCAAGGTTGATTAAGCTCCGATTTCGTCAGCCGGTAAGCAACCCACTCTGCCAGTTCATGGGCTTCCGAATAAGACAGTAAATAAGTATCGTGGTAGATGACTTCCCCTTCCCCACCCTTCGGCGCCAAGAAGGCTAGCTCTGCATCAGGCTCCGTTTCAACGGCAAAAAAATCGCTAGCGAACATGCTGTAAATAAACAGCAGCCCCGCTATCAGCGCTGCACAAACGCCTACGCGAACAACCATGCCGCTACTGCCTTTGCCCTGCCGGCTGTGGTTCATCCTGAACTTCGCCATCGTTTTTGACAAAAGTAATATTTAATTTACGAACTAGAAACAAGTGCTGCCAGTGCAGCGTGGGGTTGTATCAAGCGGCCTGTCTCAGAAGTGTTCTTGGTGTTTTTGCCAGTACGATGAAGGATGTCGTAGGCTTCCTCGGTGGTTAGTTCAGGGTTGATACTTTTGAGCAGCCCGACTAAGCCCGCCACATAAGGGCAAGCCATGGAAGTACCACTGTAAGTGGCATATTCGCTGCCGGGCACTGTAGAGTAGATGCCCACGCCAGGCGCAGCAATACCCATTTGCAAATCAGTGATATAATTGGAAAACACAGCCCGCTGCAGCTCTTGGTCCAGCGCACTAACG
>CAZNHN010000612.1:0-1574 GCA_964572415.1 uncultured Phaeodactylibacter sp.
TTTTGGGCGTAGCCTGGGCAACCGTTATTGCTTACACTATAGATAAATTATTGCTTTGCCTTTATCTGTATTACCGCTTCGGCATTGCTCCGGCAGCTTATACACCGGTAGGTTGGTGGGGAAGCTATACCTTATTATTGGTCATTGGCTACGTACTAACCTTTTGAGCGTTCTCCTTCGTAAAATACCCCTGCCGTAGGCGTTTCCCAAAGTTCTATTTTTGCCAGTTGGGGCAGCTCGGGCTTGAGCTTTCGCCAAATCCAGGGCGCAATATTTTCCACAGTAGGGTTTTCCAGCCCCGGCACATCATTTAAATACTGATGGTCGAGCAGGGGTTCTACCTTCTTCCAGGCTTTTTTTACCTCTCCGAAGTCCACCACCCAGCCCATTTCCGGGTCTGCTTCGCCTTCCAGAAAAAGCTTTAGCCGGTAGGTATGGCCGTGCAGATTGCGGCATTTGTGCTCCTGTGGCACCTTAGGCAGAAAGTGGGCGGCATCGAAAGTGAATTCCTTGAAGATCAGCATACAGGTCGGATTTTAAAAGTTGCGCAAAGATAAGGCGGTCTCCATCCCTGGCAGATGAGAATCGTCACTGCCATTTCCTGCCGTTTTGTCATTCTGTCAGTCCCCGCCGGGGCATTGCGGGAATACTTGTCAGTAAAAAGCCCACGATTTCAGCGAAAGTGTCAGGCTGCCCGGCTTGGCATGTAGCTTGATGTTACGATGACTGAAAACTAAAAGAACAAAATTCAAAAGCACATAATATGGGTAAAATTATTGGGATCGACTTAGGTACGACCAACTCTTGTGTGGCTGTGATGGAGGGTAACGAGCCCGTTGTCATTCCTAATGACGAAGGCCGGCGCACGACCCCCTCGGTAGTCGCATTCATGGACAATGGTGAGCGTAAAATTGGTGACCCGGCTAAGCGGCAGGCAATCACCAACCCACAGCGTACCATATCGTCCATCAAGCGTTTCATGGGGCAACGGTACAGTGAGGTGGCAGGTGAAGTAGACCGCTCCTCTTACAAGGTTGTCAAAGGAGATAACGATACCATTCGTGTAGATATTGACGGACGGATGTACACCGCACAGGAGATTTCAGCGATGGTGCTTCAGAAAATGAAGAAAGTAGCTGAAGACTTTCTGGGCAGTGAAGTGACAGAAGCAGTTGTAACTGTTCCTGCCTACTTCAATGACTCTCAGCGTCAGGCAACCAAAGAAGCAGGCGAAATCGCCGGCCTTAAGGTTAGCCGAATCATCAATGAGCCTACTGCGGCTGCACTGGCCTATGGCCTGGACAAGCGCGATCAGGATGCCACAATTGCTGTATACGACCTCGGTGGTGGTACCTTCGATATTTCCATTCTGGAACTGGGCGAAGGCGTTTTCGAAGTGAAGTCTACCAATGGTGATACGCACCTTGGTGGTGATGACTTCGACCGCGTGATTATTGATCACCTGGCAGCTTCTTTCAAGGAGCAGGAAAACATCGACCTGCGGAAGGACCCTATGGCCCTGCAGCGCCTGAAGGATGCAGCGGAGAAAGCGAAGATTGAGCTTTCTTCTTCTT
>CAZNHN010000613.1:0-1569 GCA_964572415.1 uncultured Phaeodactylibacter sp.
AGAAAGGGATTTTACCTGCCGCAGTATTTCCGGGAAAACGACCCTATTATATACCTGGGCATGCAGCACATGACCCCGGAAACTGTCAAGCAGTACCAGCTGGAAGAACGCAGCCTGATCGCCGGACGGGTCAAGACTTCACAAAAACAATTCAAGGCGTTGATGGACGTTATGATGAAGGATGAGATCTCGACGCCGGAGAAGACCAGGGAATTGGCAGATGGGCTGGCGCACCACCACAAAAACAAACGCTTTGAGGATTGCCGGACGATGGGCGAAGTTGTTTTGACTAACATTCAGCTACTGCTCGAAAAAGACTTCAAACAAAGCATTCTGATAAAGCCCGGAAACTAAAAAACCTCCCTCCTTTGAATTTCAGAGGAGAGAGGCTATCCCAAAAACCGATTATATATGTCAAAAATCCCAATTTATATTGAATAATAAAAATTTCTATCCGATTAATTCTGTATTTATTTCAAAACGAGCTAATTCTGTTGCGTCATGGAGGGGTTAAATGCGGCTGAAATAAAGCGTTACGCCCGGCACCTGGCGATTCCCGGATTTGGACCGGAGGGTCAGGTAAGGTTAAAGCAAAGCCGGGTGCTGGTGATCGGCGCAGGCGGGCTGGGCAGTCCGGTACTGCTGTATCTGGCAGCAGCTGGCATCGGGCACCTGACCATCGTTGATTTTGACCGGGTGGAAATGAGCAACCTGCAGCGGCAGGTTCTTTTCACAGAAGCAGATATGGGGCATCCCAAGGCGGAAGCGGCAGCTAACCACCTGCGCAGGCTGAACCCGCAAATTGAGATCAGCGCAATTGTTGCCCCTTTTTCCAGGGAGAACGCCCGCGAGCTGATCCGTCAGGCCGACCTGGTTATCGACGGCACCGACAACTTTCCCACCCGCTACCTAAGCAACGATGCCTGTGTGCTGGAAGGAAAACCTCTGGTGTACGGTAGCATTTACCGGTTTGAAGGGCAGGTCTCGGTCTTCAACCTCCTGCGGAAAGATGGCAGCCGGGGCCCCAACTACCGGGATATTTTCCCCACTCCTCCCCCACCCGAGCTAGTGCCCAATTGCGCCGAAGGAGGCGTACTAGGTGTACTGCCTGGCATTATCGGCAGCATGCAGGCGAATGAAGCCATTAAGGTGCTGGCACAGATTGGGGAGCCACTGGATGGCAAACTCTACCTTTTCGATGCCGCCACCCTTCTGTCCCGAACGATTAAGATTGTAAAGAACCCGGAAGTGCAAATCGGGCACTTAATCGATTACGATCAGTTTTGCAATCCTGCTCCTGCAAAGCCAATGCCATCTGTCACTGTAAGGGATTTGGCGGAATGGCGTCAGCAGGGCATGCCTCACCAATTGATAGACGTTCGGGAGCCCTACGAGTACGAAATCGCCAACCTGGGCGGACGGCTGATACCGATGGCTGAACTTTCCAGCCGCAGCAGCGAGCTTTCAGAGGAAACGCCTTTGGTCCTGCATTGCCGGAGCGGACAGCGGTCGGCACGGGCCGTAAGGCAATTGCAGGAGGCCGGCTTTCAAAACCTCTACAATTTGGAA
>CAZNHN010000614.1:0-1077 GCA_964572415.1 uncultured Phaeodactylibacter sp.
GTCTGGATCAAGCCCTCTTTTTATATGGGTAGATTTTTTCTTCAATGATCCCTAATTAGTTTTTTGAGATCTTATAAGTGCCAACACGAATACAATATTAAATTTGGCGATGAAAAAGAGTAATACATCTTCATTAGATATCTAAGCTGTTTCTACTGGCAAGTAAATCATATTCACAATATTTTGTTTTGGTCAGAGGCAATAGGTAATTTTTTTTCATACCAGAATAAAGTCAACATTTTGTCAAAAAGTAAGTGAAGGTATCTACTCCTATTTTTTTGTCGTGAGGCATAAGAAACTTCCATTCCAACCTTAATTTCTATCCCCGCACTGTGTACTACTTTTATTTTTTATGTAATTTGTATCCAACCTGACCATACCTACAATGAAACACTACTTATACATCCTCACCCTTATGCTAATAAGCCACAACATAACCCTTGCCCAGTCAGACCACGACCAGTACAATTATGACGAGGCCAAAGTACCTGACTATACGCTGCCCGATCCGCTGACCCTTAGCGATGGTAGAAAAGTAAAAGACGCTCAGACCTGGCGCGAAGTGCGTCGCCCGGAGATCTTATCGCTTTTTGCCGAACACGTTTACGGAAAGGTACCAGAGGCGGATATTAAAATAGATTTTGAAGTCACCGCCAACTATCCTGAAGCCCTGGACGGAGCGGCTACGCTCCGGGAAGTGAAGGTGACTTTCAGCAACGATCAAGGCTCCCACGACATGAGTCTGCTGATGTTCATTCCCAATGATGCCGTACAGCCCGTACCGGCCTTCCTGGGCCTTAATTTCTACGGTAATCATACCATCCATCCCGACCCGCGCATCAGCATCAGTGAGAGTTGGGTTAGGAACAATAAGGGCTTTGAGATTGAAGGCAACCAGGCGGATGAAGAATCCAGAGGCGTGCGGGTTAGTCGCTGGCCAGTAGAGCGTATCATTGACCGGGGCTACGCCCTCATCAACATCTACTACGGCGATATTGACCCCGACTATGACGATGGCTTCCAGAACGGTGTCCATCCGCATTTTGAAGAGTTCAAACAGAACCGCTCCGATGCAGG
>CAZNHN010000614.1:1087-1569 GCA_964572415.1 uncultured Phaeodactylibacter sp.
AAAAGCCCGCCGATGATGAGTGGGGCAGCATCGCTGCCTGGGCCTGGGGCCTTTCTCGTGCGCTGGATTACTTAGAGACAGACAATGACATTGATGCCAGCCAGGTAGCGGTCATTGGCCACTCCCGCCTAGGCAAAGCCGCTCTCTGGGCCGGTGCCACCGACGAACGCTTTGCCATTACCCTCTCCAATGATTCCGGTTGCGGAGGGGCCGC
The DNA here is from genome assembly GCA_964572415.1 of uncultured Phaeodactylibacter sp. Lineage (GTDB taxonomy): Bacteria > Bacteroidota > Bacteroidia > Chitinophagales > Saprospiraceae > Phaeodactylibacter. The sequence goes on from CAZNHN010000614.1 coordinate 1,302, forward strand.
CCTCTCCCGCCGCCGCTTCGGGGAAACAGTGGCTCGTATCAATACCGCTTTCCCACACTGGTTCAACGAAAATTTCAACCAGTACAATGACAATGAATCAGATTTGCCGGTAGACCAGCACATGCTCATCAGCCTGATGGCACCCCGTCCGGTCTATGTCGCCAGTGCTGCCGAAGACCTCTGGGCCGATCCCAAAGGAGAATTTCTGAGTGCCAAGCTGGCCGGAGAGGTGTATCAGTTATTCGGAAAAGAAGGCCTGCCGGTTGAA